>NZ_RRZJ01000003.1:0-359171 GCF_004368175.1 Pseudomonas sp. CH235
GCCCGAAAGTGATAAAACCGCGCCGCGTCCCCCGCCAGCGCAACAATCAACTCCTCCGGCTCATCCCCGAGAAAGATCGCCGCCCGCGACAGGCTGTTGTGTATCGCCGGCCGCTCGACACTCGGCAACGGAAACCGCGTGCGCCGGTTCTCGTGGTCCACCCAGAACACCGAAGCGCCCTCGACCTCCAGCCGATGCGCCAGCGAGTGACTCCAGCCAAACCCTAGCCCGACATCAATCTCGGCCGCGCTGCTGCGGTACAAGCGGCTGAACTCGAACGGCAACAGCCCATCGAGCACACCATCGGTGAGGGTCAACAACTCTTCGCCGGTGACCATCGACACCGGACAGCCATTGGTGCAGGTCCGCGGCGCACAATCGGCACTGTCACCGTTGGGATTTTTCGCCTGATCCGAAGCATCATCGCGAGGCTCATGCCGCTCCATTCGCGTCATGCCATGGGACTTGTCGCGGGCAATGGCCGCCGGATTGGGCACCTTCAGCACCAGCGCATCCGCCGTGCGAACCTCCAGCGGAATAGCCGGTGTCGGCCGCAACGGTGCCGGACCCGCATTGACCATCAGCGGTTTCAACGCGCTCGCATGCCGGGTCAGATCAGGCGCGGAGGTCAGCTCCGCCAGCCGCAACGCCGAAGCCGCCAGCCATTCCCGCGCACGCGGTGACTTGATCTTGCCCAGTACTTTGGTGCTCAACCGCAGCGGCACACCCATGCCACCCGACACACACATCAGAAGAAAACTGACCAGCAGCTCAGCGCGAACTTCGGCCACCACCTCGGCCAGATACTGCGGCGGCAGCATCTTCAGCCAACTGGTAAAGGCCGCCAGATAAATGAACAGCAACGGCTCATCGCCGAGCATCAGCAGGCCATTGGCGATGGCCTCGGAGGACGCCGCAAGCAAGGCATCCAGTTCAGCGCTGGACAGGTACTGCAGAAGCTTTTCGCTGTTGGCCTGCAAGTCTGCAAGCAGGGCAAACAGCTGCTTCACGTCGTCCCAGACGCCATTCAGGGCGGATTCAAAACCGTGCCAGTCAGCCTGTTGCAACTGCCCGTAACGCTCGGTGAAACCGGCGCTGGAAAACGCCGTCCACTGCGGTTGAAACCCTTTCCATTCCTCACGTAACCAGCCTTCCAGACCATCGATGAGGCCTTGATACGAGGCGTATAACGTCCGGATATGCGCAGTGGAAACATCGGGAAAGAAGGTGATGCGATAACGCTGGCCCCGGTCGCAGTCGTCGACCTTGAGAATGCCACTGGGGCCGATGGTGTAATGCAGTGGATCGCCGAAACCCAGAACACCGTCGACATCGGAAATGACCGGTTCAAGGGTCACCGGCGTATCGCCGATCGGCACAAACCGCGCGGCTTCGAACATGTGCACCAGCGTCAGGGAGCCGCTGGCGGAACACATGGCCACGGAGGAACTGATGGGTTTGCGGCTGGCAACCGGTGCACTGAGCCGGACATCGTTGCCGACCTGGAACACTTGCTCGACACCCAGCGCGGTGCCCGTCCAGAACTGCTCGGCCCAGGCGTCATAGTTGTTGAGGCAAAGGCGAAACTCCTGAAACAGCTTTTCGACGTCAGGCTGATCAGGGTTCAGCGCAGCGACCACCAGCAAACCAATGCTGTTGTTCAGTTTCAGGAGTTGGTCAGATGGAAGCATTCGCAGTCACTCGCGCGCATCAGGGGAATGGCGCGAAACTTTGCGGGGGATCAAACAGGAAAGAAGTCAGCCGAGTAGGCGATGTCTGTAGGGCGATTCTCTAAATGTGCGAGAGGGCGTTCGGCGGACAACCGACATTGCCCGTTGCTCAACCTTGGCCGGGCTCGTTATGCTGCTGAACCCTTTAATCAGATCCGAGCAGCGGCGCTATCCACGCCGCCCGGGATGTCTTTGATAACGGATCCGATGATGAATGCACCGCTGAAGGCGTTCGGCCCGATCAAGGCCGTGATTTTCGATATGGACGGTTTGCTGCTGGACACCGAGGGCATCTACACCGAGGTTACCTCGCTGATTGCCGAGCGGTACGGGCGCACCTTCGACTGGAGCATCAAGCAGAACATCATCGTGCGTGGCGCCGGCGATCTGGCGCGTTATGTGGTCGAGGCGCTGGACCTGCCGATCACCGCCGAAGAGTTTCTGGTGATCCGCGAGCCGCTGATGCGCGAGCGTTTTCCCACCGCGCAAGCGATGCCGGGCGCAGAGGAACTGATCCGCCACCTCAAGGCGCACAACATTCCGATTGCCGTCGGCACCAGTTCGTCGCGCCAGTCGTTCGGTCAGAAAACCACGTTGCACCGCGACTGGTTCGCGTTGTTCGACTTCATCGTCACCGCTGACGACCCGGAAGTCGGCGCGGCCAAACCGGCGCCGGACATCTTCCTCACCGCCGCGCGCCGCCTGGGTGTAGCGCCGGAAGATTGCCTGGTGTTCGAAGATTCGCCATTCGGCGTGACGGCAGCGAAAGCAGCCGGCATGACCGCCATCGCCATTCCCGATGCCGCCATGGCCGATGAAAAATACGCACACGCCGACGGGATTCTTCGTACGTTGAAGGCGTTCACGCCGAGTGCGTGCGGATTGCCAGCGCTCGACTGGGCCTGATCAAACCGCAGACAAAAAAACGCCGCCCCTTTGTCAAAGGAGGGGCGTCGTTTTTCGTTATCGACTATCTGATCAATCAGGCGCCGAAACCACCGTCGATGGTCAGGCTGGCACCGGTGATATAGCCGGCCTCCGGGCTTGCCAGGTAGGCCACGAAGCTGGCGATTTCCTCGGCTTTACCGTAACGACCCACCGCCATCAGCGGGATCAGACTGTCGGCAAACTCGCCGTGAGCCGGGTTCATGTCGGTGTCGACCGGGCCAGGCTGCACGTTGTTGATGGTGATGCCGCGTGGGCCGAGGTCGCGGGCCAGGCCTTTGGTCAGGCCCACCAGTGCGGATTTACTCATCGCATACACGCCGCCACCGGCGAAGGGCATGCGGTCGGCGTTGGTGCTGCCGATGTTGATGATGCGCGAGCCTTCGCCCATGTGTTTGGCGGCTTCCTGGCTGGCGATGAACACGCTGCGCACGTTGATTGCCAGGGTCTGGTCGAAGTCTTCCAGTTTGAAGTCTTCCAGCGGGGCGACGGCCAGTACACCGGCGTTGTTGACCAGGATGTCGAGGCGGCCAAAGGTTTCGACAGTGGCGCTTACCGCGTGGCGAATGGCACCGGCGTCGGCGCTGTCGGCCTTGATCGCCAGGGCTTTGCCGCCGGTAGCGGTGATGCTGTTTTGCAGTTCTTCAGCCTTGGCGGCGGAGCTGACGTAGGTAAAGGCAACCGCGGCGCCTTCAGCGGCCAGGCGTTTGACGATGGCGGCACCGATGCCGCGAGAGCCGCCTTGAATCAGAGCGACTTTACCGCTGAGGTTTTGAGTGGTCATGTTCGATCTCCAGAAGTTTCAAGGCAGGCTGCCTTGGTGTGGTGTCGAGTATCTGCCCCTCGCCAATAGGCGGGTAGACCGTGGTTGCTATAGTCTGTGTAAACCAAAAGTTTATAGTGGCGGTCATGGAAACCTTCAGCAGTATCGAATGCTTCGTGCGCAGCGCCGAAGTCGGCAGCTTTGCCGAGGCCGCGCGACGCCTTAGCCTGACACCGGCCGCCGTGGGTAAGAGTGTGGCGAAACTGGAAGCGCGCCTCGGCGTGAGGCTGTTCCAGCGTAGCACCCGAAGATTGACCCTGACGGAAGCGGGGCAACTGTTTCTGAGTGAGGTCAGCGGCAGTCTCACCACCATCCAGAATGCAGTGAACAATCTGGCCAGCGCTGGTGGTCAACCGGCCGGTACGCTGAAAGTCAGCATGGGCACGGTGTTCGGCCGCTTGTACATCGTGCCGTTGCTGGGGGAGTTTCTGAAAAGATTTCCGGCGATCAACCCGGACTGGCATTTCGATAACCGCCAGGTCGATCTGATCGGCCAGCGTTTCGATGCGGCGATTGGCGGTGGCTTCGAACTGCCCCAAGGCGTGGTGGCGCGCAGGCTCACACCGGCGCATCGGGTGTTGGTGGCTTCCAAGGATTATCTGGATCGATACGCGCCGATCAGCGAGCCGGACGACCTCAAGCTGCACGACGGCATCCTGATCCGCTCACCGCAGACCGGTCGCGTGCGCTCGTGGCAGTTGACGCATCGCACCCGGCAACACAGCCCGCTAACCCTCAAGGCACGAATGACCATGAGCGATTCAGAAGCCGCCTGCGCCACGGCGGCGCAGGGGTTGGGGATTGCGTTGGTGAGCATGCCGTTTGCGGTCGGCTATCTTGAGGCGGGGACGTTGCAGCGAGTCTTGCCCGACTGGTACGTCGACGACGGCAACATCTCCATCTATTACGCCGAACACAGATTGCTGCCGGGCAAGACCCGGGCGTTCGTCGATTTTGTCATCGAGCAGTTTTCAACCCTGGGCCTCGCCGAGCGATTCAACGCGCAAAACGTGCTGGCCAGCCGATGATGGTTTTCGGTCGAGGCGTCGCATAGGTTCGCACCTTGGACGTCGACAGGCCCAGTCGCACCAGCGATTCGGCGATGGTCACGGCCGCAGTGACACCGTCCACCACCGGCACGCCAGTGCGCTGACGGATCTTCTCGTCGAGCCCGGCCATGCCGCCGCAACCGAGGCAGATCACTTCGGCTTTATCCTGAGTCACCGCCAGTTCCGCCTGATGCACGATGGCTTCCAGCGCCCGCTGCGGTTCGTGCTCCAGCTCCAGAACCGCCAGACCACTGGCGCGCACCGAGGCGCAGCGATCCCACAAACCGGACAGTTTCAGCCGATCCTCGATCAACGGCACGGTGCGATCCAGCGTGGTGACCACCGAATAGGCGTGGCCGAGAAACATCGCGGTGCTGGCCGCCGCATCGGTGATGTCCACCACCGGCACGTTGAGTAATTCCTGCAAGCCTTCGCGACCGTGTTCGCCGTAGCCGGCCTGGATCACCGCATCGAACGGCTGGTCGTAGGACATCACCCGGTCCATCACAGCGATGGCGGCCAGGTAACTTTCGAAATTGCCTTCGACTGAATCGGCGCCGAAGTACGGCGTCAGGCCGACAATCTCGGTGCCGGGGGAAGCGACAGCCTGCGCCGAACGGGCGATGGCCTGGGTGATGGATTCGGTGGTGTTGACGTTGACCACGAGAATTCGCATGGGAAGTCCTTATTACGGTTGGTTCTGCGGCCCCGCGAAGGGCCGCCAAAAGATTCAGTGGCTGACGTTGTCGACGGCGATGGCTTCACCGTCGACGTCGGCGTAGTGCGGCTGGCGTTTGGCGATGATCAGGTAAAGCATCCCGGCAATGCCGGCGCCGATTAGCCAGGAGAAGGGCGAAACGAGGTGGAAGCCCGGCACCAGAGCCAGGACGATGGCGATCAGCGCGGCTGGAATGAACGCCGCCACAGCCCGCAGGTTGATCCCGCGGCTGTAGTAATACGCGCCGTTCGGGTTTTCGCTGTACAGCTGCGGTACGTGGATCCGGCCTTTGCGGATCAGCCAGTAGTCGACCATGATCACGCCGTACAACGGGCCGAGCAGGGCGCCGAGGCCGGACAGGAAATACACAATCACCAGCGGGCTGTTGTAGAGATTCCACGGCAGGATCAGCACCGCAATCGTCGCGCTGATCAGCCCGGCGCGGCGGAAGGTCAGGTATTTCGGCGCCAGATTGCTGAGCACGAAGGCCGGGGCGACGAAGTTGGCCATGATGTTCACCGCCACGGTGACGATCAGGAACGCCAGGCATCCGAGTACCAGAAAGAACGTGTTGGGAATCGACGCAATGATCTCGGTCGGGCTTTCGATGATCCGGCCGTTGATCTGAAATTGCGCGCCGCACAGCAGGACGGTGATCCCGGCGAACACCAGAATATTGACCGGCAGGCCCCAGAAATTTCCGATCTTGATCGTCTTGCGGCACGGCGAAGAGCGGGCGAAGTCGCAGAAGTTGAGGATCAGCGTCCCGTAGATCGCCAGCCACAAAGCGCCGCCGGCAAAGATGTTGCGCCACATCTCGCCGCCGGTCAGTGGTTCGCGGATCGACCAGGCGATGGTCGCGTTGGCCTGGGTGTACATCCACGCGGCGAGGCAGGCGACGGTCAGCAGAATCACCGGCCCGGCAAAGGCTTCGTAGCGGCGGACCATTTCCATGCCGTAGGCGAGGATCGCCAACTGCACGAACCAGATCGCCACGAAACACACCCAGCCCAGGCTCGACAGGCCGAGGATCGAGTTGTGGTCGTAGTCGGCGAAACCGGGATGGATTGCCGTGAGCAACACGCGAAACACCACCGACGCCAGGTACGTCTGAATCCCGAACCAGGCGATGGCGATCACCGCCCGGATCAATGCAGGAATCTGTGCCCCGTGAATGCCGAAACTGATCCGGCTGATCACCGGAAACGGCACCCCGGTTTTCTGCCCCATGTAGCCGGACAGGTTCATGAAGAAGTACACCAGCGCCGCGCCGATCCCCAGCGACAGCAGAATCTGCCAGCCACCCAGGCCCAGGGCGTACAGACCGATGGCAAACGAGTAGTTGGCGATGTTGTGCACATCGTTGGTCCACAGGGCAAAGATGCTGTATTTGCCCCAACGCCGTCCTTCGACCTTGGTCGGCGCGAGGTCACTGTTGTGCAGACGCGGGCTCAGTTGCAGCGGTTCGGCGATGCCGTCACCGCGCACGCTGTGGTCGAGGGGTGAAGAGGCGGGCAGATTCAGCGCGATGTTGTTATTGGAGAGACTCGTACGCATTCCGGCAGGCTCCTGATGTTCGGGCCACGATGACTGTGCATGAGCGTTCGGGCTCGGCAGATCTTCGTCGCGGCGGTGAAACATCACTGGTTACGGGGCATCTGCAGCCTGTACGGGATAGGGCGCTTCAGGCTTGCGGATCGAAAGTGTGGGTTCATGTTTTGCGTTTTTGTATACAAAACATGCATGCACCAAAGCCAGATCTGTGCCAGCCGGCGATCTATGAAAATCACCGCTGATTTCGAAAAGTTATTGAAGAGCGCTAAGTCGCTGAAATACGGACGATATAAATTGACCGTTCGAACAGGTATTTATTTTTCGGGAGGGATTTTGGCGGGCGCGGGGAAGGAGTGTTTCTGTAGCGTGATGTAACTTTTCAGGGCGCAGAAACGAAAAGTGCACACATAAATGGCACCGATGGTGACATTCGTGTGTACACATTTTTCAAAGCGGGTAGAGAACACTGTGGGAGCTGATTTGCTCCCACAGTCGCATCATCGGGGCTGGGAATTTACGCCTTGCTGATGATGTTCCCGGCATGCAACCCGCATTCTTTCTGGGTCGCTTCTTCCCACCACCAGCGACCTTCGCGCTCGTGCTGGTTCGGCAGGACAGGGCGGGTGCACGGTTCGCAGCCGATGCTGATGAAACCGCGCTCATGCAGGCTGTTGTACGGCAGCTCCAGCATGCGGATGTAGCCCCAGATTTCCTCGCTGGTCATCTGCGCCAGCGGGTTGAATTTGTACAGGGTGCGTTCCGGGGTGGAGAACGCTGTATCGATTTCCATCACCGCCACGGCGCTGCGGGTGCCGGGGCTCTGGTCGCGGCGCTGGCCGGTGGCCCAGGCTGTGACGCCGGACAGTTTACGGCGCAACGGCTCGATCTTGCGGATGCCGCAGCATTCGCCATGGCCGTCCTTGTAGAAGCTGAACAGGCCTTTTTCCTTCACGAACGGTTCAAGTTTCGTGTAGTCCGGCGAGACCAGTTCGATGTCGATCTTGTAGTGCTCGCGCACCTGATCGATGAAGCGGTAGGTTTCCGGATGCAGGCGGCCGGTGTCGAGACTGAACACCTTGACGTTCTTGTTCAGCTTCCAGGCCATGTCCACCAGCACCACATCCTCGGCGCCGCTGAAAGATATCCACAGGTCATCGCCGAACTCGGCGAACGCGAGTTTGAGAATGTCCTGCGGGGATTTGTTGGCATAGGTCGTGGCGAGTTCCACGACGTCGAACGTTGGGCTCATCAGGGCGGCTTCCTACAGGTCGGTGGCGCTGGGCGCTCTATATGGCGGCGATGGTAACAAAAAGCAACGCGCGCCGGGGCAGCCTCTGCGTTGCGCGGTGCAGGTCGAGCCGCTAGAGTTCGGGCTCGCTCGACTCAATAAACATTACAAACGGGAGTGTCTTGTGGAAATCGCCTGTCTTGATCTTGAAGGGGTGCTGGTACCGGAAATCTGGATCGCCTTCGCCGAAAAAACCGGAATCGAATCGCTCAAGGCCACCACCCGGGACATTCCCGACTACGACGTGCTGATGAAGCAGCGCCTGCGCATCCTCGACGAGCATGGCCTGAAGCTTTCGGACATCCAGGAAGTGATCGCCACCCTCAAGCCGCTGGACGGCGCGGTGGAGTTCGTCAACTGGCTGCGCGAGCGGTTTCAGGTGGTGATTCTTTCGGATACGTTCTACGAGTTTTCCCAGCCGCTGATGCGTCAGCTGGGCTTTCCGACCTTGCTCTGCCACCGACTGATTACGGATGACACCGGGCGGGTGACCAGTTACCAGTTGCGTCAGAAAGATCCGAAACGTCAGTCGGTTCTGGCTTTCAAGGGCTTGTATTACCGGGTGATTGCGGCGGGGGATTCCTACAACGACACCAGCATGCTGGGCGAAGCGGATGCGGGGATTCTGTTCCATGCGCCGGATAACGTGATTCGCGAGTTTCCGCAGTTTCCGGCGGTGCATACGTTTTCCGATTTGAAGCAGGAGTTTCTCAAGGCTTCGAACCGCGACCTGTCCCTGTAATCACATTCCTTGATCGTTCCCATGCTCCGCGTGGGAATGCCGCTATGGGCGCTCCGCGTCCACTGGGACGCGGAGCGTCACGGGATGCATTCCCACGCGGACGGTTCGACGCCTCGACGTGGGAACGATCAACGTGGGGCGCTTCTAGTTAAAGGGTTTGCAGGGTTTCGAGCAAAACTCTGACCTTGGTAATCGATTCCTGATACTCCGCCTGCCAGTCCGAATCGGCGACGATCCCGCCACCGCCCCAGCAGCACACCTGTCCATCCTTCACCAGCAGACTGCGAATGGCGATGGAGCTGTCCATCTCGCCACGCACGTCCAGATACAGCAAAGAACCGCAATACAACCCACGTCGGGTCGGTTCCAGTTCGTCGATGATCTGCATCGCACGAATCTTCGGCGCGCCGGTGATCGAACCGCCAGGGAAGCTGCCGGCGATCAGGTCCAGAGCGTCGCGATCTTCCGCCAGTTCACCGGTCACGCTGCTGACCAGGTGATGCACGTTCGGATAACTTTCCAGACTGAACAACTCCGGCACCCGCACCGAGCCGATGCGGCAGGTGCGGCCCAGGTCGTTGCGCAGCAGGTCGACGATCATCAGGTTTTCCGCGCGATCCTTGGGGCTGGCCAGCAGTTCGGCGGCGTTGGCCGCGTCTTCGGCCTGGGTCGCGCCACGGGGGCGGGTGCCCTTGATCGGGCGGGTTTCCACCTGACGCTGGCTGACTTTGACGAAGCGCTCGGGCGAAAGGCTCAGTACCGCGTTGCCGTCAGGCAGGCTCTGGAATCCGGAAAACGGCGTCGGGCAGGCTTCACGCAATTTGCAGTAGGCCAGCCATGGATCGCCCTGGCACGGCGCTCTGAAGCGCTGGGCGAAATTGACCTGATAGCAGTCGCCGGCCTGGATGTAATGCTGGATACGCTCGAACGCCTGACGGTACTCGTCGGCTGAGAGATCTGCCGCCATCGGGCTGCTCAGCTTGAACGGAGTCAGTTCGGCGCCCACCGGTTGGCTGAATACATCGATCAGCCGTTGTTTCTCGCTGGCGCTGACCGAAGGGTGAAATACCAACTGGCTGGTTGCCGATTGGTGATCACTGATCAAGGCCCAGTCGTACAGCCCAAAACGCGCATCGGGCAATTGCAGGTCATCCCGGGCCTGGCTCGGCAGGTTTTCCAGATGCCGGCCGAAGTCGTAGCTCAGGTAACCGATCAGGCCGCCGGCGAAGGGCAATTCGTACCCATCGGGCAATTGCGCGTCGCCCAAGCGGGTCAGATTGTCCCGCAGACGTTGCAGGAAATCGTCGCCGCGCTCGTCCGGCAACACCGCCAGTTGTTCCAGCGGCCAGGCGCTGAGCAGGTCATAACGGCCACGGTCGGCACTCGGCCGGCCACTGTCGAGCAGCACGGCGCCGGGCGCATGGCGGAGGGCCGCGAAATAGTCGGCGGGGTTGGCGCGATAGGGCAGCGGGTGTACGGAACAGGTCAACATGGGCGGGGCAGATCGGCCATCGAGGCGGGGTGGGGATTGTAGTCCTCTCCGATGCCAGATCAAAGTCAAAAGCCTACCCCCTCACCCCAGCCCTCTCCCCCAAAGGGGGAGAGGGGGAAGGGAGCAGATCTTCATGCTTTTCAAAGCCTGAGTTCGACTCGGTCATTCAGGTCGATGTAACTCGAATGTTCAACACCGTCGGCTCCCTCTCCCTCCGGGAGAGGGCTGGGGTGAGGGTGCTTTTGCTTCTGAGCTTCAGCCCTCGACTGCCGGAATATGCCCAAACAACTCCTGAGCAAACGCCACCCGCTCTTCAACCGACTCCGTCACGCCGCGCGCCTTGAGCTCTTCCAGATGCGCTTCCACCGCATGGGTACGCAACGTCAGTCCGCAATCGTTGGCAATCTGGATATTCAGCCCCGGCCGCGCATTCAGCTCCAGAATCAGCGGGCCTTTCTCCTGGTCCAGCACCATGTCCACGCCTATGTACCCCAGGCCACACAGCTCATAGCAACCGGCGGCGAGCTTCATGAATCCGTCCCAGTAGGGCAATTGCACACCGTCCACCGCGTTGGTGGTGTCCGGGTGTTTGGTGATGATGTTGTTCAGCCAGGTGCCGCGCAGGGTCAGGCCGGTGGCCAGGTCGACACCGACGCCGATGGCGCCCTGGTGCAGGTTGGCCTTGCCCCCGGACTGACGGGTCGGCAGACGCAACATCGCCATCACCGGGTAACCCATCAGCACTATGATGCGGATGTCCGGCACGCCTTCGTAGCTGATGCTCTTGAAGATCTGGTCCGGGGTCACCCGGTATTCGATCAGCGCCCGATCACGGTGGCCGCCCAGCGAATACAGACCGGTGAGGATGCTGGAGATGTGATGCTCCAGCTCTTCGTGGGCAATGATCTTGCCCGACACCGTGCGATAGCGGCCCTCGAAACGGTCGGCGATGACGATGATGCCGTCACCGCCGGCGCCCTGGGCCGGCTTGATCACGAAGTCGTTGCGCCCGCCGATGATCTCGCCGAGCTTGTCGATTTCCTTCTCCGTGGAAATCACGCCATACAGTTCCGGCACGTGAATGCCGGCCTTGATCGCGCGTTCCTTGGTGATGATCTTGTCATCGACGATCGGGTACAGGCTGCGCTTGTTGTACTTGAGCACGTAGTCGGCGTTACGCCGATTGATGCCCATGATGCCCCGGGCTTCCAGGGCCTTCCAGGTCTTCCAGAAACCGAACATCAGGCGTCAGCCTTCTTCAGGAAAGCCTTGAAACGTACGAGTTCAGTCAGGCGATAACCGCGATAACGACCCATGGCCAGCATGAAGCCCACCAGGATCAGCAGGATCGCCGGGAAGGTGAACACGAAGTACACCAGCTCAGGAACGGTCATGATCAAGTGCGCCAGGGACGCTGCGAACAGCGTGCCGATCGCCACTTTCATGGCATGGCTGGCGCCGCGTTCTTCCCAGGTGATCGACAGACGTTCGATGGTCATGGTCAGAATCACCATCGGGAACAGCGCCACCGACAGCCCGCGCTCCAGACCGAGTTTGTGACTGAACAGGCTGATCGCCGCGATCAGCACCACCACGAACGTCAGCACCACCGACAGGCGCGGCAGCATTTGCAGCTTCAGGTGTTCCAGATACGAGCGCAGCGATAACCCGAGCGCGGTGATCACGGTAAACAGAAGGATGCCGAAGCCCAGTTGCGTCTCGCGGAAGGCCAAGGCGATCAGCACCGGTGTGAACGTGCCGAGGGTCTGCAGGCCGATCAGGTTGCGCAGGATCAGGATCACCAGCACGCCGATCGGGATCATCACCATGATCATGAACGTCTGCTGGGTTTGCAGCGGCAGGCCGTACAGCGAGTATTCGAGGAAGTTGGCGTCGGTGTTTTCGTCGGTCAGCTTGGCCAGACGAATCGCGTTCATCTCGCTGTTGTTCAGGCTGAAGGTCACGTTGGCCTTCTTGCCGCCGTCGACAGTGATCAGGTTTTCATCACCGCTCCACCACAGCAGGCGGTCGGTCGGCAGGCCTTGTTCGCCGGTTTCCGGGTTGAAGTACAGCCAGTCGGTGCCGTTGAAGCTGCGCAGCCACAGTTCCGGAGTTTGCGGCTGATCGGCGACGAGGCGGATGGTGTGGACTTTCTCCACCGGCACGTGGGCGATGGACAGCAGCAGTTCGACAATCTTGGCTTTGTGCGGCGTCGACGGATCGCCGGCCAGCAGCAGTTTCACGTTGTCGTCGTTGACGTTGTTGACGCGTTTGATCGCTTCGCCAATGAAGGTCTCGACGTCGGCCGAGTGCTGGCGGATCGGGGCGAGCAGGGCTTCGGCGGCAATCTTTTCCGGGCCTTCGATGGCCATGCTGTCGCGGAAGGTCGGGCCTTTGATCTTGGTTTTCTCGGCGGTGTAACGCTTGGTCAGCACCAGGCGGTAATAAAGGGTCTGGTTGCCCTTGGCCCGGCGTGCCGACCAGGTGACCTTGCGGTTGCCGTCGACACGGTTGACCGCCACACCGTAATTGTTGGAGATGAAGCTTTCATTGAGGCTGACGTAATCGCGGCTCAGGGGCGGCACGAACATCTGGATCTTGACCGGATCCTTGGTGCTGGCAACGAACTCGACCTTGGCGTCGATGTTCCACAAGTCGTCGGTGGCGTCTTCGGTCACTGGAATGCCGAGCACGAAAATCTGATAGGCCGTAACCGAAACGCCCAGCAACACCAGGATGGTGATCAGGACTTTCAGGTGGAAGGTTAGAGAACGCATGGAAATTACTCGGCGGTATGAGCGGCGATGGCGCAGGCGGGTTTGCCGGCAGCGTATTTAAGACTGGGATCGACCAGCGCATCGAAGCGTTTCAGCGCCTCGGAGCCGATCAAAAGCGGGTATTGGAACGCACTACGGTCGGTCAGGTTCACTTCGATGCTGCGCATTGCCGAACCCATGCAGATGTCCAGCTCGATCACCGGGCGCGCGGTGTACTTCTTGCCTTCTTCAGGGTCGTAGTCGCCGGCGCGGCGCTTGATCTTGCTGACCCGGGCCAGCGGCCGTTCGATCGGGTGCGAATGCGCGGCGTCGATGGCCAGGTAGAAACGTACCCAGGACTCGCCGTTGCGTTTGAAACGTTTGATGTCGCGGGCGCTCAGGGAGGCGGTTTTCGCCCCGGTGTCGAGTTTCGCCGCCACTTCCAGGTTGATCCCGTCGAGGGCAGCGTATTCGTTGAGGCCGTACACGGTCTTTTCCCCCGCCGCGGCGAGGCCGGGCAGGCAAAACAGTGCAAAGAATGTGGGGAAGGGCTTGAGTCTCATAAATCCTGGCGAGCAGCGTTCCGTTCTCGGTTCAGGGCCATGGCATCAGGAAATCCTGTCTGCCCATGCGCCTTCGTGTGCCTATCAGCTTTTTATGACAAGCCGTGCAAATGACTCGCAAATGCGGGCGGCATTCTAGCACGGTGGTTTTATGGCGCCAGCGGCGGGACCGGTCTATAACCCTTGGGGCTGATATGAAGGCTTATTAGACGATTGTCGACAATCTGTATTTATCCTTTGACTGATGCGGGCTGGTTCGCTAGTTTTTGCCGCATTGGATTTGAAGGTGTCGACAATATGCTGGATCAACTCGATCCCCCGGTGATCAACGGCGACGATTCCGAGACGCTCTCGGAAAACGTCTTCCGACGCATCCAGGCGGCCATCGTCAAAGGCGAGATCGCCCCGGGCAGCAAGATCTCCGAGCCGGAACTGGCGCGCACCTACGGCATCAGCCGCGGGCCGCTGCGCGAGGCGATCCACCGGCTGGAAGGCCAGCGCCTGCTGGTGCGCGTACCGCACGTCGGTGCGCGGGTGGTGTCGCTGAGCCACGCCGAATTGCTCGAACTCTACGAAATCCGTGAATCCCTCGAAGGCATGGCCTGCCGTCTGGCGGCCGAACGCATGAGCGTCGAAGAAATCGACGAACTGCGCCGGGTGCTGGAAACCCATGAACGCGATGCAGCCTTCCAGGCCGGTGTCGGCTACTACCAGCAGGAAGGCGATTTCGACTTTCACTACCGGATCATCCAGGGCAGCGGCAACCGCACCCTCACGCAAATGCTCTGCGGCGAGCTCTATCAACTGGTGCGCATGTACCGCATCCAGTTTTCCACCACGCCCAACCGCCCGCGCCAGGCCTTTGCCGAACACCACCGGATTCTCGATGCCATCGCCGACCGTGACGGCGAGCTCGCGGAATTGTTGATGCGCCGTCACATCGGCGCCTCGAAACGCAACATCGCCCGTCACTACCAGGACGGCGCCGACAATAAGACAGCCACTGAACGAGGTGAGTCATGAGTTCCAACAAGAGCACTCCAGGCCAGCGTTTCCGCGATGCGGTCGCCAGCGAACATCCGCTGCAAGTGGTCGGGGCGATCAACGCCAACCACGCGCTGCTGGCCAAGCGCGCCGGTTTCAAGGCGATCTACCTGTCGGGTGGCGGGGTGGCTGCCGGCTCCCTCGGCGTGCCGGACCTGGGCATCACCGGCCTGGATGACGTGCTGACCGACGTGCGCCGCATCACCGACGTCTGCGACCTGCCGCTGCTGGTGGACGTGGACACCGGTTTCGGCGCTTCGGCGTTCAACGTGGCCCGCACCGTCAAGTCGATGATCAAGTTCGGCGCGGCGGCGATTCACATCGAAGACCAGGTCGGCGCCAAACGCTGCGGTCACCGCCCTAATAAAGAAATCGTGACCCAGCAGGAAATGGTCGACCGCATCAAGGCTGCCGTCGATGCCCGCACCGACGACAGTTTCGTGATCATGGCCCGCACCGACGCCCTGGCCGTTGAAGGTCTGGAATCGGCACTGGATCGCGCCGCTGCGTGCATCGAGGCCGGCGCCGACATGATCTTCCCGGAAGCCATCACTGAACTCGAGATGTACAAGTTGTTCGCCAGCCGTGTGAAAGCGCCGATCCTGGCCAACATCACCGAATTCGGCTCGACGCCGCTGTACACCACCGAGCAACTGGCCGGCGCCGATGTGTCGCTGGTGCTGTACCCGCTGTCGGCGTTCCGCGCGATGAACAAGGCTGCGGAAAACGTCTACACCGCGATCCGCCGCGACGGCACTCAGCAGAATGTCATCGACACCATGCAGACTCGCATGGAGCTCTACGATCGCATCGATTACCACACCTTCGAGCAGAAGCTCGACGCGTTGTTTGCGGCGAAGAAGTAAGCCGCAACCGTACTCCCTAATAAATTCAAGATTGGAGACAACAATGGCCGAAGCAAAAGTACTCAGTGGCGCCGGGCTCCGGGGCCAGGTTGCCGGGCAAACCGCACTGTCCACCGTGGGCCAGGCCGGTGCCGGGCTGACCTATCGCGGCTACGACGTGCGCGAACTGGCGGCAGACGCACAATTTGAAGAAGTGGCGTACTTGCTGCTCTACGGAGAACTGCCGACCAAGGCACAGCTCGCCGACTACCAGAACAAACTCGGCAAGCTGCGCGACCTGCCGCAAGCGCTGAAAGAAGTGCTGGAACGCATCCCCGCCGACGCCCACCCGATGGACGTGATGCGCACCGGTTGCTCGTTCCTGGGCAACATCGAGCCGGAGAAAGATTTCTCCGAGCAACGCGACAAGACCGACCGCCTGCTGGCCGCGTTTCCGGCGATCATGTGTTACTGGTATCGCTTCAGCCACGACGGCAAACGCATCAACTGCGTGACTGACGAGCAGTCCATCGGTGGCCACTTCCTGCACCTGCTGCATGACAAGAAGCCGAGCGAACTGCACGTCAAAGTGATGAACGTGTCGCTGATCCTCTATGCCGAGCACGAATTCAACGCCTCGACCTTCACCGCTCGCGTGTGCGCTTCGACCCTGTCCGATCTGTATTCCTGCGTCACGGCGGCCATCGGTTCGCTGCGCGGCCCGCTGCACGGTGGCGCCAACGAAGCGGCGATGGAAATGATCGAGCGCTTCTCGTCGCCGGAAGAGGCGATCAAAGGCACCCTCGGCATGCTGGAACGCAAGGACAAGATCATGGGCTTCGGTCACGCGATCTATAAGGACAGCGATCCGCGCAACGAGGTGATCAAGGGCTGGTCGAAAAAACTCGCCGACGAAGTGGGCGACAAGGTGCTGTTCGCGGTTTCGGAAGCCATCGACAAGACCATGTGGGAGCAGAAGAAACTGTTCCCCAACGCCGACTTCTACCATGCCTCGGCGTACCACTTCATGGGCATCCCCACCAAGCTGTTCACCCCGATCTTCGTCTGCTCGCGCCTGACCGGCTGGGCGGCGCACGTGTTCGAACAGCGCGCCAACAACCGCATCATCCGTCCAAGCGCCGAGTACACCGGCGTCGAACAGCGCAAGTTCGTGCCCATCGAACAGCGCTGACCGGGGAGGGCGCCGGCACAGGCGCCCCCTCTTTGAAACTACCGTGACCGAGTCCTGACCGATGAACACAGAATTTCGCAAGAACCTGCCCGGCACGCCGCTGGACTTTTTCGACGTCCGCGCGGCTGTCGATGGGATCCAGCCCGGCAGCTACGACACCCTGCCGTACACCTCTCGCGTGCTGGCGGAAAACCTCGTGCGTCGCTGCGACCCGGCCACGCTCACCGATTCCCTGAAACAACTGATCGAGCGCAAACGCGACCTCGACTTCCCGTGGTTCCCGGCTCGCGTGGTGTGCCACGACATTCTCGGCCAGACCGCGCTGGTGGATCTGGCCGGCCTGCGCGACGCGATTGCCCAGCAGGGCGGCGACCCGGCGCAGGTCAACCCGGTGGTGCCGACCCAACTGATCGTCGACCACTCGCTGGCGGTTGAAGCGGGCGGTTTTGACGCCCAGGCGTTCGAGAAGAACCGCGCCATCGAAGACCGTCGCAACGAAGACCGCTTCCACTTCATCAACTGGACCAAGAAGGCGTTCAAGAACGTCGACGTGATCCCGCCGGGCAACGGCATCATGCACCAGATCAACCTGGAGAAAATGTCTCCGGTGATTCAGGTGCGCGACGGCGTGGCATTTCCGGATACCTGCGTCGGCACCGACAGCCACACCCCGCACGTCGATGCGCTGGGCGTGATCGCCATCGGTGTCGGTGGTCTGGAAGCCGAAAGCGTGATGCTCGGCCGCGCGTCGTGGATGCGCCTGCCGGAAAGCGTCGGCGTCGAACTGACCGGCAAGCTGCAACCGGGCATCACCGCCACCGACATGGTGCTGGCGCTGACCGAATACCTGCGCAAACAGAAAGTGGTCGGCGCATGGCTGGAGTTCTTCGGCGAAGGTGCTTCGGCACTGACCCTCGGCGACCGCGCGACCATCTCCAACATGGCCCCGGAATACGGCGCCACGGCGGCGATGTTCTACATCGACCAGCAGACTATCGATTACCTGAAACTCACCGGTCGCGAAGACCAGCAAGTTCAGCTGGTCGAGCAATACGCCAAGCAGATCGGTCTCTGGGCCGACAGCCTGAAAGGCGCGCAATACGAGCGCGGCCTGACCTTCGATCTGTCTTCGGTGGTGCGCAACATGGCCGGCCCGAGCAACCCGCACGCCCGTGTGGCGGTGTCGGATCTGGCGGCCAAAGGCATCGCCGGCCAGTGGGAAGACGTGCCGGGGCAAATGCCTGACGGCGCGGTGATCATCGCCGCCATCACCAGCTGCACAAACACCAGCAACCCGCGCAACGTGATCGCCGCCGGCCTGCTGGCGCGCAACGCCAACAAGCTCGGGCTGACCCGCAAACCGTGGGTCAAGTCGTCGCTGGCGCCTGGCTCGAAAACCGTGGCGCTGTACCTCGATGAAGCGGGGCTGACCACGGAGCTGGAGCAACTCGGTTTCGGCGTCGTCGCGTTTGCCTGCACCACCTGCAACGGCATGTCCGGCGCGCTGGATCCGGTGATCCAGCAAGAGATCATCGACCGCGATCTGTATGCGACCGCTGTGCTGTCTGGCAACCGCAACTTCGACGGGCGGATTCACCCGTACGCCAAGCAGGCGTTCCTCGCTTCGCCGCCGCTGGTGGTGGCCTACGCGATTGCCGGCACCATTCGTTTCGACATAGAAAAAGATGTGCTCGGCGTGGTCGACGGCAAGGAAATCCGCCTGAAAGACATCTGGCCGAGCGACGAAGAAATCGACGCGGTGGTGAAATCCTCGGTCAAGCCTGAGCAGTTCCGTCAGGTCTACATCCCGATGTTCGCCATCCATGAAGACACCGGCCCGAAAGTCACGCCGCTGTACGACTGGCGCGAAATGAGCACCTACATCCGCCGTCCGCCGTACTGGGAAGGCGCGCTGGCCGGGGCGCGACCGCTCAAGGGCATGCGCCCGCTGGCGGTGCTGCCGGACAACATCACCACTGATCACCTGTCGCCGTCGAACGCGATCATGCTCGACAGCGCCGCCGGCGAATACCTGGCGAAAATGGGCCTGCCGGAAGAGGACTTCAACTCTTACGCGACCCACCGTGGCGACCACTTGACCGCGCAGCGCGCAACGTTTGCCAACCCGAAACTGTTCAACGAAATGGTCGTGGAAAACGGCAAGGTCAAGCAGGGTTCGCTGGCCCGTGTCGAGCCGGAAGGCCAAGTGATGCGCATGTGGGAAGCCATCGAAACCTACATGGAACGCAAGCAGCCGCTGATCATCATCGCCGGCGCCGACTACGGCCAGGGTTCGTCCCGCGACTGGGCGGCCAAAGGCGTGCGTCTGGCGGGTGTGGAAGCGATCGCCGCCGAAGGTTTCGAGCGCATTCACCGCACCAACCTGGTGGGCATGGGCGTGTTGCCGCTGGAGTTCAAACCGGGCAATGACCGCAAGACGCTGGGCATCGACGGCAGCGAAACCTACGACGTGATCGGTGAGCGCACGCCGCGCGCCGACCTGACGCTGGTGATCCATCGCAAGAACGGCGAACGCGTCGACGTGCCGGTGACCTGCCGCCTCGACACCGCCGAAGAAGTGTCGATCTACGAGGCCGGCGGCGTGTTGCAGCGCTTCGCTCAGGACTTCCTCGAAGAGTCGGCGGTTGCCGTTTAAATCAACTGATGTGGGCATGGGACTTCAAGTCCCATGCCTTCGTTAAGGAGCACCATGGCTCACGCAGCTAATTTCGCACCGCAGATCAAAATCCCCGCTACCTACATGCGTGGCGGCACCAGCAAAGGCGTGTTTTTCAGCCTCAAGGATCTGCCCGAAGCGGCGCAGATTCCCGGCCCGGCCCGTGATGCGCTGTTGCTGCGGGTCATCGGCAGCCCCGACCCGTACGACAAGCAGATCGACGGCATGGGCGGCGCCACCTCGAGCACCAGCAAAACCGTGATCCTGTCGAAAAGCATCAAGGCCGATCACGACGTCGATTACCTGTTCGGTCAGGTGTCGATCGACAAGCCGTTCGTGGACTGGAGCGGCAACTGCGGCAACCTGTCGGCGGCAGTCGGTTCGTTCGCCATCAGCAACGGTCTGGTGGACGCCAGCCGCATTCCGCACAACGGTGTGGCGGTGGTTCGCGTGTGGCAGGCCAATATCGGTAAAACGATCATTGCCCACGTGCCGATCACCAATGGCGAAGTCCAGGAAACCGGCGATTTCGAACTCGACGGCGTGACCTTTCCGGCCGCCGAAGTCCAGGTCGAATTCATGGACCCGGCGGCGGAAGAAGAGGGCGGCGGTGGCTCGATGTTCCCTACCGGCAACCTGATCGATGAGCTGGAGGTGCCGGGCATCGGCACGTTCAAGGCGACCATGATCAACGCGGGTATCCCGACGATCTTCGTTAACGCCGAAGACATCGGTTACACCGGCACCGAGCTGCAGAGCGCGATCAACAGCGATCCGAAAGCGTTGCAGATGTTTGAGACCATTCGTGCCTACGGTGCTTTGCGCATGGGGCTGATTTCCAGTCTGGATGAAGCGGCCAAGCGTCAGCACACGCCGAAAGTGGCGTTCGTTGCCAAACCTGCGGATTACGTGGCATCCAGTGGCAAAGCCATTGGCGCCGGGGATGTGGATTTGCTGGTGCGGGCGTTGTCGATGGGCAAGCTGCACCACGCGATGATGGGGACGGCGGCGGTGGCGATCGGCACCGCCGCAGCGATCTCCGGCACCTTGGTAAACCTGGCGGCCGGCGGCGTTGAACGCAATGCCGTGCGGTTCGGGCATCCGTCCGGGACGTTGCGTGTGGGGGCTGAGGCCAGCCTTGAAAATGGCGAATGGGTTGTGAAGAAAGCGATCATGAGCCGCAGTGCACGCGTCCTGATGGAAGGTTACGTGCGCGTTCCTGGCGACTCTTTTTAAGATCAAGAGCTCCCTCACCCCAGCCCCCTCTCCCGGAGGGAGAGGGGGCTGGCCGAGTTGTAATTAGATGTCCTGCGACCTGAAGCATCTTGGCGATTATGGATTCACAGAAAGACGTTCAGGTCGGCGTAACGCTTGAATATCCCCCATTCGGTCCCCTCTCCCTCCGGGAGAGGGCTAGGGTGAGGGCAACAATCCAACTGAAGAAACACCCCAAAGCAGACACCCACGATCTGCTCTAAACAAAAAAACCAACCAGCCCCCTGAGGAAGACCCCACCACTCATCATTCCCCACCCAGGAGAACCGCAATGAGCGCCAACGTCGACCTGAACAACCGCCCCGACTACGACCGTGTCCTGCAGGACATCGCCGATTACGTCCTCACCTGCAAGATCGAATCTGCCGAAGCCCTCGACACCGCCCGCAACTGCCTGATGGACACGCTGGGCTGCGGCCTGCTGGCTCTGCGTTTCCCCGAGTGCACCAAACACCTTGGCCCCATCGTCGAAGGCACCGTCGTCCCATTCGGCGCCCGAGTTCCAGGCACGTCCTATCGCCTCGACCCAATCAAAGCCGCGTGGGACATCGGCTGCATCGTGCGCTGGCTCGATTACAACGACACCTGGCTCGCCGCCGAATGGGGGCATCCGTCGGACAACCTCGGCGGGATTCTCGCGGTGGCCGATCACCTGTCGCAAAAGCGTCTGGCAAATGGTGAAACGCCGCTGACGGTGCGCGATGTACTCGAAGCGATGATCATGGCCCACGAAATCCAGGGCGTGATCGCGCTGGAAAACTCGTTCAATCGCGTAGGACTCGACCACGTCATTCTGGTGAAGGTGGCCTCGACTGCCGTGACCGCCAAACTGATGGGCGCCAACCGTGAGCAGCTGTTATCAGCGTTGTCCCACGCGTTCGCCGACGGCCAGGCATTGCGCACGTACCGCCATGCGCCGAACGCCGGTTCACGCAAATCCTGGGCGGCGGGGGATGCATCGAGCCGGGGCGTGCGGCTGGCGGATATCGCGATGCGCGGCGAAATGGGAATCCCCGGCGTCTTGAGTGCCAAACAATGGGGCTTTTACGACGTTTTGTTCAGCCACACCAACAACGATCTGGCGCTCAAGCCCGAAGACAAGCGCGCCTTCAGTTTTTCCCGACCGTTCGGCAGCTACGTGATGGAGAACGTGCTGTTCAAAATCAGCTTCCCCGCCGAATTCCACGCGCAAACCGCCTGCGAAGCCGCCGTGACCTTGCACCCGCAGGTGCGTAATCGTCTGCATGAGATCGACCGGATCGTCATCACCACCCACGAATCGGCGATTCGCATCATTTCCAAGGTCGGGCCGCTGGCCAATGCCGCCGACCGCGATCACTGCCTCCAGTACATGACCGCCGTGCCGCTGGCGTTCGGCAATCTGGTGGCCGAGCAGTACGAAGACGATTTCCACAAGGCCCATCCGGTCATCGATGTGCTGCGCGAGAAAATGGTCATCGTCGAGGACCCGCGCTTCACCCGTGAATACCTGGAGGCCGACAAACGCTCGATTGCCAACGCGGTGCAGGTGTTTTTCAAGGACGGTTCGAGCACGGAGAACGTGGTGGTGGAATACCCGATTGGCCATCGCCGGCGTCGCGCCGAGGGCATTCCATTGCTGGAGGACAAGTTCAGGGCAAATCTGGCCACCCGTTTCACCGGGCAGCGCAGCGGGGAGATTCTTGCGCTGTGCAAGGATCAGGCGCGGCTTGAAACCACGCCGGTGAACCGGTTTGTCGATTTATTGGTTATTTGAAGCGCCGCTCCACGCCTTTTTCCACGAGGATCTTCGCGGAAATTTCTTCTACCGAGAAATGCGTGGAGTTGATGTGCGGAATGTTCTCGCGGCGGAACAGGTTTTCCACCTCGCGCACTTCGAACTCGCACTGGGCGTAGCTCGAATAGCGGCTGTTGGGCTTGCGTTCGTTGCGGATCGCGGTGAGGCGGTCCGGATCGATAGTCAGGCCGAACAGCTTGTGCTGGTGAGCACGCAGGGCGGCCGGCAGTTGCAGGCGTTCCATGTCGTCTTCGGTCAGCGGGTAGTTGGCCGCGCGGATGCCGAACTGCATCGCCATGTACAGGCACGTCGGCGTCTTACCACAACGCGACACGCCCACTAGTATCAGGTCGGCCTTGTCGTAATAGTGGGTGCGGGCGCCATCGTCGTTGTCGAGGGCGAAGTTCACCGCCTCGATCCGCTCCATGTAATTGGAGTTGTGACCGATGGAGTGGGATTTGCCGACGGTGTAGGAAGAATGCTCGGTCAGTTCCTGCTCGAGCGGGGCGAGGAACGTCGAGAAGATGTCGATCATGAAACCATTGGAGGTTGCGAGAATCTCACGAATGTCCTGATTGACGATGGTGTCGAAGATGATCGGCCGGAAACCGTCGGTTTCAGCGGCTTTGTTGATTTGTTGTACCATGGCCCGCGCTTTTTCAACGCTGTCGATGTACGGCCGCGTGAATTTGCTGAAGGTAATGTTTTCGAACTGCGCCAGAAGGCTTTGACCCAGGGTTTCGGCGGTGATGCCGGTGCCATCGGAGATAAAGAAAGCAGATCGTTTCATTTGCACCTTGGGCCTTAAGCTAATGAGTATTTCTGGATATGATAGGCGCGATTTGCCGGCCGCCATTGGCCCGCATTCTCACTTATTTTCCAGGTCCAGGCCATACAGCCGGCCAACGCTCCCCCGAGCCGCCGGTTTCTGAGCTTTTCCAACACAGTTAGTGGAGAGATCACCTTGGTAGAGTACGTAGTTTCCCTCGATAAGCTCGGCAAACACGATGTTGAGCATGTGGGGGGCAAGAACGCATCCCTGGGCGAGATGATCAGTAACCTGGCCGGTGCCGGTGTTTCGGTCCCCGGCGGCTTCGCCACCACGGCGCAAGCCTATCGCGACTTCTTGGAACTGAGCGGTCTGAACGATCAGATCCACAAGGCCCTCGATGCGCTGGACGTCGATGACGTCAATGCCCTGGCCAAGACCGGCGCTCAGATCCGCCAATGGATCATGGAAGCCGAATTCCCTGAAAAACTGAACACCGAGATCCGCACCGCGTTCGCCGCGCTGTCGGCCGGCAATCCTGACGTGGCCGTGGCCGTGCGTTCCTCCGCCACCGCCGAAGACTTGCCGGACGCTTCGTTCGCCGGTCAGCAGGAAACCTTCCTGAACATCCGTGGCGTGGAAAACGTCATCCGCGCGGCCAAGGAAGTGTTCGCTTCCCTGTTCAACGATCGTGCCATTTCCTACCGCGTGCACCAGGGCTTCGACCACAAGCTGGTCGCCCTGTCGGCCGGCGTGCAGCGCATGGTGCGTTCGGAAACCGGCACCGCCGGTGTGATGTTCACCCTCGATACCGAATCCGGCTTCCGTGACGTGGTGTTCATCACCGGCGCCTACGGCCTGGGCGAAACCGTTGTACAAGGCGCGGTGAACCCGGACGAATTCTACGTCCACAAGGGCACGCTGGCAGCCGGTCGCCCGGCGATCCTGCGTCGCAACCTGGGCAGCAAGGCCATCAAGATGATCTACGGCGACGAGGCCAAGGCCGGTCGTTCCGTGAAAACCGTTGATGTCGACAAGGCCGAACGCGCGCGTTTCTGCCTGACCGACGCTGAAGTCAGCGAGCTGGCCAAGCAGGCGATGATCATCGAGAAGCACTATGGCTGCCCGATGGACATCGAGTGGGCCAAAGACGGTGACGACGGCAAGCTGTACATCGTGCAGGCCCGTCCGGAAACCGTGAAGAGCCGCACCCAGGCCAACGTCATGGAACGTTACCTGTTGAAAGAAACCGGCACCGTGCTGGTGGAAGGCCGTGCCATTGGCCAGCGCATCGGCGCCGGCAAGGTGCGGATCATCAAGGACGTCTCCGAGATGGACAAGGTTCAGCCGGGCGACGTACTGGTCTCCGACATGACCGACCCGGACTGGGAACCGGTCATGAAGCGCGCCAGCGCCATCGTCACCAACCGTGGCGGCCGTACCTGCCACGCGGCGATCATTGCTCGTGAGCTGGGTATTCCTGCTGTTGTCGGTTGCGGCAACGCCACCCAACTGCTGAAGGATGGCCAGGGCGTGACCGTGTCCTGTGCCGAAGGCGACACCGGTTACATCTTCGAAGGCGAACTGGGTTTCGACATCAAGAAGAACTCCGTCGACGCCATGCCGGAGCTGCCGTTCAAGATCATGATGAACGTCGGCAACCCGGACCGCGCCTTCGACTTCGCGCAACTGCCGAACGCCGGTGTGGGCCTGGCCCGTCTGGAATTCATCATTAACCGCATGATCGGCGTGCACCCGAAAGCGCTGTTGAACTACGACGGCCTGCCACAGGACATCAAGGAAAGCGTCGACAAGCGCATCGCCGGTTACGACGATCCGGTCGGCTTCTATGTCGAGAAGCTGGTTGAAGGCATCAGCACCCTGGCCGCTGCGTTCGCACCGAAGAAGGTCATCGTGCGTCTGTCGGACTTCAAGTCCAACGAATACGCCAACCTGATCGGCGGCAAACTCTACGAGCCGGAAGAAGAAAACCCGATGCTGGGCTTCCGTGGCGCGTCGCGTTACATCAGCGAATCGTTCCGCGACTGCTTCGAACTCGAGTGCCGTGCGCTGAAACGCGTGCGCAACGAGATGGGCCTGACCAACGTCGAAATCATGGTGCCGTTCGTCCGTACCCTTGGCGAAGCCAGCCAGGTGGTGGATCTGCTGGCCGAGAATGGCCTCAAGCGTGGCGACAACGGTCTGCGCGTGATCATGATGTGCGAACTGCCATCCAACGCGATCCTGGCTGAAGAGTTCCTCGAATTCTTCGACGGTTTCTCGATCGGCTCCAACGACCTGACTCAGCTGACACTGGGTCTGGACCGTGACTCCGGGATCATTGCGCACCTGTTCGACGAGCGTAATCCGGCGGTTAAGAAGCTGTTGGCCAACGCGATTGCTGCGTGCAACAAGGCCGGCAAGTACATCGGCATCTGCGGTCAGGGTCCTTCGGACCACCCTGACCTGGCCAAGTGGCTGATGGAGCAGGGCATCGAAAGCGTGTCGCTGAACCCGGACACCGTGCTGGAAACCTGGTTCTTCCTTGCCGAAGGCCAGGCGGCGGAATAAGCCGTGAATGAAGCTCCGACCCGTTGAACCGGGTCGGGGCTTTAAGATTGAAGTAGGGCGAGCTCTCCGGATGCCGCCCTTTTTTGTGCAAGAGCATTATGCAAAGCAGCAGCAACCTATTTCCTGTCGCCCTGATCAGCGCCGAACGACGCGGTGATCTGAGCGAAGACGTTTACCGTTTGAAACCGGGCAACAGCCCTGACTGGTCCGTGGAAATCGCGGTGACCCGTCTCGGCATGGCGGATGAGCCGGCGTCGCGCGGCGTGCCGGTGATCTTGCTGCACGGCAGTTTCTCCAACCGGCGCTTCTGGTTTTCGCCGAAGGGCCTGGGCCTGGGCGCGTATCTGACGCGGCTGGGCTTCGATGTGTGGATCCCGGAAATGCGCGGTCACGGTCTGTCCCAGCGCAACGAGGACTACCGCCGCAACCGCGTCGCCGACTATGCCCGTTACGATCTGCCGGCCATCGCCGCGTTCGTCCGGGAGCAGAGCGGGCAGATTCCGCACTGGATCGGCCACTCGCTGGGTGGCATCACGTTGGCGGCCGCGCTGGGCGGCGAATACCTAGGTGAGCCGGCGGTGGCCTCGGCGGCGTTTTTCGGCACCCAGGTCAGCCGCACGTACTGGCCGCTGAAAATTCCGCCGGTGGAGTGGAGCGGGCGCTTCATTCTCAAGCGTTTTGCCCAGTTGTCTGGCTCGCGGCTCAAGCGCGGCCCCGAGGACGAGCCGATCGGCCTGGCGCTGGAAAGCATGCGCTGGTATGGACTGTTCGGCCGTTTCGGCGACAAGGACAAGGATTGGTGGGCAGGCCTTGCCGATGTGCAGGTGCCGGTGCTGGCAGTGAGCGCGGCGGGCGATCATCAGGATCCGGCCTGGGCGTGCCAGAAACTGTTCGAACAGATCGGCTCCGAGCACAAGCAGTTCATCAACCTGGGCCGTGAACAGGGTTTCAACGATCAGTTCGGGCATGTCGAGATGCTGGTCAGCAAGGCAGCGCAGGCTGAGGTCTGGCCGCTGGTGGCGCGTTGGCTGGCGGATCAGCACACGCCATTGCTTGGCGAGAAGCCGGATCTGGCGGCAGCGGTCTGAACGCGGCGCCCTGAAAAGGGCATTTCGTTCGAGTCGGCTTGCGGCTAAGATATGACGCATTGGACGGTTCTGGTCATATTTAGTGACTGTTTCGCTATTACGTTTCAGCTTGTGTTCAGGTTCGTTCAGCGACCATGACATGGGCTAAGGTAAACAGCGACCGCCGGGACTCGTTTCAAAAGAGTGCGACATCCTTGATCGTCTTCCTTGTTACAGGAGTTATTCGATGAACCATTACCTTACGCCTGACCTGTGCGACGCCTATCCGGAGCTGGTTCAGGTGCTGGACCCGATGTTCAGCAATTTCGGCGGCCGTGATTCGTTCGGCGGCGAGATCGTGACCATCAAGTGCTTCGAAGACAACTCGCTGGTCAAGGAACAGGTCGAGCTCAAGGGTAATGGCAAGGTGCTGGTGGTGGACGGTGGCGGTTCCCTGCGCCGTGCGCTGCTGGGCGACATGCTCGCCGAGAAAGCCTCGAAAAACGGTTGGGAAGGGCTGGTCATCTACGGCTGCATTCGTGATGTGGACGTCATCGCCCAGACCGATCTTGGCGTGCAGGCCCTGGCCAGCCACCCGATGAAAACCGACAAGCGCGGTATCGGCGACCTCAACGTGCCGGTGACGTTTGCGGGTGTCACTTTCCATCCCGGCCAGTACATCTATGCGGACAACAATGGCGTGATCATCTCGCCAAGTCCGCTGAAAATGCCTGAATAAATCGCGGTAACCACAGGGGTGAGGATGTTCGAGGAAGAAAACGCGCAATGGGGGCTGGTGCATGCCCTGGTGCTGGACGGTAAAGGCGGTGCGCGTTCGATAGCCCGGACTGATCTCGACGATCTGCAGCTGCAGGCTCATGAAAGCTTGTGGCTGCATTGGGATCGCAGTCACCCGCAGACCCAGACCTGGCTGCGCAAATCCAGTGGGCTCAACGAGTTCACCTGCGATCTGCTGCTGGAAGAAAACACCCGACCACGCCTGTTGCCGCTGCCGGATTCCGAGCTGCTGTTGTTTTTGCGCGGGGTCAACCTCAACCCGGGTGCCGAGCCGGAAGACATGGTGTCGGTGCGGATTTTCGCTTCGGCCCAGCGGGTGATTTCCCTGCGTTTGCGTCCATTGCGCGCCACCGATGAGTTGCTGGTGATGCTGGGCGAGGGCAAGGGGCCGAAAACCTCGTCCGAGCTGATGCTGTATCTGGCGCAATTCCTCACCAACAAGGTGCAGGATCTGGTGACTTGCCTCTCCGAAGTGGTCGATGAAGAGGAAGAAAAACTGGATGCCGACGAACGGTATACCCCCGAGCATGGTGCCATTTTGCACATCCGTCGCCGGGCTGCCGGGCTGAAGCGTTTTCTGGCACCGCAGCGGGATATTTTCGGACAGCTGACGCGGATAAAACTGCCGTGGTTCGTCGATGACGATGCCGACTACTGGAACGAATTGAACAACAGCCTGACCCGTTATCTCGAAGAGCTCGAATTGACCCGAGAGCGCGTGGGGCTTGTGCTGGAGGCTGAAGACCGGCGCTTGAGCGTGCACATGAATCGCACGATGTACCGCTTCGGGATCATCACCTGCATCTTTTTGCCGATGAGTTTTATTACCGGTCTGCTGGGCATCAATGTCGGCGGCATTCCGTTCTCGAGCAGCCCTTATGGTTTCCTGATCGCCTGTCTGACGGTGCTCGCCCTGGCGTTCGGACAATGGTGGTTGTTTCGCCGTTTGCGCTGGGTATGAAGATGCGCCATGTGACCCGACCAAATTTGCCCGCGTCTTTCACAGACATCACGAGAGGTGCGTATGCACGATCCGTTTGAACAGTCTTTGCGCGACATGCTCAACGCCTCGCCGTCCGGTCGCGACGACGATGCCTGCCTGGGCCGCGTACTCAAAACCGCCAACCGCCAGGTTGGCGCCGGCGATCTGTTCAGCCTGCTGGGCCGCTGGCTGCCCGCGCTGATGATCGCCCTGAATAACGGCTCGGCCCATGTCGCGCCGGTCTCCCGTCTCCGTAAACCTACCGCTCGCACTGCTGATAAGGCTGATTGAATATGGAACTTGATCTCTGGACTCAGAGCCTCGTCACTGCAATGACTGCGTTGTGGACCAAAGTCGCTAACTTCATTCCGAACCTGTTCGGCGCACTGGTTGTGCTGCTGTTGGGTTTTGTCGTGGCCAAGCTGCTGGACACCTTGCTGTCCAAATTGCTGGCCAAACTGGGGCTCGATCGGCTGATGGGTGGCACCGGCCTGACCAAGCTGATGTCCCGCGCGGGGCTGCAAGTGCCGATCTCGACGTTGATCGGCAAAATCGTCTATTGGTTCGTTCTGCTGATTTTTCTTGTTTCGGCAGCAGAATCCCTTGGACTTGAGCGAGTTTCAGCTACGCTTGACATGCTCGCGCTGTATTTACCAAAAGTGTTCGGCGCGGCGCTGGTGTTGCTGGTGGGGGTCCTTCTTGCGCAACTGGCCAATGGCCTGGTTCGCGGGGCGGCAGAAGGCGTAGGCCTGGACTACGCTTCAGGACTTGGGCGAATTGCCCAGGGCCTGGTGATCATCATCAGCATTTCGGTCGCGATCAGTCAGCTGGAGGTCAAGACCGACCTGCTGAACCATGTGATCGTTATCGTATTGATTACCGTTGGTCTGGCGGTTGCGCTGGCCATGGGTTTGGGAAGCCGGGAAATTGCCGGTCAGATTCTTGCGGGAATCTATGTGCGTGAGTTGTATCAGGTTGGGCAACAAGTGCGTATTGGCGAGGTCGAAGGCCAGATCGAAGAGATCGGCACGGTTAAGACCACATTGCTGACCGATGAGGGTGAGCTAGTCTCTCTCTCCAATCGGATCCTGCTGGAGCAGCATGTGAGTAGCCGCTAACCCGGCAAACCCTGCTAATGTATGCCGCCGCAAAATGCCAGCTGTCGCTGGCTGCGGTGGACATTGACCTGACTGTCGGCACGACTTGTTTTGAATAAAGCCCAAACGCTATCCACGCGCTACGACCCCCGCGAGCTCTCTGATGAGGAGTTGGTCGCGCGCTCGCATACCGAGCTTTTTCACGTGACGCGCGCGTATGAAGAATTGATGCGGCGTTACCAGCGGACATTATTTAACGTTTGTGCGCGATATCTCGGGAACGATCGCGACGCGGACGATGTCTGTCAGGAGGTGATGTTGAAGGTGCTGTACGGCCTGAAGAACTTCGAGGGGAAATCGAAGTTCAAGACATGGCTATATAGCATCACGTACAACGAGTGCATCACACAGTATCGGAAGGAACGGCGAAAGCGTCGCTTGATGGACGCACTGAGTCTTGACCCCCTCGAGGAAGCGTCCGAAGAAAAGGCGCCGAAACCCGAGGAGAAGGGCGGACTGGATCGCTGGCTGGTGTATGTGAACCCGATTGACCGGGAAATTCTGGTGCTACGATTTGTCGCAGAGCTGGAGTTCCAGGAGATCGCAGACATCATGCACATGGGTTTGAGTGCGACAAAAATGCGTTACAAACGCGCTCTTGATAAATTGCGTGAGAAATTTGCAGGCATTGCTGAAACTTAGTTCGGCGCAAATATCTCTTACGTGTAGGCAAGTTCTGATAGACTTGCCGCCGAGTTGTCCCCCGGTTTGCGGGACTGCTTCACAATCACCAGATGGGGATTTAACGGATGAAACTGAAAAACACCTTGGGCTTGGCCATTGGTTCTTTGATTGCCGCCACTTCTTTCGGCGCTCTGGCACAAGGCCAAGGCGCAGTTGAAATCGAAGGCTTCGCAAAGAAAGAACAATTCGACAGCGCTCGTAACTTCAAGAACAACGGCAACCTGTTCGGCGGCTCGGTCGGTTACTTCCTGACCGACGACGTTGAACTGCGTCTGGGCTACGACGAAGTGCACAACGTGCGTTCCGACGACGGTCGTAACATCAAGGGCGCCAACACCGCTCTGGATGCTCTGTACCACTTCAACAACCCAGGCGACATGCTGCGTCCATACGTCTCGGCTGGTTTCTCCGATCAGAGCATCGGTCAGAACGGCACTGGCGGTCGTAACCGCTCTACCTTCGCCAACGTTGGCGGCGGTGCCAAGCTGTACTTCACCGAGAACTTCTACGCCCGTGCTGGCGTTGAAGCTCAATACAACATCGACCAGGGCGACACCGAGTGGGCTCCTAGCGTCGGTATCGGTGTGAACTTCGGTGGCGGCTCCAAGCCAGCTGCTGCTCCAGTTCCAGCTCCGGCTGAAGTCTGCTCCGACAGCGACAACGACGGCGTTTGCGACAACGTTGACAAGTGCCCGGACACCCCAGCCAACGTAACTGTTGACGCTGATGGCTGCCCAGCAGTTGCTGAAGTTGTTCGTGTTGAGCTGGACGTGAAGTTTGACTTCGACAAGTCGGTTGTTAAGCCAAACAGCTACGGCGACATCAAAAACCTGGCTGACTTCATGAAGCAGTACCCATCGACTCGCACCACTGTTGAAGGTCACACTGACTCCGTCGGTCCTGACGCTTACAACCAGAAACTGTCCGAGCGTCGTGCAAACGCCGTTAAGCAAGTTCTGACCAACCAGTACGGTGTTGAATCGTCCCGCGTTGACTCTGTTGGCTACGGCGAAACCCGTCCAGTTGCTGACAACAAAACTGAAGCTGGCCGTGCTGTTAACCGTCGCGTAGAAGCGCAGGTTGAAGCTCAAGCTAAGTAATTAGCTGCCGCTCCGAGAAAAGCCCGGCTTAGGCCGGGCTTTTCTTTGCCTGCGATTTGGTGAAACCGGGATTGTCAGGCCAGGCGATCAGCTGGCCAGCTAATCGAGTCGAACTGGGTCACAGCCGCGGCGACGGCACCTATGACCAGAATCGCAGGACTCTTGAGCTGGAAACCAAGGGCATCGTCTTCCATGGCTGTCAGCTTGCTGCGACATTCGCGCTGCTCTGGCAACGAGGCATTCTCGATCATCGCCACCGGCGTATCCGCTGCCATACCGCCCACCAGCAGTTGCTCGCGAATCTCGCCGAGCTTCGCCACTCCCATGTAAATCACCAGCGTCGTCCCGCCTTGCGCCAGCGCCCGCCAGTTCAACTGACTGTCGTCCTGGGTATGAGCCGTGACCAGCGTCACGCCCCGGGCCACGCCGCGTAACGTCAGCGGAATATCACACTGGGTCGCGCCGGCCAGTCCGGCGGTGATGCCATTGACCAGCTCCACCTCGACCCCGCGCTCGCGCAACCACTGCGCTTCCTCACCCCCACGCCCGAAAATGCATGGATCGCCGCCCTTGAGCCGTACTACGCATTTACCCTGACGGGCATAACGCAGCATTAGCCGATGGATGAACGCCTGGGGCGTCGAGCGGCAGCCGCCGCGTTTGCCGACCGCGATGATTCGCGCAGCAGGGCAGTGCTCAAGCACCGCCTCATTGACCAGATCGTCGATCAGCACCACCTCGGCTTCGCGCAAGGCACGCAACGCTTTGAGCGTCAGCAGTTCAGGATCACCGGGGCCCGCGCCCACCAGCCAGACTTTCGCGTTCATGGTGTTTTCCTCTTCAGATGACGGCGACCGGACGCACGTCGGCGGCCAGCAAGCGCTTGATTTCCGGGACGCAGGAACCGCATTGCGTTCCGCACCCCAATGTATTTTTCAAACCCTGCAGATCCAGACCTTCACGAATGCCGGCGCAGACCGCGCTGTGGCTGACGTTCTTGCAGTTGCACAAGGTTTTGTCCGCCACAACCTGCGCGCCGGCATTGCCCGGCGGTGCACTCATCGGTGCCAGCAGCCAGCGCCGCAGTTGTTCGTCGGCGCGCCCCTCCAGCCACAGGCCTTGCAACCAGTGCTGAGCGAGGGTTTCACCGGCCAGACGGATCGCGGTGATTCGTCCGTTTTCGATGCGTACCCGCTTGCCGATGGCGCGGCGAGGATCGTCATAAGCCAGCACCGGCCCCTCAATCAGGGCCAGGCACTGGTCGATTTCACGCAGCAATTGCGGATCGGGTGCGGCGGCGCTGGCTGCGCGTATCAGCAGCGCAGGCCGTTCACGTCCGACAAGGCTGAGACTTGCGTAGGAAAACGCCTCACAGAGCGGTCGAAGCGCCTCGAAATGCCGTTGAACATCGCCCTCGATCAGTGCGAACAGTTGCCAGGGCAGATTCACCGGTTCCAGCCGTACACCGCTGTGCTTGAGTTCCGGCTGTTTCGACAAAGGATCGAAGGCGGGCAGGGTCAGGCTGTTCACGCCGCCCTTGAGGAAACGATCGCCCCAGTGCATCGGCAGGAACGCCTGACCCGGACGCACGCTGTCATCGCTGGCAACCGCCACAATCACCGCGCCCCGACGACTTTTCAGATTCACCAGATCCCCCGGCTGCAAGCGGTGGCGGCGCACCTCGTCCGGGTGCAGGCTCAACACCGCTTCGCTGACATGGCCGAACAACTGCGCCGCCGTACCGGTGCGGCTCATACCGTGCCATTGATCACGCAGGCGGCCGGTGATCAGGGTCAGGGGAAAGCGTGCGTCGCGTTGTTCCTTGGCGGCGCGATAGGGATCGGCAACGAACTGCGCGCGCCCGTTCGCCGTAGGAAAGATCCCATCGACATACAGCCGGGCTGTGCCTTGGCGGGCGCCAGCGGGGAAGGGCCATTGTTGTGGCCCAAGCTCATCAATCAACCCATGGCTGATCCCGGACAAATCCAGATCGCGGCCACGGGTCAGTTGTTTGTACTCGTCAAACAACTGACCCGGTTGCTCGAACGCAAACAGACCCGGCTGTTGCGGGCGCAGACGTTTCTCCAGGCGTTGTGCGAAATCCACCGTGATCGCCCAGTCCGGACGCGCTTCACCCGGTGCAGCAATGGCCTGGCGGACGTGGGAAATCCGCCGCTCGGAGTTGGTCACCGAACCTTCCTTCTCGCCCCAACTGGCCGCCGGCAACAGCAGATCGGCAAACGCTGCGGTTTCGGTGGTACGGAATGCCTCCTGCAAAACCACGAACGGACAAGCCTCCAGCGCGGCGCGCACAGCGTTCTGGTCAGGCATCGATTGTGCGGGGTTGGTGCAGGCAATCCACAGCGCCTTGATCTTGCCGCTACGCACTTGTTCAAACAGTTCGATAGCACTGAGGCCGGTACTTTCCGGCAGCTTATCCACACCCCAATACGCCGCCACTTCGGCGCGGTGCTCCGGATTGGCCACTTCGCGATGCCCGGGCAACAGGTTTGAGAGGCTGCCGGTTTCCCGTCCGCCCATGGCATTCGGCTGACCGGTCAAAGAGAAAGGTCCTGCACCCGGCCGGCCGATTTGCCCGGTGGCCAGGTGCAGATTGATCAGCGCACTGTTCTTCGCGCTGCCAGCGGTGGACTGGTTCAGGCCCATGCACCACAGCGACAGAAAACTCGGGGCGGTGCCGATCCATTCCGCACATTGCTGCAACTGCTCGACGCTGATCCCGCACAACTGCGACACCATGGCCGGCGTGTAATCGCGCACCAGGCTTTTCAGCTCGGCGAGCCCGTCGGTGTGCGCCTTGATGAAGTCGCGGTCGATCCAGTCTTCCCACAACAGCAGATGCAAAATCCCATGGAACAACGCGACATCGGTGCCCGGCAGAATCGTTAGATGCAGGTCCGCCAGATCGCAGGTGTCGGTGCGCCGTGGATCAATGACGACGACTTTCATCTGCGGGCGGTGGGATTTGGCTTCTTCGAGGCGGCGAAAAAGTACCGGGTGGGCGTAGGCCATGTTACTGCCGACGATCACCACGCAATCGCTCAACTCCAGGTCTTCGTAGCTGCACGGCGGTGCGTCGGCGCCGAGGCTGCGTTTGTAGCCGACCACTGCCGAAGACATGCACAGTCGCGAATTGCTGTCGATGTTATTGGTGCCGACCAGCGCCCGCGCCAGTTTGTTGAAGGCGTAGTAATCCTCGGTCAGCAACTGCCCGGAGATGTAGAACGCCACGCTGTCCGGGCCGTGTTCGGTGATGGTGTCGGCGAACACGTTGGTGGCATGATCCAGCGCGGTGTCCCAGTCGCAACGACTGCGCGCCAGACCTTTGCCCAAGCGCAATTCCGGATACAACGCCCGGGCCGCCAGATCGCCGGTCAGGTGCAGGGTCGAGCCTTTGCTGCACAGTTTGCCGAAGTTGGCCGGATGCGCCGGATCGCCGCTGACGCCGAGGATGCGCTCGCCGTCATGCTCGATCAGCACGCCGCAGCCGACCCCGCAGTAGCAGCAGGTCGAGGCGGTCGTCTGGCGGTTCATCAGACGGCGTCCCGCAGGGCCAGTTGCACACGGCCGTTCTCGACCCGGGCCGGGTGATGGTGAGCGCAACCGACGTCCGGTGCCTGGGCTTCGCCGGATTGCAGGTCGATCTGCCAGTTGTGCAGCGGGCAGGCGACACGTTTGCCGTAGATCAGGCCTTGGGACAATGGGCCGCCCTTGTGCGGGCAGCGGTCATCGAGTGCGAAAACTTCGTCGTCGCTTGTGCGAAAGATCGCAATGTCACCTTTGGGCCCGGCAATGATCCGCGAACCGAGGGCATTGATCTCTTCCAGGGCACAGATATCGAGCCAGTTCATGCCGGCACCTCCAGGTTTTTCACGGGGATCACGTCGAATTCTTTCTTCAGTTGTGGCTGGGCGAGGCGCTCTTTCCACGGATCCTGTTCGAACGACAGGGAGAATTGCAGGCGCTCGTTCAGGGCCTTGCGGCGCTCGGGATCTTCCAGCACGGCTTTTTTGATGTGCTCCATGCCGACCCGTTGCAGGTAGTGCACGGTACGTTCGAGGTAGAAGGCTTCCTCACGGTACAACTGCAGGAACGCGCCGTTGTACTCGCGCACCTCCTCGGCGGTCTTGAGCTTGACGAAGAACTCGGCGACTTCGGTCTTGATCCCGCCGTTGCCGCCGATGTACATCTCCCAGCCGGAATCGACGCCGATGATTCCTACGTCCTTGATCCCCGCTTCCGAACAGTTGCGTGGGCATCCGGAGACCGCCAGTTTCACTTTGTGCGGCGACCACATGTTGAACAGATCGTGCTCGAGGTCGATGCCCAACTGGGTCGAATTCTGCGTGCCGAAGCGGCAGAACTCGCTGCCGACGCAGGTTTTCACGGTGCGGATCGATTTGCCGTAGGCGTGGCCGGACGGCATGTCGAGGTCTTTCCACACACCGGGCAGATCCTGTTTCTTGATCCCCAGCAGGTCGATGCGCTGGCCGCCGGTGACCTTGACCATCGGCACCTGATATTTGTCCGCCACGTCGGCGATACGCCGCAGTTCCGACGGGTTGGTCACGCCGCCCCACATCCGTGGCACCACCGAATAAGTGCCGTCCTTCTGAATGTTGGCGTGGGCCCGTTCGTTGATCAGGCGCGACTGCGGATCGTCCTTGGCTTCGCCGGGCCAGGTGGAAATCAAGTAGTAGTTGAGGGCCGGGCGGCAGGTGGCGCAGCCGTTCGGGGTGCGCCAGTTGAGGTAACTCATGGTGCCGGCGATGGTCAGCAGATGCTGTTCGCGAATGGCCTGGCGAATCTGGCCGTGATTGAGGTCGCTGCAACCGCAGATGGCTTTTTCGCTTTTCGGTTTGACGTCGGCTGCACCGCCAACGGTGTTGATCAGGATCTGCTCGACCAGCCCGGCGCAGGAGCCGCAGGAGCTGGCGGCCTTGGTGTGTTTTTTCACCTCGTCGACGCTGAACAGTCCGTGTTCCTGAATGGCCTTGACGATGGTGCCCTTGCACACGCCGTTACAGCCGCAGACCTCGGCGTTGTCGGCCATGCTCATGGCTTTGTCCTGGCCCTGATGTCCTACATCGCCAAGTGCGTTTTCTCCGAACATGAGGTGATCGCGGATCTCACCAATGGCGTGATTCTCACGAATCTGCCGGAAATACCAACCGCCATCTGCCGTATCGCCGTACAGACAGGCGCCGACCAGCACGTCATCCTTGATCACCAGTTTTTTGTACACCCCGCCGATCGGGTCGGAGAGGGTGATGGTCTCGGTGCCTTCGCCGCCCATGAAGTCGCCGGCGGAAAACAGGTCGATGCCGGTGACTTTCAATTTGGTCGACGTCACCGAGCCCTGATAACGGGCGAAACCCAGTTGCGCCAGGTGATTGGCGCAGACCTTGGCCTGTTCGAACAACGGCGCCACCAGGCCGTAGGCGATGCCACGGTGGCTGGCGCATTCGCCGATGGCATAGATGCGCGGGTCGTAGGTTTGCAGGGTGTCGTTGACCAGAATCCCGCGATTGCACGGGATACCGGCCTTTTCCGCCAGTTCGGTATTGGGGCGGATCCCGGCGGCCATGACCACCAGATCGGCGGGGATGATGTCGCCGTTCTTGAATTGCACCGAGCCGACGCGACCATTGCCGGCGTCATGCAGGGCCTGGGTCTGTTCGCACAGGCGAAAGTGCAGGCCACGGGATTCGAGGGCGGTTTGCAGGAGTTGGCCGCTGGTCTTGTCCAGTTGCCGCTCCAGCAGCCACTCACCGAGGTGCACCACGGTGACGTGCATGCCGCGCAGCATCAGGCCGTTGGCGGCCTCGAGGCCGAGCAGGCCGCCGCCGATCACCACGGCGTGCTTGTGAGTTTTTGCGGTGTCGATCATGGCCTGGGTGTCGGCGATGTCGCGGTAGCCGATCACACCCTGCAAGGTGTTGCCGGGGATCGGCAGGATGAACGGGGTCGAGCCGGTGGCGATCAGCAAGCGGTCGTACTCGGCCTCGGTGCCGTCCTCGGCGATCACCCGGCGTTTGACCCGGTCGATCTCCACCACTTTGCGGTTGAGCAGCAGTTTGATGTTGTTTTCCAGGTACCAGTCGAGGTCGTTGAGCACGATTTCTTCGAAGGTTTGTTCGCCGGCCAGTACCGGCGACAACAGGATGCGGTTGTAGTTGGTGTGCGGTTCGGCGCCGAAGACCGTGATGTCGTACAGCTCGTTGCTCAGCTTGAGCAGTTCTTCCAGGGTGCGGACCCCGGCCATGCCATTGCCGATCATCACCAGTTTGAGTTTTTTCATCAGGTTCTCCGGGAGCATCGGGCTTGCCTCTTGTGGGCAGTCAGGCCTTGCTCGACAAAAATGGCGCAAACAAAAAAGGCGTCCCGCCAGTTACCTAGCGAGGACGCCTTTGTCCTTGTCCCGTTCTCTCGGGAAGCCTGGCCTTCGTCGTTGAAGGTCGGGCTTTATGTCAGTTGGAAACGTTAATGCAGTGGTTGTGCCAAGTTGCGCTGAGCCGCGATTTCACTGGGGTAATGCTGGAAATGGCCAGATGTTCGATGTGGTTTTTGCACTGAATGGAAGCGGCACGCCCGTTAATGGAGCGCCACATCAGCCATGAAACAACAGGAACAGCAGGACCAGATTGCCCAGCAGTGCCAGTAACGCCAGTGTCCGCCAGACCTTCAACGGCTCACGTTCCAGCAAGGGACGAGGGCGCACACTCAGGCTGCGGCGCTCACCTTGCTCCAGAATCAGCAGCCATTCCTCGGCGGTTTCATAGCGTTGCAAAGGATCGGCCGCCACACCGCGTTCCAGACACTGCGCCAGCCACTCCGGCAGATCCGGGCGATAACGCCCGGCACTCACCGGCACCCCGAAACGCGGGCGCTGGAAGGCTTCGATCTCGCCGTAGGGATAATGCCCGGTGAGCAAGAAATACAAGGTCACGCCCACCGCATACAGATCCTGTTGTGCGCTGGGTACTGCGCTTTGAAAGGCTTCCGGTGCGATGTAGCTCGGGGTTCCGGGCAGGGTCGACGGTGCGTCCTGCAACAGACCGGGGCAATACGCCAGACCGAAATCCAGCAGGCGCAACTCGCCGTCGTCCCCCAGGTGCAGGTTTTCCGGTTTGATGTCGCGGTGCAGGATCTGCCGTCGATGCAACAGGCCGACAGCCCGCAGCAGGCGTTCGGCCAGATCCTGCCACTGAGCCAGTGGCAGCGGGCCGCTTTGTGCGAACAACTGCGCCAGGGTCGTCCCTGAATATTCACGCATCACGTAGTACAAATGCTGACGCTGGCCGGCGCTATGGACTTCGGGAAAGTGCCGCCCGGCGACGCGTTTGAGAAACCATTCCTCCGCCAGCAAGGCCTGACCGGCCTGAGCATCGTCTGCCAGTTGTGCAGGCAACGTCTTCAACAGCCACGCCTGGCCCTGACCATCGAGCACGCGATACAGCAACGATTGCTGGCTGCGACTTACAACCTCTTGAACCCGCCAGCCTTCAAAGTCCTGACCCGGTTTCAGCGGCGGGGGCAGCGGCCACTGCTGCAAATGGATCAGCGCGTCGCCGAGGCTGGCCTCGCCGACGGCATCCACTCGCACCAACAGCGCGCTGGCGTTGTCCTGACTGCCGGCCAGATGCGCGGCGTTGACCAACGTTAGCGCGGCACTGTTCAGATCCGGTTGATCGCGCAGGATTCCGGCGATGGCGGTATCGCCGAGCGCCGCCCACACGCCATCACTGAGCAGCACGAAACATTCGCCGTCACGCAGTTCGCCATCGAGAAAATCCAGCACCAGATGCTGATCCAGTCCCAGTGCCCGCTTGAGCACATGCTGCATGCCCGGTTGATCCCAGACGTGATCTTCGCTTATCCGCTGCAAGGTCTCGGCGTGCCAGCGATAGACCCGGCAATCACCGACATGCGCCAGCGTGAAGCGTTTACCGCGCATGACCAGCGCACTGACCGTGGTGAGCAACGGCTGTCCGCCACCGTTGGCCTGCAACCAGCGGTTTTGTGCGAGCAGCAGACGATCGAGGGCCTGGGCCACGCTCCAGGTTTCCGGGGTGGCGTAATAGTCCAGTGCCAGCGCCTGCAAGGTCGAGCGCGCGGCCAGCCCGCCATCGGCGCACTGGCTGACGCCGTCGGCGATGGCGAACAGGAAACCCTTGCTGGCAGCCAGCGCCGGGGCGGGGGTCACCAAGCGCAAAGCGTCCTGATTTTCCGCGCGGGGGCCGGTGGCGCTGGCTTCGGCAAAGCTCAGTTGCAGAGCCATTCGGGCTTCAGACCCGGGCAGCGGTCACGGCCGCCGAACCCCAAGTGGTTCTCCAGCGACGTTTGACCCCGTGCAGGCCGAACCACGCCAGCACGCCAAGGCTGGCGAACAACCACAGCGCCAGCTGATAGCTGCCGGTGCTCTGTTTGATCGCGCCCATGCCTGCCGCCAGGGCAAAACCGCCAATGCCGCCGGCCATGCCGATCAGCCCGGTCATCACGCCGATTTCGCGACGGAAACGTTGCGGTACCAGTTGGAACACCGCGCCATTACCCGCGCCGAGACCGAGCATGGTGCAGACGAAAAGTGCCAGCGCCGCGTAGGAACTTGGCAGGTTGAAGCCGACCGCCGCGATGCAGACGGCGGCTACCGTGTACATCGCCAGCAGGGTGCGGATACCGCCGAACCGGTCCGCCAGCGCGCCACCCAGCGGACGCATCAGGCTGCCACCGAACACGCAGGCCGCGGTGTAGTAACCGGCGGTCACCGGGCTCAAACCGTATTGATCGTTGAAGTAGCCGGGCAGGGCGCTGGCCAGGCCGATGAAGCCGCCGAAGGTGACGCTGTAGAAAAACATGAACCACCAGCTGTCGCGATCGCCCAGGGCCTTGAAGTAGTCGGCCATGGACTTGGCTTTCGGCCGCTCCGGCGCGTTTTTCGCCAGCCAGGCGAACAGCACCAGGGTCAGGATCAGCGGAATCAGGGCGAAACCGAACACATTGCTCCAGCCGAACGCCGCCGCCAGCACCGGGGCGATCAGTGCCGCGAACACAGTCCCGGAATTGCCGGCCCCGGCGATGCCCATCGCCTTGCCCTGATGCTCCGGCGGATACCACTGCGAGGCCAGCGGCAGGGCCACGGCGAACGAGGCGCCGGCCATGCCGAGGAACAAACCGAGCAGCAGGGCCTGTTCATAACTGTGGATGCCCAGTTTCCAGGCGCCGAACAGGGCACAGATCACGATCACCTGGCCGATCAGCCCGGCGGTTTTCGGCGACAGGCGATCGGCGAGCATGCCCATCGCAAAGCGCAGCACCGCGCCGGCCAGAATCGGTGTGGCGACCACGAGGCCGCGCTGCTGGGTGGTCAGGTGCAGGTCGGCGGCAATCTGCACCGCCAGCGGGCCGAGCAGGTACCAGACCATGAAGCTCAGGTCGAAATACAGGAAGGCCGCGAACAGGGTCGGGGTGTGGCCGGATTTCCAGAAGCTTTTATTCATCGCGCACCTCAGCTGTAGAGAATCTCGAGAAGGAGTCAGAACCAGCACAGTGGGGCGCCGCCACGGCCGCACCACCGGCCCCGGGCTGTGGGGCCAAAACGCAAAAACGCCGCTACCCGGATCGCCGAAAGGGGCGAAGAAGGTGAGCGACGTCTTTGTCGTAGGTGGGGCAACCGCCGTTGGTTACCTGTAGGGATTGCTTAGCGAGATTTGTGCCAGCTCAGCCAAGCAGCTCGCTCATCGCAATGATCTGCTCCGCCACCTGAATCAGTTTCTGCTGGCGGCTCATGGCCTGGCGGCGCATCAGGGTGTAGGCCTCTTCTTCGTTGCAGTCCTTCATTTTCATCAGCAGGCCCTTGGCCAGTTCGATTCGTTTGCGCTCGGCCAGTTGCTGGTCGCGGGCCTGAAGCTGGGCGCGCAAGGCCTGATCGCTCTCGAAGCGGGCCATGGCCACGTCGAGAATCGGCTGCAAGCGCTGTGCGTGAATGCCTTCGACGATGTAGGCACTGACCCCGGACTTGATCGCCTGACGCATCACGCCGGGGTCATGTTCGTCGGTGAACATCACGATCGGCCGTGGCTGGTCGCGGCTGACCAGCACCACTTGCTCCATCACATCGCGGCTCGGTGACTCGGTATCGATCAGGATCACGTCCGGACGCACCGTTTCGACGCGCGCCGGCAGGTCGATGGTCAGGCCCGACTCGTCGATCACCTCGAAACCGGCCTCGGTCAGCGCGGCTTTCAGGCGTCCGACTTTTTTCGCGGTGTCGTTGATCAGCAGAATGCGCAGCATGTTCGCGGTCTCCTGTCAGCGTTGGGCGAAAAGGGGCGCGCTGTCGCTCAGCGCGTGGAGCTTGAAGCTTCGGGCGTAGGCGGCCGGGTCGCTGCCGTCCCAGATTTTGCCGTCGATCAACTGGCTGCTGCGCATGTCCTTGCCCCAGGCTGCGACGCCCACAGCAGTCGCCGCGTCGCGATAGATCTCCAGTTGCTGCACCTGACGGGCGACGGCGAGGTAATCCGGGTCATCGCGCAGCAAACCCCAACGGCGGAACTGGGTCATGAACCACATGCCATCCGACAGGTACGGCAGATTCACCGCGCCATCGCCGTGAAAGCGCAGGGCGTGCGGATCCTGCCAGCGATTGCCGAGGCCATCGTCGTAGTTGCCGAGAAAGCGCGGTTCGATGCAGGACACCGGGGCGTCGAGGTACTCGCTGGCGCTGAGAAGTTGCGCGGTGCTGCGGCGGTTTTCCGGGCTTTCTTCGATAAAACGGCTGGCTTCGAGGACCGCCATCACCAGCGCGCGGGCGGTGTTGGGGTATTGCTCGACGAAGGCGCGGGTGCAGCCGAGGACTTTTTCCGGGTGATCGGGCCAGATGGTCTGGCTGGTCGCCAGCGTGAAACCGAGATCCTGCTGCACGGCGCTGGCCGCCCACGGCTCGCCAACGCAGAGGCCATCAATACGCCCGGCCTGCAGGTGCGCGACCATTTGCGGTGGCGGCACCACCACGCTGTCGACATCCTGCAACGGATGAATGCCCTGGCTCGCCAGCCAGTAATACAGCCACATGGCATGGGTGCCGGTCGGAAAGGTCTGGGCGAAGGTCAGTTTTGCGCGGGTTTGGTGCACATGGTGGTGCAGCGCTTCAGGACCGGTCACGCCCAGGCCCTGCAAGCCGTGGGACAGGTTGAGGCTCTGGCCGTTCTGGTTCAGACCCATCAGCACCGCCATGTCAGTCGGCGCGACGCCACCGATGCCCAGGTGCACCGCGTAAATCAGGCCGTAAAGGCTGTGGGCGGCATCCAGCTCGCCGCTGACCAGATTGTCTCGCAGGTTGGCCCAGGAACTCTGACGCTTGAGATTCAAGGTCAACCCGTAAGGCTGAGCAAAGCCCTGAGTGGCCGCGACCACCAGCGAGGCGCAGTCGCTGAGGGCCATGAAGCCCAGATTGATCGCGCTTTTTTCCGGGGCATCGCTGCCGTTGACCCAGGCCAGCGGCCCGGCGGAAGTTTGAGTCATGAAAGCCACCCTCAAAAAAAACGTCGTCCCAGGCTTTGCCCGCGCAAAACCGAGAGACGACGCCATTGTCCTTGCCTGCGCGCCACCATTGGCCTGCGGGCTGATGCCGAGGAGGGTGCAAGGCATATGCCATGCGCACCGATTTAACCGTGCGCCTCGCGCGGCGGGGGGATGCCCGGCTATAATCGCCGCCTCTTTTCGCCGCCCGAGTCATAGCCGCCCATGTACACCCTGGCCCGTCAGCTGTTGTTCAAACTTTCCCCGGAAACCTCCCACGATCTGTCGCTGGATCTGATCGGCGCGGGCGGGCGTTTGGGCCTCAACGGCTTGCTGTGCAAGGCGCCGGCGTCGCTGCCGGTGAATGTCATGGGCCTGCAGTTCCCGAACCCTGTGGGTCTGGCGGCCGGTCTGGACAAGAACGGCGCGGCCATCGACGGCTTCGCGCAGCTGGGTTTCGGTTTTGTCGAAATCGGCACCGTGACCCCGCGTCCGCAGCCGGGCAACCCGAAACCACGGATTTTCCGCCTGCCGGAAGCCGAGGCGATCATCAACCGCATGGGTTTCAACAACCTCGGTGTGGATAACCTGCTGGCGCGGGTGGCGGCGGCCAAATACAAGGGCGTGCTGGGGATCAACATCGGCAAGAACTTTGACACCCCGGTCGAGCGTGCGGTCGATGACTACCTGATCTGCCTGGACAAGGTCTACGCCCACGCCAGCTACGTCACGGTCAACGTCAGCTCGCCGAACACCCCGGGCCTGCGCAGCCTGCAATTCGGCGACTCGCTCAAGCAGTTGCTGGCGGACCTGGCCACGCGCCGCGCCGAACTGGCCCTGCGCCATGGCAAACATGTACCGCTGGCGATCAAGATCGCGCCGGACATGACCGACGAAGAAACCGCGCAAGTCGCGCAAGCACTGATCGAAACCGGGATGGACGCGGTGATCGCCACCAACACCACCCTCAGCCGCGTGGGCGTCGAAGGCATGGAACACGGTGACGAAGCGGGCGGTCTGTCCGGCGCGCCGGTGCGTGAGAAGAGCACCCACACCGTGAAAGTGCTGGCGTCCGAGCTGGGCGGCAAGTTGCCGATCATCGCGGCGGGTGGCATCACCGAAGGCAAGCATGCGGCCGAGAAGATCGCTGCCGGCGCGAGTCTGGTGCAAATCTACTCCGGCTTCATCTATAAGGGCCCGGCGCTGATCCGCGAATCCGTGGACGCGATCGCCGCCAAGCGCTGATCGGCGGACATAAAAGGCAGGCATGAAAAAGGGCTCCTCGAAGGAGCCCCTGGGCCGTAGCCCGCCGTCCGGGAAGGACGTGCATGGTGATCAGGTTGTTACGAAATCAGATTGTCGTGTCGGAATAAGTGCCCTGTGTCAGCCGACGGCGTGAAGTTCGTTGAGTCTGTGGATTCCCGCAGTGCCGGTCATACCGTCCCAGTTGTCGCCGCGTCCTTCTCGCCAGCCGTTGATCCAGGCTTGACGTACCGACGGTAGAGTAAATGGGCAAAGCTCACGGGATTTGCCACCAACGCCATATTGATATCCGCGCAAAAATGCTCTTTCCAACGGATCACGCTTAAGTCTTCTCATAGGGTGTTTCCCTCACTTGTTGACTGTTTTTGTCGCGTCGACCTCAATTGAGGTCTGGCAGAAAAACTCTGCCGTTGGCGGCTCGCTGCCGGCGTGGCGAGCCAAGGTGTTGACGCCGTTGCGACGTCAACCTGTGTCCAGTTCTAACCAATGAGTCACATCGATGGAATGACCGTTTTGTCATAAGGACGTAACGAAAAAGATGCTATGGCCATAAGTAACCGCGTATTTATCCAATGTTTGTTGGCCAAACCCCGGTATGATCGGCCCCGCGCTGCATGATGAGGTTAATCCTTTAGTGAGAATGACCCACGTTTACGCTGGGGTACTATTCGACGAAGGGTTGCTTTGAGTCATTTTGTTGCTTCAACTTTTTTATCTGTCCCGGCATCTAAGCTCTTTTAACCCGAGCAGCGGGGATGGAACGGCACACCTTCGTGCCACGCGGGCGCTCTTGTAGAAAAGCGCCTGATTGAAAACCGGATCGGCAATGCGTTGCCGGTTCATTAGCCAAAGGCTCTGGAAAAACCATGTCCGACCGTTTCGAACTCTTCCTCACTTGCCCCAAAGGCCTTGAAGGCCTGCTCATCGAGGAAGCCGTCGGGCTTGGCCTTGAAGAGGCCCGCGAACACACCTCCGCCGTGCGTGGCATGGCGACCATGGAAACCGCTTATCGCCTGTGCCTCTGGTCGCGTCTGGCCAACCGGGTGCTGCTGGTGCTCAAGCGTTTCCCGATGAAAAACGCCGAAGACCTGTACCACGGTGTACTCGACGTCGACTGGCAGGATCACATGCTGGCCGACGGCACCCTGGCCGTGGAATTCAGCGGCCACGGTTCGGGCATCGACAACACCCACTTCGGCGCCCTGAAGGTCAAGGACGCCATCGTCGACAAACTGCGCACCCCGCAGGGCGACCGCCCAAGCATCGACAAGCTCAACCCGGATCTGCGCATTCACCTGCGCCTGGATCGCGGCGAAGCGATTCTGTCCCTCGACCTTTCCGGCCACAGCCTGCACCAGCGCGGCTATCGCTTGCAGCAGGGCGCCGCGCCGCTGAAGGAAAACCTCGCGGCCGCGATCCTGATCCGGTCCGGCTGGCCGCGCATCGCCGCCGAAGGTGGCGCGCTGGCTGACCCGATGTGCGGTGTCGGCACGTTCCTGGTCGAAGCCGGCATGATCGCCGCCGACATGGCGCCGAACCTGCGTCGCGAGCAGTGGGGCTTCACCGCCTGGCTCGGCCACGTGCCGGCGCTATGGAAAAAGCTGCATGAAGAAGCGGTCGAGCGCGCCGCTGCCGGTCTGGCCAAGCCGCCGCTGTGGATTCGTGGTTATGAAGCCGACCCACGCCTGATTCAGCCGGGCCGCAACAACGTCGAACGCGCCGGCCTGAGCGAGTGGATCAAGATCTATCAGGGCGAAGTGGCGACCTTCGAGCCGCGTCCGGACCAGAACCAGAAAGGCCTGGTCATCTGCAACCCGCCGTACGGCGAGCGTCTGGGTGATGAAGCCAGCCTGTTGTACCTCTACCAGAACCTTGGCGAGCGTCTGCGTCAGGCCTGCCTGAACTGGGAAGCGGCGGTGTTCACCGGCGCGCCGGACCTGGGCAAGCGCATGGGCATCCGCAGCCACAAGCAGTATTCGTTCTGGAACGGCGCGCTGCCGTGCAAGCTGCTGTTGATCAAAGTCTTGCCGGATCAGTTCGTCACCGGCGAGCGTCGCACCCCGGAGCAACGTCAGGCCGAACGCGAGCAAGCCGCCTACGATCAGACGCCGGATGAGCCGCAAGAGCGCAAGTTCAACAAGAACGGCAATCCGATCAAACCGACGCCGGCCCCGGCGCCAGTGATCGAGCAACCGCGCCTGAGTGAAGGCGGGCAAATGTTTGCCAACCGCCTGCGGAAGAACCTCAAGGCCATGAGCAAGTGGGTCAAGCGTGAAGGCATCGATTGCTACCGCGTCTACGATGCGGACATGCCGGAATACGCCATGGCCATCGACCTGTACCACGACTGGGTGCACGTTCAGGAATACGCCGCGCCGAAGTCGATCGACCCGGAAAAAGCCTCGATCCGCATGTTCGATGCGCTGGCGGCCATCCCGCAGGCGCTGAACATCGACAAGAGCCGCGTGGTGGTCAAGCGCCGCGAGCGTCAGAGCGGCACCAAGCAGTACGAGCGTCAGGCGGCTCAGGGCAAGTTCAATGAAGTGACCGAGGGCGGTGTGAAGTTGCTGGTCAACCTCACCGACTACCTCGACACCGGGCTGTTCCTCGACCACCGGCCAATGCGCATGCGGATCCAGAAAGAGGCCGCCGGCAAGCGCTTCCTCAACCTGTTCTGCTACACCGCGACCGCCAGTGTGCACGCGGCCAAGGGCGGTGCGCGCAGCACCACCAGCGTCGACCTGTCGAAAACCTACCTCGACTGGGCGCGCCGCAACCTGTCGCTCAACGGTTTCTCCGACAAGAACCGTCTGGAGCAGGGCGATGTAATGGCGTGGCTGGAGAATTCCCGCGACGAATACGACCTGATCTTCATCGATCCGCCGACGTTCTCCAACTCCAAGCGCATGGAAGGCATCTTCGACGTGCAGCGTGACCAGGTGCAGTTGATCGACCTGGCCATGGCCCGACTGGCGAGCGGTGGGGTGTTGTACTTCTCCAACAACTTCCGCAAGTTCCAGCTCGAAGACAACCTGGCCGAGCGTTACGCGGTCGAGGAAATCACCGCCAGCACCATCGACCCGGATTTCGCCCGTAACGGCAAGATCCACCGCGCCTGGAAAATCACGGCTCGTTGACGCTCTGCAAAATTGGATCCACAGAGCCTTGATTTTTAAAGGCTCTTGGATCCGTTCAGAGCTAGCCAAATTAGTGGCTAATAGCTATAACTCACACACGGCCGATGGGGTTTTTCCCGCAGATGCTGACGTAGTGAGTGGCTTTTATGTCGTTGCACCCCGTGCGCCCGAAGATATTGGGTTTTATCAGCGAAGACGTCTCGGCCTGGCTGGTCGGGGTGCTGGTATTGCTCGCCGGCGGAATTCTCACGGGGCTGCTCGCCTGGGGCACCCTCAATCAGTTTCACAGCCAGTTGCGCCAACGCTTTCAGCTGCTGGCCAACGAGCGCTACAGCCGCATCGAAGAGCGTTTTCAGGATCAGGAGCAACGTCTCGATGGCCTGCGCCGGTTCTTCGCCAACTCCGAATCGGTGTCCCGCGCCGAATTCGACGGTTACACCCATCCTCTATTGCTGCGCACCCAGGCTTATTCGTTTGCCTTGCGGGTGAGCGGTGCCGAACGTGCCGCCTTCGAGCAGCGCGTGCGAGATGAGGGCCTGAGCACCTTCAGCGTGCGCGAACTCAATGCGCGCGGCGAACTGCAACTGGCCTCCGCCCGCGATGAATACGTGGTGGTGTTGTACAGCCAGACCCAGAGCCGGCTCGGTTCTCCGCTGGGTTACGACTTGCTGGCTCAGCCGTTGCGCCGCTCGACCCTGGAGCGCGCCGACCAGCTTCGCAGTCTGGCAGTGTCGCAGCCGATGCATCTGGTCGGTATCGAGCCGGCTTACGCCCGCGGCGTATTGCTGGTGGCACCGGTGCTGCGCGAAGGCGAGCCCAGATCATACGGCTACGTGATGGCCGTCATCAGCATGCGTCAGCTGCTGGCGGACGGTTTGCCGGATGCGTTCCATGACTATCTGTCGGTTCGCATCCTCGATCTGTCTACCAACGATCAGCATGAAGTGCTGTTCGAATCGACCAATGAACCGGCGCCGAGCGATCTGTCCGCTACCCGGCTGGTGCGCATGGCCGATCACGACTATCAGGTGGATATCTCGCCCAGCGAGGCGTTCATGCAGGCCAACCATTCGTCGGTTGGCAGCGTGGTGGTGCTGGGCGGATTGCTCAGTCTGCTGCTGAGCGCGCTGCTTTATGTGCTGGTCAGTCAGCGCCAGCGCGCGTTGCGCATGGTCGAATTGCGCACCCAGGAGCTGCATGAGCGCGAACAGGAACTGCGCGGCACCCACGGCCAGTTGCGCGGGGTGCTCAACGCGGCGACCCAGGTTGCAATCATCGCCACTGACCTGCGCGGGGTGATCAACACCTTCAACCCCGGTGCCGAGCAGATGCTCGGTTATCTCAGCAGCGAAGTGGTCGGCCACATGACCCTGGAAAATCTGCACTTTCCCCGGGAACTGGTGGCCCGCGCGGCGGAGCTCAGCGCCCGTTATGGCAAGACCATTCCGACCTGTCAGGCGATGCTGGTGGAGGGCGGGGAAGTGGGCGGGCACGAGGCGCGCGAGTGGACGCTGGTGCGCAAGGACGGCAGCCACATTCCAGTGAACATGCTGGCCACGCCGGTGCTGGACGAGCAGGGGCTGTGGGTCGGCCATCTGGCGATCTGCATCGACATCACCGAGCGCAAGCGCGTGCACGAAGCGCTGGCCGCGCGGGACGTGCTGTTGAAGAAACTCAGCGCCCACGTTCCCGGTGGGATCTATCAATTCAAGATGGAATTCGACGGGCGTTTCAGCGTTATCTACGCCAGCGACGGCATCCGCGAGATCTACGAGCTGGAGCCGGATGTGCTGCTGCTCAACGCCGAAGCGATCTTCACCCGCATCCACCCGCAGGACGTCAGCCGCGTGCGCAAGTCGATCCGCGCCTCGGCCGACAACCTCAGCCCATGGCGCGAGGAATACCGCGTGCAGTTGCCCGGGCGCGGTCTGCGCTGGGTTCGCGGTGAGGCGACCCCGGAGGAACTGCCGGGCGGCGGCGTGCTGTGGCACGGTTATATCTCCGACATTTCCGACCTGAAGCGCGTCGAAGAAGAACTGCGCGCACTGTCGGTGACCGATTCCCTGACAGGCATTCACAATCGGCGCTATTTCCAGGAGCGCTTGACCACCGAAATGGCCCGAGTCGAGCGTGGGGGCGGCGAGTTGTCGGTGATCATGCTCGACATCGACCACTTCAAGCGGATCAACGATCAGTACGGTCACGCGGTGGGCGACCGCGTGTTGCAGGCGGTCTGCGAACGCATCGGTCACCGGCTGCGGCGTACCGACGTGTTCTGCCGGTTGGGCGGCGAAGAGTTCATGGTGCTGTGCCCGGACATCGACGGCGATCACGCCCACATGCTGGCCGAGGAGTTATGGCACAGCCTGCGCAGTGCGCCGATCGACGTGGTGGGGGTGGTGACGGCCAGTTTCGGGATTGCCAGCTGGCGACCGGGAGAGGGCGCGGACGCGCTGTTGCTGCGGGCGGATTCCGGGGTGTATGCGGCGAAGCAGGGCGGACGGGATCGGGTTGAGCGGCAGATGAACTGAACCCCTCTGCCACCTGATCGTTCCCACGCTCTGCGTGGGAATGCCTCCGGGGACGCTCCGCGTCCAGTGACGCAGAGCGTCACGGGCTGTATTCCCACGCGGACGGTTCGACGCCTCGACGTGGGAGCAATCATTTACAGGATTACAGAACCGAAGCGGTCTGCGGCGTCCGCGGCTGTTTGTAGAGATCCAGCAGCACCTGATCCAGCACCGACGACGCGCCGAACGGGGCCTTATCGTTGAGGATCGCCACCACCGCCCAGGTGTTGCCGTTGACGTCGCGGCTGAAGCCGGCAATCGCCCGTACGGTGTTCAGGGTGCCGGTCTTGACGTGGGCTTCGCCGCGCATCGCGGTAGTCTTCAGGCGTTTGCGCATGGTGCCGTCGGTGCCGGCAATCGGCAGCGAGCTGATGTATTCGGCGGCGTAAGGGCTGTGCCAGGCCGCTTGCAGCATGCTGGCCATTTCACGGGCGCTGACTCGCTCGGAGCGCGACAGACCGGAGCCGTTCTCCATCACCAAGTGCGGCGCGGTGATGCCTTTCTTCGCCAGCCACTGACGCACCACGCGTTGCGCGGCCTTGGCGTCATCGCCGTCGGCGTCGTTGCGGAATTTCTGGCCCAGGCTCAGGAACAGCTGCTGAGCCATGGTGTTGTTACTGTACTTGTTGATGTCGCGGATGATTTCCGCCAGATCCGGCGAAAACGCGCGGGCCAGCACTTTGGCGCTGCTCGGGGTCGGGGCCAGACGATCCTTGCCCTGGATGCTGCCGCCCAGTTCCTTCCAGATCGCCCGCACGGCGCCGGCGGTGTAGGTCGCGTGGTCGAGCAGCGACAGGTAAGTCTGCGAGCTGCAGCCCTCGCCCAACTGGCCGGCCACGGTCACGGTCACGCTGCCATCGGCTTGCGGCACCGGGTTGTAGCGCACGCCGCCGGTGCATTGTTTGGAGTTGAGCGCTTTGACGGTGTTTTCGATGTTGATGCTGGCAATCGGCGGTTCAACCGAGATCAACACCCGACCATTGTCGTTGCGGGCCACGAAACGCAGGGCCTTGAGGTTGACCAGCAGTGAATCCGGCTTGACCAGGAACGGCTTGTTCTCGTCGTTGCCGTCATCGTTGAATTCCGGCAGTTGTGGCTGCACGAAGAAGCTGCGATCCAATACCAGATCACCGGTGACCTGGGTCACGCCGTTGGCACGCAGGTCGCGCATCAGCAGCCAGAGTTTTTCCATGTTCAGCTTCGGATCGCCGCCACCCTTGAGGTAGAGGTTGCCGTTGAGGATCCCGCCGTTCAGGTCGCCGTCGGTGTAGAACTCGGTTTTCCACTGATGGTTGGGGCCGAGCATTTCCAGCGCCGCGTACGTGGTGACCAGCTTCATGGTCGAGGCCGGGTTGACCGAGACGTCGGCGTTGTACACGGTCGGCGTGCCCGGGCCGTCCAGCGGCACCATCACCAGCGACAGGGCGGTGGGCTGCAGCTTGCTGGCCTTGAGGGCTTTTTCGACGTTGGGGGTCAGGGCGGTGTTGATGGTGGCAGCGGAGACGGGCAGGGCCAGCGGCAGAAGAAGACCGGCCAGGAGCAGAGGACGCAACGATTTGATCATATGAAATAAAACCCTACAGCCGAGGGGAAAAAAGACGAGGACATGGATGAAAAGGCCCTCAGTGGTCATGAAAGTGTCGGCATTATGCCCCAAGGTGTAACAGCTTGTGCCTTTCGCAAGGGCGCCAGTTCGTTATTTTTTTACAGGCGGTCGCACGCACGTCCCAGAGAGTCGGGCAATCGCCGGCTTAAACTGGTAAAGTGCCGGCCGTTATTACTTAAGAGGATTGTTCCAATGGCGACTAACCGTTCCCAGCGTCTGCGCAAAAAACTGTGCGTCGATGAATTTCAAGAGCTGGGTTTCGAACTGAACCTGGGCTTCAAAGAAGACCTGTCCGAAGAAGCCATTGACGCTTTCCTCGAAGCATTCATCAAAGAAGCCATGGAAGCCAACGGTCTGGGCTATGTCGGCGGCGACGACTTCGGTCTGGTTTGCCTGCAGAAGCGTGGTTCGGTCTCCGAAGAGCAGCGCGCTGCTGTTGAAGCCTGGCTGAAAACCCGCTCCGAGCTGACTTCTACTGAAATGAGCCCGCTGCTGGACGTTTGGTATCCGGAAAAGCCGATCAACCCGGCTAAGTGATACTGAAAAAAACGGCGACCTGAGGGTCGCCGTTTTTTTATGCCTGCTTTTTAACGAGGCCTCAAGCCTTGCGCCAGTTGAGGATCAGCAAGGTCAGCACCCCCGCGACAATCCCCCAGAACGCCGAACCGATGGAAAACAGCGTCAGCCCCGACGCCGTGACCATGAAGGTGATCAGCGCCGCTTCCCGCTCCTTCACCTCGGTCATGGCAATGCTCAAGCCGTTGATGATCGAACCGAACAGCGCCAGTGCGGCAATCGACAGCACCAGTTCCTTGGGCAGCGCGGCGAACAGTGCCGCCAGCGTGGCGCCGAACACCCCGGCAATCCCGTAGAAAATCCCGCACCACACCGCAGCGGTGTAACGTTTGTTGCGATCCTCATGGGCATGCGGCCCGGTGCAGATCGCCGCGCTGATGGCCGCCAGGTTGATGCCGTGGGAACCGAACGGTGCCAACAGCAGCGACGCAATGCCGGTGGCGGTGATCAGCGGCGAGGCCGGGACGTTGTAGCCGTCGGCCCGCAGCACGGCGATGCCGGGCATGTTCTGCGAGGTCATCGCTACGACAAACAGCGGAATGCCGATGCTGATGGTCGCGGCCAGGGAAAAGTGCGGCGTGGTCCAGACCGGTGTCGCCACTTCCAGATGAAAGCCGCTGAAGTCCAGCAAACCCATGAAACCCGACAGCGCGGTGCCGATCAGCAGCGCGGCAAGCACCGCATAGCGTGGCGACAGGCGTTTGACGATGAGATAAGTGAAGAACATCCCCAGCACCAGACCGGTGCGGTGTTGCGCGGCGACGAAGATTTCGCTGCCAATCTTGAACAGAATCCCCGCCAGCAGCGCGGCGGCGAGGGAGGCCGGGATCTTTTTCACCAGCCGTTCGAAGCTGCCGGTCAGGCCGCAAATCGTCACCAGCACCGCGCAGGTAATGTAGGCACCGATGGCTTCGCCGTAGCTCACGCCGCCAAGACTGGTGATCAGCAGCGCCGCGCCGGGCGTCGACCAGGCAATGGTGATCGGCGTGCGATAGCGCAGCGACAGGCCGATCGAACACACCGCCATGCCGATGGAGATCGCCCAGATCCACGACGAAATCTGCCCGCTGGTCAGGCCCGCCGCTTGCCCTGCCTGGAACATCAGCACCAGCGAACTGGTGTAGCCGGTCATCATCGCGATGAACCCGGCGACGATGGCGGAGGGCGATGTGTCCGCCAGCGGGCGCAGTCGGGTGTGGGTAATTTCGTTCATGACAGCGGCGTTCCTTGTTCAAACCACGGATTTCGGGTTTAAGCCTAAACTCAAACGTAACGGAGCGTTGCAATACAGCCGAAGCCACAAACAGCCGTACAGTCGTGTTGCCACCTTCCATTGTGTACAATCGCGCTGTTTTTTACGCGATACTTGCCAGCGACCCACTGTGCCGTATTACAGTCACGGTCAATTCGCCGCAGTTCTTCCCGACTCGAGTGCCCATGAACGAACAGTTGCAACCCCTCAAGAAACAACCGCGAGCAGGCAAAGCCGGCCGCAGCGGAACCCAGGACGATATTGTCTATGCGCATATCTTCGAGGCCATCCTCGAACAGCGCCTGGCGCCCGGCACCAAGTTGAGCGAAGAAGCGCTGGGGGAAATTTTCGGGGTCAGCCGCACCATCATTCGCCGCGCGCTCTCGCGTCTGGCCCATGAAGGCGTGGTGCTGTTGCGGCCGAACCGTGGCGCAGTCGTTGCCAGCCCGAGCGTTGAAGAGGCGCGTCAGGTGTTCCTCGCCCGACGTCTGGTGGAACGCGCGATCACCGAGCTGGCGGTGCAGCACGCCACCGCCGAGCAGATTGCCGAACTGCGCCAGATGGTCAACGACGAGCGCGACAGCTTCTCCCGTGGCGATCGCGGTGCCGGCATCCGTCTCTCGGGTGAATTCCACCTGAAACTGGCCGAAGCGGCGAAGAACGCGCCGTTGATCAGCTTTCAGCGCAGCCTGGTTTCGCAGACGTCGCTGATCATTGCCCAATATGAAAGCGGCAACCGCTCGCACTGTTCCTACGACGAGCACACCCAGTTGATCGATGCCATCGAAGCGCGCAATGGCGAGCTGGCGGTGGACCTGATGATGCATCACATGGATCACATCGACAGCAAGCTCAACCTCGACGAGGAAAGTGCTTCGGACGATCTGCATGCAGTGTTCTCGCACCTGTTGCAGACCAAGAAGCCAGGGCGTCCGGCGGTCAAGCTCTGAGGCGAATCGACAGGCAACAAAAATCCCCCGGACTGCAAAGTACCGGGGGATTTTTTTGTCCGTCTGATCGTTCCCACGCTCTGCGTGGGAATGCCTCTGGGGACGCTCCGCGTCCAGTGACGCGGAGCGTCACGGGCTGCATTCCCACGCAGAGCGTGGGAACGATCGAGCAATCAGTTAGCGCTGGTGTACCAGCGCGCCCGCCGCATAGGTCTGAGCTACGGTACGGTCATCGCCCAGGGTCATCAGCACGAACAGCGTTTCGGCAATGTTGTTGGCCTGCTTCAAGCGGTAGCTCAGCAGCGGCGTGGCGTTGTAGTCCAGCACCAGGAAGTCGGCGTCGGAGCCTGGTTGCAGGTTGCCGATCTTGTCTTCCAGGCGCAGCGCCCGCGCGCCGCCGAGGGTGGCGAGGTACAGCGACTTGAACGGGCTCAGGCGCGCACCTTGCAGTTGCATCACCTTGTAGGCTTCGTTCAGGGTTTGCAGCAGCGAGAAACTGGTGCCGCCGCCGACGTCAGTCCCGAGGCCGACGTTCAGTTTGTGCTTCTCGGCCATCGGCAGGTTGAACAGGCCGCTGCCGAGGAAGAAGTTCGAGGTCGGGCAGAACGCAACCGCCGAACCGGTCTCCGCCAGGCGGGCGCATTCGTCATCGCACAGGTGCACGCCATGGGCGAACACCGAACGCTCGCCGAGCAACTGGTAGTGATCGTAGACGTCCAGATAGCCTTTGCGCTCCGGGAACAGCTCCTTGACCCACTCGACTTCCTTGAGGTTTTCGCTGATGTGGGTCTGCATGTACAGATCCGGGTATTCGCTGAGCAACTGGCCGGCGAGGGTCAGCTGTTCCGGGGTGCTGGTCGGGGCGAAGCGCGGGGTGACCGCATAGTGCAGACGACCCTTGCCGTGCCAGCGCTCGATCAGCGCCTTGCTGTCGACGTAGCTCGATTCCGGCGTGTCGGTCAGGTAGTCCGGCGCGTTGCGGTCCATCATCACCTTGCCGGCGATCATCCGCAGGTCCAGCTTCTCGGCCGCTTCGAAGAACGAGTTCACCGATTGCGGGTGCACGCTGCCGAACACCAGCGCGGTAGTGGTGCCGTTGCGCAGCAGTTCCTTGATGAAAATGTCCGCCACTTCATCGGCGTGGGCCTTGTCGGCGAACTGGCTTTCGCACGGGAAGGTGTAGGTGTTCAGCCAGTCCAGCAGTTGCTCGCCGTAGGCGCCAACCATGCCGGTCTGCGGCAGATGGATGTGGGTGTCGATGAAGCCCGGGGTGATCAGCGCATCTTTGTGATGAACGATCTCGATGTCCGCCGGCAGCGTCCGCAGCAGTTCGCTGGCGTGGCCGAGGGCGCTGATCTTGCCGTCATCGACCACCAGCAGGCCGTCCTCGAAATACTCGTAGGAGGCTTCGATGCCGACCTCGGCAGGGTCGGCGATGCTGTGCAGGATGGCGGCGCGGTAGGCTTTGCGAGTCAGAGGCATGAGGGTTCTCTAATCAGTTTGAGGCTTTGAGTGTGGCGGCCTGACTGCGGCGCGAAACCGGCAGCAGTTTGGCAATCGGTTCGGCACTGGCGGTGTGCTGGCCGAAATTGGCGTTATAGGTGGCGATGATTTCGCCGGCGATGGAGATGGCGATTTCCACAGGCAACTTGCCTTTGACTTCGCCGATGCCCATCGGGCAGCGCATGCGTTGCACGACGCTGGCGTCGAAACCACGGTCACGCAAACGGTGTTCGAACTTCGCCCGTTTGGTTTTCGAGCCGATCAGGCCGAACCAGGTGAAGTCGTTGCGCTTGAGGATCGCGGCGGTGAGTTCCAGATCCAGTTGATGATTGTGGGTCATGACGATGCAGTAGCTGCCGGCGGGCAGGTCGTCGATTTCATCCACAGGCTCCTCGGCGACGATTTTGCGCACGCCGTGGGGAATCTGCTCGGGGAATTCCTCTTCCCGGGAATCGATCCAGCGCACCCGGCAGGGCAGGCTGGCGAGCAAGGGTACCAGCGCGCGACCGACATGACCGGCGCCGAACACGGCGATCTGCGCCTGCACCTGGCCCATCGGTTCGAACAGCAGCACCGTGGCGCCGCCGCAGCACTGGCCGAGGCTGGCGCCGAGGCTGAAGCGCTCCAGATGGGTGTCCTGCTTGCCGCTGGCGAGCATCTCGCGCGCGATCTGCATGGCTTTGTATTCCAGGTGCCCGCCACCGATGGTGTCGAACGTCTGGCGGGCGCTGACGACCATCTTCGAGCCGGCATTGCGCGGCGTCGAGCCGAGCTCTTCGATGATCGTCACCAGAACACAGGGTTCGCCCTGGTTCTGCAGGTCGGCGAGGGCGTCGATCCAGTTGTACATATCTCACCTCTCAGATCGTTCCCACGTCGAGGCGTCGAACCGTCGCGTGGGAATGCATCACTGGACGCTCCGCGTCCGCTGTTCAGGATGCGACGCAGAGCGTCGCCGGCTGCATTCCCACGCAGAGCGTGGGAACGATCATCAAACGACCTCGGTTTCAGCTTCGACGGCTTTCACCGCCTTGAGCTGGCGCATTTGCTCGCAACCCCACAACACCCGCTCCGGGGTCGCCGGCGCGTCGATCTTCGGCTGATGCTTGTAGTCGCCAAGGCTGGCCACCGCATCCTTGATCGCGCACCACGCGGCGATGCCGAGCATGAAAGGCGGCTCACCCACAGCCTTGGAGTGGAACACCGTGTCTTCCGGGTTCTTGCGGTTTTCCACCAGTTTCACCCGCAGGTCCAGCGGCATGTCCGCCACGGCCGGGATCTTGTAGCTGGCCGGGCCGTTGGTCATCAGCTTGCCCTTGTTGTTCCACACCAGCTCTTCCATGGTCAGCCAGCCCATGCCCTGGACGAAGCCACCCTCGACCTGACCGATGTCGATGGCCGGGTTCAGAGAGGCGCCGACGTCGTGGAGGATGTCGGTACGCAGCATTTTGTACTCGCCGGTCAGGGTGTCGACGATCACTTCGCAGCACGCCGCGCCGAAGGCGAAGTAGTAGAACGGCCGGCCACGGGCCTGGCTGCGGTCGTAGTAGATTTTCGGGGTCTTGTAGAACCCGGTGCTCGACAGCGAAACCTGGTTGAAATACGCCAGCTGGATCAGCGCTTCGAAGGTCAGGATGTGGTCACGCACCCGTACGTGGCCGTTGTGGAATTCCACGTCTTCTTCGCTGACCTTGTAGTGGCGGGCTGCGAATTCGACCAGACGCCGCTTGATTGTCTCGGCAGCGTTCTGCGCCGCTTTGCCGTTGAGGTCGGCGCCGCTGGAGGCCGCGGTCGGCGAGGTGTTCGGCACCTTGTCGGTATTGGTCGCAGTGATCTGCACGCGGTCCATTTCCACCTGGAACACTTCGGCCACGACTTGCGCGACTTTGGTGTTCAGACCCTGGCCCATTTCCGTGCCGCCATGGTTCAGGTGGATGCTGCCGTCGGTGTAGACGTGTACCAAGGCACCTGCCTGGTTGAGGAAGCTGGCGGTGAAGGAAATGCCGAATTTCACCGGGGTCAGCGCCAGGCCTTTTTTCAGGATCGGGCTGTTGGCGTTGTAGCGACGGGTCGCTTCGCGGCGCTCGGCGTACTGGCTGCTTTCTTCCAGTTCAGCGGTCATCTCCTCGAGCATGTTGTGTTCGACGGTCTGGTAGTAGTGGGTGACGTTGCGCTCGGTCTTGCCGTAGTAGTTGGCCTTGCGCACGGCCAGCGGATCGAGGTTCAGGTGACGGGCGATGGCGTCCATCACTTCTTCGATCGCGACCATTCCTTGCGGGCCGCCGAAACCACGGTACGCGGTGTTCGACGCGGTGTTGGTCTTGCAGCGGTGACCATTGATGGTCGCGTCGCCCAGGTAGTACGAGTTGTCCGAGTGGAACATCGCCCGGTCAACGATCGAGGCCGACAGGTCAGGCGAGCAGCCGCAGTTACCGGCCAGATCCATCGCAATCCCGTGCAGGCGCCCGGTGCTGTCGAAGCCGACGTCGTACTCGACGTAGAACGGGTGACGCTTGCCGGTCATCAGCATGTCTTCGACCCGTGGCAGGCGCATCTTGGTCGGCTGGCCGGTGAGGTGCGCGATCACTGCGCACAGGCAGGCCGGGCTCGCGGCCTGAGTTTCCTTGCCGCCGAAACCACCGCCCATGCGGCGCATGTCCACCACGATCTTGTTCATCGACACGTCGAGAACTTCGGCCACCAGTTTCTGCACTTCGGTGGGGTTCTGGGTCGAGCAGTAAACGATCATGCCGCCATCTTCGGTCGGCATTACCGAGGAGATCTGGGTTTCCAGATAGAAGTGTTCCTGGCCGCCGATGTGCAGCGTGCCCTGAATACGATGTTCGGCCGTGGCCAGCGCCGTGGTCGAATCGCCGCGCTGATGGGTGTGGCTGTCGAGCACGAAGTGGCGCTTGCGCAGGGCTTCGACCACGTCCAGCACCGGCTCCAGATCTTCGTATTCGATGATCGCGGCCATGGCGGCCTTGCGTGCGGTTTCGAGGTCTTTCGCGGCAACGGCCAGCACCGGTTGACCGACGAACTGCACGTCATCGATGGCCAGCAGCGGATCGCCCGGCAGTAGCGGGCCGATGTCTTTCAGGCCCGGTACGTCTTCGTGGGTAATGGCGATGCGCACGCCTTCGAAGGCGTAGCAGGGCTTGGTGTCGATGCTGATGATTTTCGCGTGGGCGCGATCCGACAGCCGTGCGTAAACGTGCAACTGGTTTGGGAATTCCAGGCGGTCGTCGATGTACTGCGCTTCACCGGACACATGCTTGGCGGCGCTGTCGTGCTTGACGCTGCGGCCGACGCCGGTGGTCAGGTCCCTGGCGAACAATTCAGCCAGTTCAGCTTGAGTTTTCTCTACGCCGTGATGGTTAGACATAAGCGGTCACCCGAGTCTCGATGTGCGGTGTTTGCAGTTCGATGAAGTATTTGCGCAGCAGGTTCTGCGCGCTGAGCAGGCGGTATTCCTTGCTGGCGCGGAAGTCCGAGAGCGGGGTGAAATCCTCGCCCAGCGCGGTGCAGGCGCGTTCGACCACAGCGTTGTTGAACGGCTGACCGAGCAGCACGGCTTCGCAATGAGCGGCGCGTTTCGGGATTGCGGCCATGCCACCGAATGCGACGCGGGCGTCGGTGATGACGCCGTTCTCGACCCGCAGGTTGAACGCGGCGCAGACGGCAGAGATGTCGTCGTCCAGACGCTTGGAGACTTTGTAGGCGCGGAAGCGCTGCTCGGCCGTGGCGCGTGGGACGATGATCTTCTCGATGAACTCGCTTTCCTGACGTGCGGTAACCCGGTAATCGATGAAGTAATCCTCGAGGGCCAGCGTGCGGCGGGTCTCGCCCTTGCACAGCACGATCTGCGCGCCGAGGGCAATCAGCAGCGGTGGCGAGTCACCGATCGGCGAGGCGTTGCCGATGTTGCCGCCGAGGGTGCCCTGGTTGCGGATCTGCAGCGAGGCGAAGCGGTGCAGCAGTTCGCCGAAGTCCGGGTACTCGGCGTTCAGCGCTTCGTAGCAGTCGGAGAGGGCGGTGGCGGCGCCGATTTCGATGCGATCGTCGAAGTGCTCGATGCGCTTCATTTCGGCGACGTTGCCGACGTAGATCATCACCGGCAAGGTACGGTGGAACTGAGTGACTTCCAGCGCCAGATCAGTGCCGCCGGCCAGCAGGCGAGCCTGTGGATAAGCGTCGTAGAGATCGGCCAGATCGGCGACGGTCAGCGGCACCAGGCAGCGTTTGTCGCCGCTGTTGAGTTCGCCGATCGACGTCGGGGCAATGGCTTTGAGGCGGGAGATGGTTTCGGCTTCGCGAGCGTCGAACTGGTCCGGTTGCTTGCCGCAGCAGGATTGTTCGGCAGCGGCCAGGATCGGCCGGTAGCCGGTGCAGCGGCAGAGATTGCCCGCCAGCGCTTCGTGGGCCTTGGCCTGATCCGGTGCATCGCTGTTCTTTTGCAGGGCGAACAGCGACATCACGAAACCGGGGGTGCAGAAACCGCACTGCGAACCGTGGCATTCGACCATGGCTTTCTGCACGCTGTGCAGTTCGCCCTTGTGCTTGAGGTCTTCGACACTGATCAATTGCTTGCCGTGCAGCGACGAAACGAACGTCAGGCACGAGTTGAGGCTGCGATAGCGAATGTGCTCGCGGCCATCGTCATCCGTCTGCAACTCGCCGACCACCACCGTACACGCGCCGCAGTCACCGCTGGCGCAGCCTTCTTTGGTGCCGGATTTACCCACGTGTTCGCGCAGGTAGTTGAGCACAGTCAGGTTCGGGTCCAGGGCGTGCTCGCTACGGAGTTCCTGGTTAAGTAAAAACTGGATCACGGAAGGCCTCGCAGACTCATTATTGTTGTTGAGCGACTTGAGCCGAATTTAGCAGGTCTGACTTTTCGGTCAATGGTTTTCTGACTTAAAGGTCAGGAAAAACCGTTTTGTCGCTCAACCACGTGTCTCTTCAGTATTGACCCTCATTGGATCAAGCGCTTTTTTGCGGGATTCGTGCCAAAAACCGCTGTGCGGGCACTCCGCCATGACCGCGCATTGCGCTACACTGCGCCGCTTGTGCAGATCGAAGAGTTTGAAGGACAACCATGACGTTCAAGGCGCCGGACAGCCTCGCCGAGCAAATCGCTCACCACCTCGCCGAACGGATCATCCGCGGCGAAATGAAGCCGGGAGAGCGTATCCAGGAACAGAAGGTCACGCTGGCGCTGAACGTCAGCCGCGGCTCGGTCCGCGAAGCCTTGCTGATCCTCGAGCGCCGTCACCTGATCGCGATCCTGCCGCGCCGCGGCGCCCACGTCACTGAGCTGACGGCGCACAAGGTGCAGAGCCTGTGCACGCTGATGAGCGAGTTGTACATCCTGCTCGGCAACGCCGTGGCCAATGGCTGGCAGACCCAGGCCGACATGGCGCCGTTCGTGCAGATCCAGCAGCGCCTGACCGCCAGCTACGAGCGTCAGGACATCCGCACCTTCGTCGACGACAGCTTCAACGTGATGCGCGCGGCGTACCCGTTCGCCAACAACCCGTACCTGCAGGAAACGGTGGAAAACCTGCAACCGGCCATGAGCCGTGCGTACTTCCTAGCGCTGGAACAGCGCAAGGCCGAGATGAGCGAGTTCCTCGAACTGTTCGAACGCCTGCTCGCCGCCGTCCTCGCCCGTGACCTGCCGCAGATCCGCATCGTGCTGACGGCTTACGCCCAGCGCAGCTGCGATCTGGTGGTGTCCGCCCTGACGGTTGCCTGACCTTGCGGCTCAAGTGCATCAAGCTGGCGGGGTTCAAATCCTTCGTCGATCCGACCACGGTGAACTTCCCCAGTAACATGGCGGCGGTCGTCGGGCCGAACGGTTGCGGCAAGTCGAACATCATCGACGCCGTGCGCTGGGTGATGGGCGAAAGCTCGGCCAAGAACCTGCGTGGCGAGTCGATGACCGACGTCATCTTCAACGGCTCGACCAGCCGCAAACCGGTGAGCCAGGCGAGCATCGAACTGGTGTTCGACAACTCCGACGGCACGCTGCTGGGCGAGTGGGCGGCGTATGCGGAAATCTCGATTCGCCGCAAAGTGACCCGCGACAGCCAGACGACTTATTACCTCAACGGCGCCAAATGCCGTCGTCGCGACATCACCGACATTTTCCTCGGCACCGGCCTCGGCCCGCGCAGCTACTCGATCATCGAGCAGGGGATGATCTCCAAGCTGATCGAGTCCAAGCCGGAAGACCTGCGTAACTTCATCGAAGAAGCCGCCGGCATCTCCAAGTACAAGGAGCGTCGGCGCGAGACTGAAAACCGCATCCGCCGCACTCACGAAAACCTTGCCCGTCTGACTGACCTGCGCGAAGAACTCGAGCGCCAGCTCGAACGCCTGCACCGGCAGGCCGAGGCCGCCAAGAAGTATCAGGAATACAAGGCTGAAGAACGCCAGCTCAAGGCGCAACTGTCGGCCCTGCGCTGGCAGGATCTGAACGATCAGGTCGGTCAGCGCGAATCGATCATCGGCAACCAGGAAATCAGCTTTGAAGCGCTGGTCGCCGAACAGCGCAACGCCGACGCGGCGATTGAACGCCTGCGCGACGGGCACCATGACCTGTCCGAGCGCTTCAATCTGGTGCAGGGGCGCTTCTATTCGGTCGGCGGCGACATCGCCCGGGTCGAGCAGAGCATCCAGCACGGTCAGCAGCGCTTGCGCCAATTGCAGGACGATCTGAAAGAAGCCGAGCGCGCACGCCTCGAAACCGAATCGCACCTGGGCCACGACCGCACCTTGCTGCTGACCCTCGGCGAAGAGCTCGATCAACTGACCCCCGAGCAGGAAATCACCAACGCCGCCGCCGAAGAAGCCGCCGCTGCGCTGGAAGATTCCGAAACCGTGATGCACGGCTGGCAGGAGCAGTGGGACGCCTTCAACCTGACCGCCGCCGAACCCCGTCGTCAGGCCGAAGTGCAGCAGTCGCGCATCCAGCAGCTGGAAACCAGCATGGAGCGCCTGGCCGATCGGCAAAAGCGTCTGGGCGAAGAGCGCGCGCTGCTGTCGGCCGATCCGGAAGACGCGGCGATCATGGAACTCAGCGAACAGCTCGCCGAGTCCGAAGCCACCCTTGAAGATTTGCAGACCAGCGAAGAAGCCCAGGTCGAAAAACTTGAGCAACTGCGTCAGGAATTGCAGCAAGCGCTGACCGCGCAGCAACAGGCGCAGGGCGATTTGCAGCGCCTCAATGGTCGCCTTGCATCGCTGGAAGCCTTGCAGCAGGCCGCGCTCGATCCGGGCACCGGCACTGCCGAATGGCTGAAGGAACACAACCTCGCCGAGCGCCCGCGTCTCGCCGAAGGCCTGAAGGTCGAGGCCGGTTGGGAGCTGGCGGTGGAAACCGTGCTCGGCGCCGACCTGCAAGCGGTGCTGGTGGATGATTTCGACGGTTTCGATCTGTCCGGTTTTGCCCAGGGCGATCTGCGTTTGCTCAGCCCCGGCAATGACGGCGTGCGCGTGGCCGGCAGCCTGCTGGACAAGGTCGAGGCGCAGGTGGATTTGTCGCCATGGCTCGCTCAGGTCAAACCGGTCGATAGCCTTGAACAGGCGCTGGCTATGCGTGGCCAACTGGCTGCCGGGCAAAGCCTGATCAGCCGCGACGGTTACTGGGTCGGCCGGCATTTCCTGCGGGTGCGCCGCGCCAGCGAAGCCGAAAGCGGCATGCTCGCGCGCGGCCAGGAAATCGAATCGCTGCATGCCGAACGCGAAGAGCGTGAAGCCACGGTCGAGGCCATGGAAACCCGTCTGCAAACCCTGCGCGCGCAACAGCGTCAGCAGGAAAACGGTCGCGAACACCTACGTCGCTTGCTGCAAGACGAAGCCCGTCAGCAAGGCGAGTTGAAAGCTCAGCTGTCCGCCGGCAAAGCCAAGGCCGAGCAGTTGAACCTGCGTCGCACCCGTCTCGACGAAGAACTGGTCGAACTCGCCGAGCAGCGCGAGCTGGAACACGAAAACATCGGCGAAGCGCGGATCCAGTTGCAGGACGCTCTCGACGCCATGGCCCTCGACACCGAGCAGCGCGAATTGCTGCTGGCCCAGCGCGACAGCCTGCGCGAACGCCTGGATCGGGTGCGTCAGGAAGCCCGCCAACACAAGGATCACGCCCATCAATTGGCCGTGCGCCTCGGCTCGCTGCGCGCACAACACGATTCGACCCGACAGGCCCTTGAACGTCTGGAAATGCAGGCCGAGCGCCTCACCGAAAAGCGTGAACAGCTCAGCCTGAATCTGGAGGAGGGCGAGGCACCGCTGGAAGAGCTGCGCCTCAAACTCGAAGAGTTGCTCGACAAGCGCATGAGCGTCGACGACGAACTCAAGACCGCCCAGATCGCTTTGGAAGACGCAGACCGCGAACTGCGCGACGCGGAAAAACGCCGGACCCAGGCCGAGCAGCAATCGCAATTGATCCGTGGTCAGCTCGAACAGCAACGCATGGAATGGCAGGCCCTGACCGTGCGCCGCAAGGCTCTGCAAGATCAACTGCTGGAAGACGGCTACGATCTGCACGGCGTGCTCAACACCCTGACCGCCGAGGCCAGCGAGAAGGCTGCCGAAGAAGAACTTGAACGCATTGCCGCGCGCATTCAGCGCCTGGGCGCGATCAACCTCGCGGCGATCGACGAATACACGCAACAATCCGAGCGTAAACGTTATCTGGATGCCCAGGACGCCGATCTGGTCGAAGCCCTGGAGACCCTGGAAAATGTCATCCGCAAGATCGACAAGGAAACCCGTAACCGTTTCAAAGATACCTTTGATCAGATCAATGGCGGTTTACAGGCACTTTTCCCAAAAGTTTTCGGTGGCGGGCGGGCGTATTTGGAACTGACGGGCGAAGATCTACTCGATACAGGGGTGACGATCATGGCGCAGCCGCCCGGGAAGAAGAACAGCACCATCCATTTGCTCTCCGGTGGCGAGAAGGCCCTGACCGCGCTGGCACTGGTTTTTGCGATCTTCAAATTGAATCCGGCGCCGTTCTGCATGCTCGATGAAGTTGACGCACCACTGGATGACGCTAACGTTGGACGCTACGCACGATTGGTCAAAGAGATGTCGCAGACCGTGCAGTTCATCTATATCACCCACAACAAGATCGCCATGGAAATGGCTGACCAGTTGATGGGGGTGACGATGCATGAGCCGGGTTGTTCGCGACTGGTAGCCGTGGATGTCGAGGAGGCGATGGCGATGGTGGATGCCTGAGCCGGCGCGTGTCGGAAAATGTATTTGTAGTCTGTAGGACATATTTACCGGCTTCGACTTGCTGGCCAATCGACATAATCGCGCAAGCCAATGAGACAGACGGTGTAAAGTTGTCTTTGGTCGTGCTAGTTTAATGTCAATTTTTCGTATACGTGGGCAAAACGCCTGTCAGAACATAGAGTTGGCGCCACGTTTTAAAGCGGTTTGCACAGTGTAAACCCCTTATTTTTCAGCATTTTTTATAGAGGCACGGGATTACATGGAAATCGGTCTGCGCGAGTGGCTGATCGTCATCGGCATCATTGTGATAGCCGGTATTCTTTTCGATGGCTGGCGCCGTATGCGCGGCGGCAAGGGAAAACTGAAATTCCGTCTTGACCGAAGTCTGTCCAACCTGCCGGACGAGGACACCAGCGCTGAGCTGTTGGGCCCGGCCCGCGTGCTGGATACCCATAAAGAGCCGCAACTGGACGAACACGATCTGCCATCGGTGAGCATGCCGGCCCGCGAAGCACGCGAGCCTCGCGAATCCGGTTCCAAGCGCGGCAAGCGCGGCAGCAACGGTCCGGCCCAGGGCGACCTGAACCTCGATCTGGATCTGGACGGCGGCCCGAGCTTCAGCAGCCGTGACGATGATTTTGTCGAACCTGCCGCCAAGTCCTCGCCGGCAGTGGCCGACAAGGATCAGCCGCAAGCCGAAGAAGTGCTGGTGATCAGCGTGATCTGCCGCGACCCGGCCGGCTTCAAGGGCCCGGCACTGCTGCAGAACATTCTGGAAAGCGGTCTGCGTTTCGGCGAGATGGATATCTTCCACCGTCACGAAAGCATGGCCGGCAACGGTGAAGTGCTGTTCTCCATGGCCAACGCGGTCAAACCGGGCATTTTCGATCTGGACGACATCGACCATTTCAGTACCCCGGCGGTGAGCTTCTTCCTCGGCCTGCCAGGCCCGCGCCATCCGAAGCAGGCCTTCGACGTGATGGTCGCGGCAGCCCGCAAGCTGTCCCAGGAACTGAACGGCGAGTTGAAAGATGACCAGCGCAGCGTCCTGACCGCGCAGACCATCGAGCACTACCGTCAGCGCATCGTCGAATTCGAACGTCGCGCCCTGACCCAGAAGCGTTGATTGAAAAGGTTGCCTCGCAATAAAGGGGCAATCGGCAAAATAGATTGAGCAGCCTCGGCTGCTCTTTTGCTTTATGAGAGAACACCCATGACTGCCGCCAAAGACCGCATTCTAGAGCTGCGCGCTGAACTCGATCAGCACAACTACCGTTACCACGTCCTCGATGAGCCGAGCATTCCGGATGCCGAGTACGACCGGTTGTTCCACGAGCTCAAGGCGCTGGAAGCGGCCAATCCGGAATTGATCACCAGCGACTCGCCGACCCAGCGTGTCGGCAGCGTGGCGCTGACCGCGTTCACCCAGGTGCGTCACGAAGTGCCGATGCTCAGCCTCGGCAACGCCTTCGAAGAAACCGACATGCGCGAGTTCGATCGCCGGGTGACCGAAGGTCTGGATCTCCCGGCCGGCGACCTGTTCGGCGGTGGCGCGGCGGTGGAATACAGCTGCGAGCCGAAACTCGATGGTCTGGCGGTCAGCCTGCTGTATCAGGACGGCGTGCTGGTGCGCGGTGCCACGCGCGGCGACGGCACCACTGGCGAAGACATCAGCGTCAACGTGCGCACGGTGCGCAACATTCCGCTGAAATTGCACGGCACGGGCTGGCCGGCGACCCTGGAAGTGCGCGGCGAAGTGTTCATGTCCAAGGCCGGTTTCGAACGCCTCAACGCCTCGCAACTGGAAGTCGGCGGCAAGACCTTCGCCAACCCGCGCAACGCCGCCGCCGGCAGCCTGCGACAGCTGGATTCGAAGATCACCGCCAACCGTCCGCTGGAATTCTGCTGCTACGGCATCGGTCAGGTCTCCCACGATATTTCCGACACCCACATCGGCAACCTCAAGCAACTGCAAGCCTGGGGCATGCCGATCAGCCACGAATTGAAGCTGGCCAAGGGCATCGGCGAATGCCTGGATTACTACCGCGATATCGGCGAACGCCGTAACTCGCTGGCCTATGAAATCGACGGTGTGGTGTTCAAGGTCAACAGCATTGCCGATCAGCGCGAACTGGGTTTCCGCGCCCGTGAACCGCGCTGGGCCATCGCCCACAAGTTTCCGGCCATGGAAGAACTCACCGAACTGCTAGACGTGGAATTCCAGGTCGGCCGCACCGGCGCCGTCACCCCTGTGGCGCGGTTGAAACCGGTCAAGGTCGCCGGCGTCACCGTGGCCAACGCCACGCTGCACAACATGGACGAAGTCGCACGGTTGGGTCTGATGATCGGCGACACGGTGATCATTCGCCGCGCTGGCGATGTGATCCCGCAAGTGGTGCAAGTGGTCATGGAGCGCCGCCCTGAAGACGCGCGCCCTGTGCAGATTCCCGAGAGCTGCCCGGTTTGTGGCTCCCATGTCGAACGCACGCAACTGGTCAAACGCAGCAAGGGCAAGGAAACCATCAGCGAAGGTGCGGTGTATCGCTGCGTCGGCCGACTGGCCTGTGGTGCGCAGCTCAAGCAGGCGATCATTCACTTCGTCTCCCGTCGCGCGATGGACATCGAAGGCCTTGGCGACAAGAGCGTCGAGCAACTGGTGGACGAAGGTCTGGTCAGTTCGCCGGCCGATCTCTACGCGCTGAAGTTCGAAGACATCGTCGACCTCGAGGGCTTTGCCGAGGTTTCGAGCAACAAGTTGCTGGCTGCGATTGAAGACAGCAAGAAGCCGGGTCTGGCGCGCTTCATCTATGCGCTGGGCATTCCGGATGTCGGCGAAGAGACGGCCAAGGTGCTGGCGCGTTCGCTGGGGTCGCTGGAGCGTGTTCAGCAAGCCTTGCCGCAGGTGCTGACGTACTTGCCGGACATCGGCCTGGAAGTGGCGCACGAGATTCACAGCTTCTTCGAAGATGCGCACAACCAGCAGGTGATCACCGAGCTGCTGGGCCACGGTTTGCAGATTCAGGATCAGGGCGAGCTGGGCGCCGAGTTTGCCGCGAGCACCACGCTGGGCGGCTTCCTCGACAAGCTGCACATTCCTTCGGTCGGGCCGGGCGGGGCGCAGAAGCTGGCGGACAAGTTCGAAACGCTGGAAGGGGTGATGAACGCTGACTGGCTGGACATGCGCCAGGCATTGCCGGAGAAGCAGGCGAACTCGGTTCGCGAGTTCTTTGCCTTGCCCGAGCATCGTCAACTGGCTGAAGACGCCGAGAAGCAACTGCGCGATTTCGGTATGCACTGGCAGAGCGAAAAGAAAGTCGTCGAAGGTCTGCCACTTTCCGGGGAAACCTGGGTGCTGACCGGCAAGGTCGAGCTGATGAGCCGCGACGTCGCCAAGGAACACCTGGAAAGTCTCGGCGCTAAGGTCGCCGGCTCCGTGTCGGCCAAGACCCATTGCGTGGTCGCCGGGCCGGGCGCCGGGTCGAAACTGACCAAGGCCAACGAACTGGGCGTGAAAGTGATGGATGAGGAGGCGTTTATCGCGTTCCTGAAAGGGCACGGTATCAGCGCCTGACTGATCGACAGGTGATCGTTCCCACGCAGAGCGTGGGAACGATCTTTGGGCGGGAATGATCTAGTCTTGGCAAGCCCAAGGGAGAGATCGCCATGTACCGCTTTTTCGAGCAGCTCAGTTCCCGCATCGTCGCGCCGTTCATGGGCGAATCCTCGCGCAACAGCAAAGTCTGGCCGTGCCGCTGCGGCCAGTCGCTGTTCTTTCGCAACAGTCAGTGCCTGGCCTGCAACGCGGCACTGGGTTATCAACCGGAACACAGTCGCCTGACCTCGCTGCAACCGGGGCCGCAAGAGGGTACCTGGACGCTGGACGTCGATCCCGACGCCGGGCTGTTCCGGCGCTGCGCCAACCTTGATACGCCGGCGGCCTGTAACTGGCTGCTGCCCGCCAATGATCACGACACCCTGTGCGCGGCCTGTGCTCTGAATCGCACCATCCCCGATCTGTCCGTCCCGGAAAACCCCGAACGCTGGCGCAAGGTGGAAATCGCCAAGCGCCGACTGGTGGCGCAACTGATCAGCCTCGGCCTGCCGGTCGTCCCGAAAACCGTCGACGAAGCCACCGGCCTGGCCTTCGATTTCATCGGCGTCGATCTGCAAGGCAATGCACCCATGACCGGCCACGCCAACGGCCTGATCACCCTCGACATCGAAGAGGCCGACGACGCCCACCGCGAGCGCGTCCGGGCGCAGATGCACGAACCTTATCGCACGCTGCTCGGGCACTTTCGCCATGAGGTCGGGCATTACTACTGGGATCGCCTGATCGACAACGGCCCGTGGCTCGGTTCCTTCCGCAGCCTGTTCGGCGACGAACGCGTCAGTTATGCCGAGGCGCTTGAACGGCATTATCAACAGGGCGCGCCGGCGGACTGGCCGCAGCATTACGTCAGCGCCTACGCCACCATGCACCCGTGGGAAGACTGGGCGGAAACCTGGGCGCATTACCTGCACATGATGGACGCGGTGGATACGGCGCTGGGCTTCGGCATGAGCGCCCGGGAGATGGACCTGGATTACCAGCCGTTTCCGTCAAGCACCCTGTACGACCCCGAACATCCCGGCGGCGCGGCATTCCTGTCGTTCGTCAATGCGTGGATCGAACTGGCCGGCATGCTCAACGAACTGTCGCGCAGCATGGGCCAGCCGGATTTCTATCCGTTCGTCCTGCCGCCGGCGGCGATCGCCAAGCTGCACTTCATTCATCTGGTGATCCAGCAGGAGGGCGGCCGCGCGGACGAGGTGCTGCAGGCGCAATAGCAAGTGCTTGAAGCCCTTCATATTTTTAATCTGCAACCAGCGGTTGTAACTTCGTCTCAGATAGGTACAATGGCGCGGCTCGCCGACAGGCGAGTGTCGTTATGGTGACCCTATCGGTCCCCCCGCAACGATTACCCGTGAACCTGGTCAGAGCCGGAAGGCAGCAGCCACAGCGGGAACATTGTGTGCCGGGGTGTGGCTGGTAGGGTTACCACCTTAACGAACATCGAACGCGTCGACTGAACTGCATGGGTTTCGCCCACTGCGGTTTTTTTATGTCTGCGATTTGTCGGTTCGTACCCAAACCTCCTGCTCCCGAGTGCGCCGACACGGGGTAATCATTTCCTCTGCAATCGCGCATACTCGCAGCCACCGAAATAAATGAAGAGTCTGGCCAGGATCGACCTTGCAAGGTCTGCGCCCTGGCCGCGAGGTTTTATGCTCCCGGAACATTCCGATCTATCCAGCCCTGTGTTCTTGCCCGTCACGGATGAAACCTGCGCGAACCTGTTGCAGGCGGGTGGGGCCAAAACCCTCGAAAGCCTGACCGATCCGGAGTTGGCGGCGGTGCTGGTCATCCAGAATCTGGTGCAGACGAAAGAGCAGGATCTCGGCGCCGTGGCGGCAGAGAAAATTCTGGCCAAGCTGTTGGCGTGGGCTGTCGATACTCGTCAGGCAACGACCGCGGGCCTGCTGTCGGAAGCGCAGCGACTGTTCGATCCGCGCAAACTGTATTTCGGCCTGAAGGTCCTTAACCCTCTGAACCTGCGTTTTCTGCTGGCCGAAGAAATATCGGCACGCGACTACTTGTTGCCCGATGGCCAGTGGGATTTCGAATACAAAGTCCGGCGCCATCGCAGCCATGACCCGTTCACCCAGCCGATCGTGACGCCCCGGCAGCGCGAGCGCTGGTTAAGCCCGGCGCAGGACAAACTGGTCAGAACCTTCCGCGCCAACCTGGACGAAGACCTGCACGTTCAAGGTTACGCGGGGATCGGCAAAAGCCATCTGCTGGTCGCTTTGCTGGAACATCTACGCCCGGAAAAAACCCTGTTGCTGGCGCGCACCCCGGCCAAGCTGGAAGTCCTTCGTCAGCGCATGCTGGGGCCGAGCGAGAAGAAGGCCGGCAAGACCTTCCTGGCATTTGCGCAGTCGCTGATGCTCGGGCGCAGGCCTCAGGCGGAGGCGGGGCGAATCCCGACCCGTCAGGCGCTGGCGCAGGAACTGAATATCTTCGGTTTCCGCCACCACGACGGGCCGGCGACCCTTGAGCTCTGCCTCAAAGTGATCGAGCGCTACTGCCGCTTCCGCGATCACACGTTTTCGGCGAAGCATCTGCCGCATTTCAACCAGCCGCTCTCCAGCGTCGACGCTCAGGTGTTGCTGGAGTATTCGAGCCGGGTGTGGGGCTACCTCGAGCTCAACCCGGCGTGGGGCAGTCAGACCGGGTTCGAAGCGCTGCTGATGATCAAGCGCGCCTGCATCGCCGGCTGCGTGGTGCCGGCGCGCTACACGCACGTGTTGATCGATGAGAGCCAGGACATTCCCGGATCGCTGTTGCAGATCATCGAGCGCGGTCGTCAGGTGCTGATCACCCTCGGCGACGAGTACCAGCAGGCCAGCGGTGTGCCGGTCAAACGGCACCGTGAGGTTCGCCAAAGCGATATCAGCTATTCCGTGCGTTCGGGTCGCAACGTCGAACGGCTGGTCAATCCGCTGATCGCCCGGCACTCGCAGAAGGGCAAGATTCCGTTCGAAGGCGCCAGTGACGCCGATGTTGTTATCAAGGAGTACCCGGAAGGTTTCGTACCGTCCGAGGGTTGCGTAGTGCTGACGGCATCGCCGTGGGACAGCATGATCTGGGCTATCCACCTGCACGATTCCAACTGCAAGTTCAGATTCCCCGACAAGCGAACCCAGGATGAACTCAAGCATTTCATGGCCACCGCCATCGAACTGTTCAAACCTGACTTCTACCGTTCCGAATTCAGCGAAAACGGCGTGCATCCGTACTTCAGCGACCTGCCCGACTGGCAGGCGGTGTGTGACGCCAACCGGTTCGACGAGTCTTTTCTGCGGGTCAAGGCCAAGCTGGAGAACGGCTTCATGATTGCCGACCTGACGCGCCTGAACCGAATGATCGACAACGCCGGCAACGGCTGCCTGCTGATGCTCGCGGAAGAGGCGGGGGGCATGGAGTTCGACAAGGTGCTGCTGACTCCCGGCCTGCTGACCAACGAGAAATTCAAGGATGCCTACGCGTTCGATCAACGGATCTGCGCCGTGTACATCGCCATCTCCCGCGCCAGGCTGAAGCTTTACGTGCCGTACGATGTGGTGGCGTGGGTCGAGTATCACGAGTACCAGCGGTTTCGTGATACGGCGGGGCATTGAGGGTCTGGCTTAAGGCTCGCCGCCCGAACCACCGGTATACAACCGGATAATGTCATCAATCTCCCCCGACATTTTCATCCGCAGCAACGCCCTCAATATCCGCTGCACCGGCACATTCGGGTCGTTGCGCACATAGCAGCCGACCTTCTGCTCCTGCAACACCGCCACCGCTTGCAGTTGCTGCCCCGGCAGCAGGCGCTGGTTGAACCAGTCCAGGGTCCATTGATTGCTCACGGCGTAGCGGTAGCGCCCGGCCAACAGTTTGTCGAGCACCTGCTCCTGATTGCGCGCGTCTTCGCGCCAGAGTCGATCGGCGTCGAATATCGGTTGTAGCGTGGGGTAGCTGTAGCCGAGCACGGTGCCGATCGACTGGCGGGGCAGGTGGGCCGGATCGGCGCTGGGTGGTTCGTCCTGACGGCTGATCAGCAGGTCGCGCTGGAAGAACAGCGGGAGGCTCCAGATGTAATCGCCAGACAGGTTCGGCAGCCAGGATTGTGCGGCATAGCAGCGCACGTCGACTTCGCCGTGTTCCATGGCGTTCTGCACCCGGGCGCGGGGCAGGACGTGAAATTGTGCTGGCACGCCGATCTGGGTCGCCAGGCTGAGCATCATGTCGTAGAGGATGCCCTGGGTCGGGCGGCCGCGTTCGATCTGCACCATCGGCATCGCCCAGCTGTCGGCAACCACGAAGCGCAGCGGCGGTTGCGACGCCATCGCGCTCAGGCTCAATCCCAGTAATGCCCCCACGGCCCACCGCATAAACGCTCCGGTAATTCCCGATCCCGAGCCGACAAAAGCCCTCGCTCATGCAGCTTAGCCAGAATAGACGAGCACACCGGATGCAATTTTGCCCTTGCTCCGCTAGCATTAGCCGCTTCTGCTTCCTTTGCCGCGACGGTTTTCGATGAGTTATCAGGTTCTTGCACGTAAATGGCGTCCGCGCTCGTTCCGCGAAATGGTCGGCCAGACCCATGTGCTCAAGGCTCTGATCAATGCCTTGGACAGCCAGCGGCTGCACCACGCCTACCTCTTCACGGGTACGCGGGGCGTCGGCAAGACCACGATTGCGCGGATCATTGCCAAATGCCTGAACTGTGAAACAGGTATCACTTCAAGCCCTTGTGGCGAGTGTTCGGTGTGCCGCGAGATCGATGAAGGCCGCTTCGTCGACCTGATCGAGATCGACGCCGCGAGCCGGACCAAGGTCGAGGACACCCGCGAGCTGCTCGACAACGTGCAGTACGCACCAAGCCGCGGGCGCTTCAAGGTCTACCTGATCGACGAAGTGCACATGCTCTCCAGCCATTCCTTCAATGCGCTGCTGAAAACCCTCGAAGAGCCGCCGCCCTACGTCAAGTTCATCCTGGCGACTACCGACCCGCAGAAACTTCCGGCAACGATTTTGTCGCGATGCCTGCAGTTCTCCCTGAAGAACATGACCCCGGAGCGGGTGGTCGAGCATCTGACCCACGTTCTGGGCGCCGAAAACGTCCCGTTTGAAGACGACGCCTTGTGGCTGCTCGGCCGCGCGGCCGACGGTTCGATGCGTGACGCCATGAGCCTGACCGATCAGGCCATCGCCTTCGGTGAAGGCAAGGTATTGGCCGCCGACGTGCGGGCGATGCTCGGTACGCTGGATCACGGTCAGGTCTACGACGTGCTGCATGCGCTGATCGAAGGCGACGCCAAGGCGTTGCTCGAAGCCGTGCGCCATCTGGCCGAACAGGGGCCGGACTGGAACGGCGTGCTCTCGGAAATTCTCAACGTGCTGCACCGCGTCGCCATCGCCCAGGCCTTGCCGGAAGGTGTCGACAACGGTCACGGCGACCGTGACCGGGTGCTGGCACTGGCCCAGGCCTTGCCGGCCGAAGACGTGCAGTTCTATTACCAGATGGGCCTGATCGGTCGCCGCGACTTGCCGCTGGCGCCGGACCCGCGAGGCGGTTTCGAAATGGTGCTGCTGCGGATGCTGGCCTTCCGGCCGGCAGACACGGCGGACGCCCCGAGGCAACCGCTAAAGCCAGTGGGGATCAGCCAGGCCACAGTTGATTCCGCAAATTCAGTGGCTGCCGCGCCGAAACCTGCGCCGGTAGTTGCTGCGGCTGTTGCGCCCGCGCCAGCGCCGGTGGTTGCACCTGCGCCGGCTCCCGAGCCTGCACCGGTTGCCCCGGTGATTGCGCCTGAAACCGTTCCTGAGCCAGAGCCCGAGCCGGTCGCCGTTGAAGAAGTCGTCGACCTGCCGTGGAACGACCCGGTAGAACCGGCGCCTGTGCAGCAGCCAGCGGTAGAGCCGGTGCTGGAAACCACCGCCGAACAACCGGATTTGCCGCCGATGCCGCTGCCGACCCCGGACAGCGTCGTGCCGGACGCCCCGGAGTGGGCCGCCGCGCCGATTCCCGAGCCGTCAGTGGCCGAGGTCGATGCCGCCACACCGGGCATGGACATGGACGACGAGCCGCCGCTCGACGAGGACTACATCGAACCGGACATGGATTCGGCCTTCAGTTACCTCGACGATCTGGCCAGCGAACACGCCGCAGAACCGGCCCCGGAGCCCGAGCCGGAACCTGCCGCCGCGCCGGCCACCGGTCTGGCCCTGCAATGGCTGGAGCTGTTCCCGCAACTGCCGATCTCCGGCATGACCGGCAGCATCGCCGCCAACTGCACGCTGATTGCGGTCGATGGCGACAACTGGCTGATGCACCTGGACCCGGCCCACAGCGCCTTGTTCAACGCCACTCAGCAGCGTCGTCTGAACGATGCGCTGAACCAGTTCCACGGGCGCACGCTGACCCTGACCATCGAGCTGATCAAGCCCGAGCAGGAAACCCCGGCCCAGGCCGCGTCCCGGCGCCGTGCCAACCGTCAGCGCGAGGCGGAGGAATCGATCCACGGCGATCCGTTCATCCAGCAGATGGTGCAGCAGTTCGGTGCGATCGTGCGACACGATACTATTGAACCTGTCGACGCCCTGGTCAGTCAGGGCTAATAACTGAGGGCGTCCGGCCTGTCTGGCCGGGCGCTGTTTTGATCCAAGTACTTTTGAGGTGATTCCCATGATGAAAGGTGGCATGGCCGGCCTGATGAAGCAGGCGCAGCAGATGCAGGAAAAAATGGCCAAGATGCAGGAAGAACTGGCCAACGCCGAAGTCACCGGCAAAGCCGGTGGCGATCTGGTCACCGTGGTGATGACCGGTCGTCATGACGTGAAAAAAGTCAGCATCGACCCGAGCGTACTGCCGGGCCTGGACGAAGACGACCGCGAAGTGGTCGAGGATCTGGTGGCCGCTGCCGTCAACGCCGCCGTGCGTCAGATCGAAGCCAACAGCCAGGCGAAAATGGGCAGCATGACCGCTGGCATGAACCTGCCGGCCGGTATGAAACTGCCGTTCTGATTCGCCTTTGCGGGTTGGATGAGCTACAAAAAATGCCAGGCATCGCGCCTGGCATTTTTGTTTCCGCCCGATCGTTCCCACGTCGAGGCGTCGAACCGTCTGCGTGGGAATGCAGCCGGGGACGCTTCGCGTCCCAAATCCAACGCCGTACACGGAGCGTCCGTTAAGCTATTCCCGCGTGGGCAGATCGAGACCTCGAACGGACAACGATTATCAAGCGGAACGCACCATGCCCACCAAGGTCTGCTCCCTATACCGCCGAATTCACCATTCACAGGAGACGCTGACATGTCCGACCCTCTGACCCTCAATCAACGCTTCGTGCTGGCTTCGCGGCCGGTGGGCGCGCCAACGCCCGAGAACTTCCGTCTGGAGCGCGAGGCGCTGCCGGACCTTGAAGACGGCCAGGTGTTGCTCAAGACCCTGTACCTGTCGCTCGATCCCTACATGCGCGGGCGCATGAGTGACGCGCCGTCCTACGCGGCGCCGGTACAAATCGGCGAGGTGATGACCGGCGGCGCTGTCAGCCGGGTCGAACAGTCGCGTCATCCGAAATTCCATCCCGGCGATCTGGTCGTCGGTGCCACTGGCTGGCAAAGCCACAGCATCAGCGATGGCCGCAACATCATCCCGATCCCGTCCGGGCTGCCGAGCCCGTCGATGGCGCTCGGGGTACTGGGCATGCCTGGCATGACCGCGTACATGGGACTGATGGACATTGGCCAGCCGAAAGAAGGGGAGACCCTGGTGGTCGCCGCCGCTTCCGGCGCAGTGGGTTCGGTGGTCGGCCAGGTTGCCAAGATCAAAGGCCTGCGCGCCGTCGGCGTGGCCGGTGGTGCCGAGAAGTGCAAATACGTGGTCGAGGAACTGGGCTTCGACGCCTGTATCGATCACAAGGCACCGGACTTCGCCGAGCAACTGGCCAAGGCCTGCCCCAATGGTATCGACATCTATTATGAAAATGTCGGCGGCCATGTCTTCGATGCGGTCGTCCCGCTGCTCAATCCCAAGGCTCGAATCCCGCTGTGCGGCCTGATCGCCGGCTACAACGCCTCGGAAGCGCCGAAAGGCCCGGATCGTTTGCCCGCCTTGCAACGCACCTTGCTGACCAAACGCGCACGTATTCAGGGTTTCATCGTGTTCGACGACTACGGCGACCGTCAGCCTGAATTCATCAGCGCCATGGTGCCTTGGGTGCGTGACGGCAAGGTCAAATTCCGCGAAGACGTGGTCGATGGCCTGGAGCAGGCGCCGCAAGCGTTTATCGGTCTGCTGGAGGGGCGCAACTTCGGCAAACTGGTGGTGAAGGTCGCCCAGGACTGAGGATTTGACGCTGGCCGGAGGCGCGGGTATAAACCGCGTCTCGTTGTTTTGTCGGACTTTTTCCCCATGAGCTTCAGCCCTTTGATTCGCCAACTGATCGACGCCCTGCGAACTTTGCCGGGCGTGGGTCAGAAAACTGCTCAGCGTATGGCGTTGCAGTTGCTCGAACGTGACCGCAGCGGCGGTACGCGTCTGGCCCAGGCCTTGAGCCAGGCCATGGAAGGGGTCGGACACTGCCGCCAGTGCCGCACGCTGACCGAAGACGATCTGTGCCCGCAATGTGCCGACACCCGCCGCGACGACACGCTGCTGTGCGTGGTGGAAGGGCCGATGGACGTTTACGCGGTCGAGCAGACCGGATTTCGCGGTCGCTATTTCGTGCTCAAGGGGCACCTGTCCCCGTTGGACGGGCTCGGCCCGGAGGCCATCGGCATTCCGCAATTGATGGCGCGGATCGAAGAGGCGGGCACCTTCACCGAAGTCATCCTCGCCACCAACCCGACGGTAGAAGGCGAAGCAACCGCCCACTACATCGCCCAGTTGCTGCAGAACAAAGGCCTGATCGCCTCGCGCATCGCCCACGGCGTACCGTTGGGTGGCGAACTGGAACTGGTGGACGGCGGCACGCTGGCGCACTCGTTTGCCGGGCGCAAGCCGATTTCCCTCTGAGCCACACAATCCTGTTGAAAACCAAGCAAGCGCTCGGTTAAGTTCGGCGAACCCTTCCATGGAGTTCGCCGATGCCCGCCTTCCAGGAATACTTCGACCCCAGCCACCAAATGATCCGCGACAGCGTCAGACGTTTCGTCGAGCGTGAGATCCTGCCGGACATTGATGCGTGGGAAGAAGCCGAAAGCTTCCCTCGTGAGCTGTACCTCAAGGCCGGTGCGGCCGGCCTCCTCGGCATCGGTTACCCCGAAGCGCTGGGCGGCAGTCACGAAGGTGATCTGTTCGCCAAGATCGCCGCCAGCGAAGAACTGATGCGCTGCGGCTCCGGCGGGCTGGTGGCCGGGCTTGGTTCGCTCGATATCGGTTTGCCGCCGATCGTCAAATGGGCCCGGCCTGAAGTCCGTGACCGGGTCGTCCCCCAAGTGCTCCGCGGCGAGAAGATCAGCGCCTTGGCCGTCACCGAGCCGGGCGGCGGTTCCGACGTCGCCAACCTGCAGACCCGCGCCGTACGCGATGGCGATTATTACCGGGTCAGTGGCAGCAAAACCTTTATCACCAGTGGCGTACGCGCCGACTACTACACCGTCGCGGTGCGTACCGGTGCGCCCGGTTTTGGTGGCATCAGCCTGCTGTTGATCGAGAAGGGTACGCCGGGTTTCACCGTCGGCCGGCAACTGAAGAAAATGGGCTGGTGGGCGTCGGACACGGCTGAATTGTTCTTCGACGATTGTCGTGTGCCTGTGGGAAATCTGATCGGCGCGGAGAACATGGGCTTTGCCTGCATCATGGGCAACTTCCAGAGCGAGCGTCTGGCCCTTGCGTTGATGGCCAACATGACCGCGCAACTGGCGCTGGAAGAAAGCCTGAAGTGGGCGAAGGAGCGGCAAGCGTTCGGCAAACCCATCGGCAAGTTCCAGGTGATCAAGCATCGCCTCGCGGAAATGGCCACGGCGCTGGAAGTCTCGCGGGAGTTCACCTACCGGCAGGCGGCGAAGATGGCGGCGGGGCAGAGCGTGATCAAGGAGATTTCCATGGCCAAGAACTTTGCCACGGACACTTCGGATCGCATCACCAACGAGGCGGTGCAGATTCTTGGCGGGTTGGGTTATATGCGCGAAAGCCTGGTGGAGCGGCTGTACCGGGATAACCGCATCTTGTCGATTGGCGGCGGGACGCGGGAAGTGATGAACGAGATCATCAGCAAGCAGATGGGACTGTAATCTTCGGTGTTCGATCGTTCCCACGCGGAGCGTGGGAACGATCGAGGCGCGGGGCTGATTATTTATCAGTCAACGCAAACTGCGTCAGGCAGAACGTCGGAATCCCCATGTCCTCAAGACGCTGCGAACCACCCAGTTCCGGCAGATCGATGATCGCCGCCGCTTCATGAACGCGGGCGCCCATGCGGCGGATCAGGTTGGCCGCTGCGATCAGCGTGCCACCGGTGGCGATCAGGTCATCGAACATCACCACCGAATCGCCTTCGCACAGGCTGTCGGCGTGTACTTCCAGAAACGCTTCGCCGTACTCGGTCGCGTACCCTTCAGCCAGCACGTCCGCCGGCAGTTTGCCTTGCTTGCGGAACAGCACCAGCGGCTTGTTCAGTTGATAGGCCAGCACCGAACCGATCAGGAAACCGCGCGCATCCATCGCGCCGATGTGGGTGAAGTCGGCTTCGACGTAGCGGTGGGCGAAGCTGTCCATCACCAGGCGCAGGGCCTTGGGCGACTGGAACAGCGGGGTGATGTCGCGAAAGATCACGCCCGGTTTCGGGAAGTCGATCACGGGGCGGATCAGGGATTTGATGTCGAAGGAGTCGAAGACCATCGTCGAGGTGTCCTGGCAGGGCTGCAAACGGCGCAGTATACCCGCGGCTGAAACGATTCGCTCGGCCGCGGGTCGAGATCAGACTTCGAGCGAGCCGCCGGCCAGGGCGCAGAGCTGGATCGGGTCGAGGATATGGATTTCCTTGCCTTCGGCGGCGATCAGTTCGTTCTGCTGGAAGCGGGTGAAGACCCGGGACACGGTTTCCACTGCCAGCCCAAGGTAGTTGCCGATTTCATTGCGCGACATGCTCAGGCGGAACTGGTTGGCCGAGAACCCGCGAGCGCGGAAGCGTGCCGACAGGTTGACCAGGAACGTGGCGATGCGCTCGTCGGCGGTTTTCTTCGACAGCAGCAACATCATTTGCTGGTCGTCGCGGATTTCGCGGCTCATCACGCGCATCAACTGGCGGCGCAGCTGCGGCAATTGCAGGGCCAGCTCGTCGAGGCGTTCGAACGGAATCTCGCAGACCGAAGTGGTTTCCAGCGCCTGGGCGGAAACCGGGTGTTTCTCGGTGTCCATGCCGGACAGCCCGACCAGTTCGCTCGGCAGGTGGAAGCCGGTCAGTTGCTCTTCGCCGGTGTCGCTCAGGCTGAAGGTCTTGAGGGCGCCGGAGCGTACTGCATAAACGGAATCGAAGGTGTCGCCCTGGCGGAACAGGAACTCACCCTTTTTCAACGGGCGGCCACGTTTAACGATTTCGTCCAGCGCATCCATGTCTTCCAGATTCAGCGAAAGTGGCAGGCAGAGAGGGGCCAGGCTGCAATCCTTGCAATTAGCCTGGTTGTGAGCGCGCAGTTTAACTGGCTCGGACATTTCTTAAATCCTTGTGGGAAAACACACATAAGGCGTAAGGGTAACCCAGCGGAGGACATTCAGGCCAGCCTGTGGCGAGATTGCCCCCACGGCATAAAGCCGCAGGGATGACGGCCGATAAACAGGTATCTGACGGCATGCAAGGAACCGCTTCGATGACTGCTATTGGTACGCTGACCCCCGGTAACAGTGGCGTTGCGTCGTTGCTGGAAAGTGCTGAAACCTCCGTTGACGATGAGTCCGGCACAGACGCGGCATCGTTGGGAAGCCCGACCTTGGTCGAGGGCGTCAAAGTGTCGCTGTCCGGTGCCGCCATTGCAAAATCCGCCGGCTCCGGCGGAAAAAACCGCGATATCGAAGAAAGCGGGCTGCCTGAAAACGTCCAGCAATTGCTGAAGATGATTCGCAAGTTTCGCCAGCAGATCGCCGAAAAGAACGCCCAGATCAACGCGCTGATGGCCAACAAGACCCTTTCCAACGAAGAGCGGTTCGCCAAGATCGCTGCCCTCAAAGGCGCCATCTCCGCCCTCAACAACGGTCTGATCACCGCCAATCTGTCCCTGGCCAAGGTCATCGACCAATCGGGCCTGACCGCTGACCAGAACCTGAAAACCAACTCGCTGTTGATGAAGAGCTAAATCACCCGCGAAAAACGCTGGCGGTTCTGCTGTTCCAGATACGCGTCGAACACCATGCACACCGAACGCACCAGCAGGCGCCCGGCCGGCAGCACGGTGATGCGCTCGCGATCCAGTTCGATCAGCCCGTCCTGCGCCATGCCTTGCAGTTGCGGCCAGAGCGCGCCGAAGTAGCCCTGAAAATCGATGTTGAAGCTGCGCTCGATCTCGGCGAAATCCAGGCTGAAATTGCAGATCAGTTGCTGAATCACCGCGCGGCGCAAGCGGTCGTCGGCGTTGCACACCAGGCCTCGGCTGGTGGCCAGTTGCGCGCCGGCGAGGGTGTTCTGGTAGTGATTGAGGTCGCTGCTGTTCTGGCAGTACAGGTCGCCGATCTGGCTGATGGCCGACACGCCCAGGCCGATCAAGTCGCAATGGCCGTGGGTGGTGTAGCCCTGGAAATTGCGTTGCAGGGTTGATTCTTCCTGAGCAATCGCCAGTTCATCGTCGGGCAGGGCGAAATGGTCCATGCCGATGTAGCGATAGCCAGCAGCGGTCAGTTGTTCGATGGTGCGTTGCAGCATTTCCAGTTTCTGCGCCGGGCTCGGCAGTTCGTTGCCGTTGATCCGCCGCTGCGGCATGAAGCGTTCCGGCAGGTGCGCGTAGTTGAACACCGACAGACGGTCCGGTTGCAGGCTGATGACTTCCTCGACGGTGCGGGCGAAGTTGTCCGGGGTCTGCTTGGGCAGGCCGTAGATCAGGTCGATGTTGATCGAACGAAATTGCAGTGTCCGTGCTGCATCGATCACCGCACGGGTTTCTTCCAGGCTTTGCAGGCGATTGACCGCCCGTTGCACCGCCGGGTCGAGATCCTGCAGGCCGATACTGACTCGGTTGAAACCAAGTTCGCGCAGCAGGCCCATGGTCGACCAGTCGGCTTCGCGCGGGTCGATCTCGATGCCGTAATCACCGGAGCCATCGTCCAGCAGATTGAAATGTTTGCGCAGGTGCGCCATCAACTGGCGCAATTCGTCGTGGCTGAGAAAGGTCGGCGTGCCGCCGCCGAAATGCAGTTGTTCGACTTTCTGCGCCGGGTCGAGGTGGCAGGCGATCAGCTGGATTTCCTGCTCGAGCCGTTGCAGATACGGCAGCGCACGGCCGCGATCCTTGGTGATGACCTTGTTGCAGGCGCAGTAATAGCAAATGTTCGCGCAGAACGGCACGTGCACGTACAGCGACAACGGGCGCAGGGCCTTGCGGCTATCGCGCAGGGCGTGGAACAGGTCGAAGGTGCCGACCTGACTGTGAAATTGCACGGCCGTCGGGTACGAGGTGTAACGCGGCCCCGCCAGGTCGTAGCGGCGGATCAAATCGGTGTCCCAACGAATGGCGTCGAGCATGCGGGCATTCCCCCGGATAGGCTGGCAGTGTGCCAAGTCTAGGGGAGGGCGCGAAAAGGCATCTTGATTTGCATCAACGGGATCAGTGGCCCATCAGCCAGTGCTGGTGCGGCCCCGGCAGAGTCCAGATGCCGAACAGGATCACCAGCAGGCCGCCGACCATGCGCACGCTGCGTTTGCGCAACAACGCGGTCACTCGTTCGGCGGCGAGGCCGGTCGCCAGCAACACCGGCCAGGTACCGAGCCCGAAGGCGAGCATCAGCAACGCGCTGTCCAGCGCATTGCCCTGACTGGCCGACCACAGCAACGTGCTGTAAACCAGCCCGCACGGCAGCCAGCCCCACAGCGCGCCGAGCAGCAAGGCCCGGGACAGGCTCGACACCGGCAGCAGGCGATTGGCGACTGGCTGAATGTAACGCCACAGTCCACGACCCAGGCTCTCAATGCGGGTCAGGCCGCTCCACCAGCCCGCCAGGTACAAGCCCATGGCGATCAGCAGCAACCCGGCCAGAACTCGCATAAACAGCGCAGCAGGACTGTTGGCCACGGCCCATCCCGCTAGCCCGATCAGCAATCCGGCCGTGGCATAACTGAGGATTCGCCCAAGGTTATAGGCCAGCAGCAATCGAAAGCGTCGGCTGCGTTGCTCCTTGGGAATCGCCAGGGTCAGCGCGCCCATCAGGCCGCCGCACATGCCCAGGCAATGCCCGCCGCCGAGCAGGCCGAGAATCAACGCAGACACCAGCAGTGGCGCCAGTTCAAGCATGGGGTGGCGCCTTGTCGTCCGGTTTGGCCGGGTTGGCTTCGTCCACGGCGGCGGTGTGGTTCGGGTCCTGGTCGTCGAACAGGATACTGTGGGCCGGACCGTCGAGGTCGTCGTACTGGCCGCTGTCCACCGCCCAGAAGAAGATGTAGACGGCGATGGCCACGATCAGCAGCGCGGCCGGAATCATCACGTAGAGAGCTGGCATCTGTACTCCATGCCCGCGCGGCTCAGGCCGGCAGCGGGCGGGTTTCTGACGTGGCGCTGACGGCCGGCGCACTCGGCAGGCGAGTCAGGCGCAGGGCGTTGAGCACCACGGTCAGCGAACTGATCGACATGCCGACGGCGGCCCATACCGGAGTGATCCAGCCGAGGGCGGCGAACGGCAACATGAGGCCATTGTACAGCGCGGCCCACAACAGGTTCTCGATGATCACCCGACGGGTGCGGCGGGCCAGTGTGAAGGCTTGTACCAAGGCGTCGAGGCGGTTGGACAGCAGCACCGCGTCGGCACTGGTTTTCGCCAGATCGGTAGCCGAGCCCATGGCCACGCTGATGTCCGCAGCGGCCAGCACCGGCACGTCGTTGACCCCATCGCCGAGCATCAACACCTTGCGGCCGTCCCTGTGCAGTTGTTGCAGCACTTGCAGCTTGTCGTCCGGGCGCAAGCCGCCACGGGCCTCGTCGATACCCAGTTCGTCGGCGACACTGGCGACCATCGGCGAACTGTCGCCCGACAGCAGCAGTGTGCGCCAGCCGCGCGCCTTGCAGGCGGCGAGCAGGGCCGGAGCGTCGTCGCGCAGACGGTCGTCGAGGGCGAACCAGGCCAGCGGTCCCTGGAGGTCACCGAGCAGCAGCCATTGCCCCGGCTCCTTCGGCATCGACGGCACAGGCGCGGCGCTGAGATCGCAGACAAAATCCGCCTGACCGATGCGCAAACGTTGTTCGCCGACCAATCCTTCAAGCCCCAGGCCCGGCGTGCTGTGGACATCTTCGGCAGCCAGCGGTGCGCGACCGAAGGCGCGGGCGATCGGGTGTTCGGAACGGTTCTCCAGAGCCGCGGCGAGGCTCAGGCATTGATCGCTGTCGAGGGCGCCAAGCGGGCGGATCGAACGCAGCACCAACCGGCCTTCGGTGAGGGTGCCGGTCTTGTCGAAGATCACCGTGTCGATCTGGTTCAGGCCTTCCAGCACATGACCGCGGGTCAGCAGCAGGCCGAGTTTATGCAGGGTGCCGGTGGCGGCGGTGAGGGCGGTCGGCGTCGCCAGCGACAGCGCGCACGGGCAGGTTGCAACCAGCATCGCGAGGACGATCCAGAACGCTCGCGACGAATCCAGCTCCCACCACAGCAGGCCGATGGCGGCGGCTGCGATCAACGACAACAACAGGAACCATTGCGCGGCGCGGTCGGCGATTTCCGCCAGCCGTGGTTTTTCCGCCTGGGCGCGATCCAGCAGGCGAACAATGGCCGAGAGTCGCGTGTCCTGGCCGAGCGCCTGCACCTCGACGGTCAGCGCGCCTTCCACGTTCAGCGTGCCGGCGGTGACGGCATCGCCCTTGGTACGCGGCTGCGGCAGGTATTCGCCGGTCAGCACCGATTCGTCGATGCTCGATTGACCGTCGAGAATCTTGCCGTCCGCCGGCAGCACAGAACCCGGTTGCACCAGCACGCGATCACCGAGGCGCAGTTCGCTGAGCAGGATGCGTTCGCTCTGGCCGGCGTCGTCGAGGCGCAGGCACGAGGCGGGCAACAGATTGACCAGTTGTGCGGTGGCAGCGGCGGTGCGCTCGCGGGCGCGACGTTCGAGGTAGCGCCCGGCGAGCAGGAACAGGGCGAACATGCCTACCGCGTCGAAGTACAGCTCGCCGACCCCGGTGATCGAAGTCCAGATCCCGGCAACATACGCCGCGCCGATCGCCAGTGATACCGAGACGTCCATGGTCAGGTGACGGGTGCGCAGGTCGCGCATGGCCCCTTTGAAAAACGGCGCGCAGCTGTAGAACACGATCGGCGTGGTGAGGAACAGCGCGACCCAGCGCAGGATCGTGTGCAGTTCCGGGCTGAGGTCGATGTTGAATTCCGGCCAGGTCGCCATGGTCGCCATCATCGCCTGAAACCACAGCAGCCCGGCGACCCCGAGTTGGCGCAGGGCAAGGCGGTTTTCGCTGGCCAGTTGTTCGCTGGCGCGGTCGGCCTGATACGGGTGTGCGGCGTAGCCGATGTGGCGCAGTTCGCCGAGGATCTGGCTCAGCGGCAACTGAGTGTCTGCCCAGCGCACATGCAGGCGATGGTTGGACAGGTTCAGCCGCGCCTCGGCCACAGCGGGCAGGGTGCGCAGGTGTTTCTCGATCAGCCAGCCGCAGGCGGCGCAACTGATGCCTTCCATCAGCAACGTGGTTTCGGCCAGTTCACCTTCGTGGCGCACGAACGGTTGCTGCACGTCGGCGCGGTCGTACAGCTCAAGTTCATCGACCAGTTGCACCGGCAGCGCTTCGGGGTTGGCCGAAGCTTCGCTGCGATGCTGGTAATAACTTTCCAGGCCGCCGGCGACGATGGCTTCGGCCACGGCCTGGCAGCCGGGGCAGCAGAACTCGCGGGACTCCCCGAGCACGACGGCGGTGAAGCGGCTGCCGGCCGGGACGGGCAGGGCGCAGTGGTAGCAGGGGATTGGAATGGTCATGGCATTGTCGAGGGAATAAACCCTTGGAATCGAGTGGTCCGCTTGCCCTCACCCCAGCCCTCTCCCGGAGGGAGAGGGGGCCGATCGGTGGTGGCCGGATTAATGGGTTCAGTCAGCGACATCGTCACTGGCATACATGGCGCGTGCAAGCGTCCGAGATCAGTTCCCTCTCCAGGGGGAGAGGGCCAGGGTGAGGGGGCACTTGCAGGCTGCTTACTTCTTCAAATCCTCAGCGCCTTGAAGCGGCTCATCCCCCAGCAACAAATCCTTGTCATGGCTGACCAGCTCTTCTTCGAACATCCGCCAAACGTGATCGTCCTGAGTGCCCAGCAATTCAACAAAACGCCGACCTTCGATCTTGTCGCTCAACTGGCCGATGTAACGACCCGTTTCAGTCTCGCTGCGGGCCAGGACGATCTTGCGATCCTTCTCCGGCTGGGTCGGCGAGATCAGGTTCAGTTCCAGGGTTTTCGGCTGGCTGTCGCCGCTCAGGCGCAGGTCGACTTCGCCGGTCACATCATCCAGATGCACGGCAGCGCGCATCTTCAGGGTCTGGGCCAGCAGTTCGCGATCCAGCGAACGGTTGATGCCTTTGCCGGCCTCGTAGTAGTTGTCGTTGACCAGGTTGTCCGGGTTGTTCACCGCGATGGTCACCATGGACAGCGTCAGGGTCACCGAACAGGCCAGAATCCCGATGATGATCCATGGCCAAAGGTGCTTGTACCAGGGACTTGCGGCGTTTGCTGCGGGCATGTTCAGTTCTCTCAACGATTTTGTGGGCCGATGAAACGGCTCTTGGCTTCTACGTGGACGCTGTCGTCATCGGCATCCTTGAGGATGAATTTCACCTCGTTGGTGCTCGATGGCAATTGTTCAGGCGCGCTCGACAGCTCGACCGGCATGCTGAAGATTTCTCCGGCAGGCACCTTGATCTCGCGCTTGCCTTGCAGGCGCAGATCCGGCAATCCGGCGGCTTCCAGCACGTAGGTGTGGTCGCGCTGATCCTTGTTCATGATCTTCAGGCTATAGACGTTTTCGATCCGGCCTTCAGCGTTTTCACGGTACAGCACGCGGTCCTTGCTGACGTCGAAACCCACTAGCGAACGCATGAAGAAGGCTGTCACTAACAGGCTGATCATCGCCAGCAGCACCACGGCATAACCGATCAGGCGCGGCCGCAGTTTATGGGTTTTCTGCCCGGACAAGTTGTGCTCGGTGGTGTAGCTGATCAGCCCGCGCGGGTAATCCATCTTGTCCATGATGCTGTCGCAGGCGTCGATGCACGCGGCGCAACCGATGCATTCGATCTGCAGGCCGTCGCGAATGTCGATGCCGGTCGGGCAGACCTGGACGCACATGGTGCAATCAATGCAGTCGCCCAGGCCTTGGGCCTTGTAGTCGACGCCTTTCTTGCGCGGGCCACGGCTTTCACCGCGACGCGGGTCGTAGGAAACGATCAGGGTGTCCTTGTCGAACATCACGCTTTGAAAGCGCGCATACGGACACATGTAGATGCACACCTGCTCGCGCAGCCAGCCGGCGTTGCCGTACGTGGCGAGGGTGAAGAAACCGACCCAGAAATACGACCAGCCATCGGCTTGCCCGGTGAAGAACTCGAAGACCAGTTCGCGGATCGGCGAGAAGTAGCCGACGAAGGTCATGCCGGTGACGAAACCGATCAACAGCCACAACGCATGCTTGGCGAATTTACGCAGAAACTTGTTGGCGCTCATCGGCGCCTTGTCGAGTTTGATGCGCTGGTTGCGGTCGCCTTCGGTGACCTTCTCGCACCACATGAAAATCCACGTCCACACGCTTTGCGGGCAGGTGTACCCGCACCAGACCCGGCCGGCATACACGGTGATGAAGAACAGGCCGAACGCCGCAATGATCAACAGGCCCGAGAGCAGAATGAAGTCCTGCGGCCAGAACGTGGCGCCGAAAATGAAGAACTTGCGTTCCGGCAGGTTCCACCACACGGCCTGATGGCCGCCCCAGTTCAGCCAGACCGTACCGAAATACAGCAGGAACAAGGCAGCGCCGCCCATCATCCGCAGATTGCGGAACAGGCCGGTGAAAGCACGGGTGTAGATTTTTTCTCGAGAGGCGTAAAGGTCGACGCTGTTGTTCGCGTTCTTGTTGGGGGGCGTGACGTCGTGTACCGGAATCTGGTTGCTCATCATTGCATCCCACGGCAGTGGAAAAATGCCTCGGTCGATACGTGCCGGCCGGGGTCAAAAAGGGGTGTTGCAGTGGCCCAATGATACGCCTGTCATACCGACGAACGGGTGCGACCTTTGGTCGCGTTGGGGAAAAATCATGGATGGTGTAGCGAATGTAACAAAGCGTGATGCAGATCAATTGACTTGTTGAGTATGGACGGTTTTTTCCGGGTGGCGAGTCGAATCGTCCAACACGCCTGGGGGGCAGCCTTGGCTCAGGATGCCGTTTGCTTCAGGGGCATCCGGCGGAGTTATTGCAAGTCTCAAGCTGAAAAGCGCTGGAAGGTTTAACTTTTTATAGAGTCGATTGAATAGTTAAGTTGGGCTGTGTGTTGTGGGTATTAGTTGTTGCATGAAGTGTTTTGCTCGGGCTTGAAATATATGAAATCAATTGCTGGTTGTCGGGTATTTGAAATAAACATCGTTCTCGAATAGTTTGCGTCTGCGGCTGTTCGCAGATGAGTTTAACTATTATTTATATGAGCAAGGATTGAGCTGTATGTTTATCAAGGAAGTAACAAGGCTGGTGGCGTGTCTGTGTGTATTGTTTGCACCGTTCGCGCTGTCCAGTGAAATGATGCCGCGGCATATGGTTTGCGCATCGGATCCTCAGTACCCATGGACGGACAGAACGGATAGTGGCCAGGCAGAGTCGGATGAGGATTTTGAAAAGCGCGCCAAATGGCTCGTGGATAGCCAGTTTGCGAGCATTGTGGAGTTTCGCAGCAAAATGGGTGGTCAGGCTGAAGTGCCATTGATGATCAACGGCGATATCACGGCTTTCGGTCATCCTTATCAGATTTCATACATGAAGTCCGCGCTGAAAAAATACTTTGGCAGTGATTATTTATATGGATTGGGGAATCATGACTATCAGAATAACGTCGATGATTGTCTGGGTAATCGCTGCGCCGTAAACAGCGTCGTCGAATACCATGAACATCATGCTGGCAAGGTCGATGATTTTGATGTGCGTGTGACGGGTGGCGGATTTGGCAAACAGTATGATGGCAGTCTTGCCTACTCGAAGAATATCGGTCAGGTGCACCTTGTTCAGTTGAACAATGAGCCTACTTACGAAGTTCAACTCAAACATCCGTTGCACGACATGAAAATCAGCCAGTCCCTGGATTGGCTTGAGAAAGACTTGAGGGTTGCGTGGGCTCAGGGTTACGCAATCATCATCAATATGCACAAGCCCGATGACTGGGAGGGCGATGCGCAGCAGTGGCAGCGTTTTCAGGACATGATCGAAAAGTATGAGGTCACGGCCATTTTTGCCGGCCACTACCACACGCGGGGAGGCTCCAGAAAATGGTGGGGTAACGTCCCGGTTTTTCTCAGCGGCGGGACTTCCCAACAGACCTACCTGACGGCGAGCTTCACCGAGGATGGCAAGCAAATGCACGTCAACCTGGTCGAGAACAATGAGTGGCAAAAGCCGCGATTCGTGCACACGGTTCCGGTGAAATCCATCTGGGCCAGTCGCCCGTAAATAATTGCCTGGGCATCGCTTTTATTGGCGTTGCCCGGGACAGCTGACACTTTTCAAGGATGAAACGTATGAACAAAAGCAAGATCAAGGCACTCGGCATTACTCAGAAAGAAATCGATGCATTGGACGTCATTCTCAATAGCGCCATTCCGGGGGCTTCCCTGGCCGTCGCGTACCTGCAAGCGGCTTTGGGAACGATTGAGTCGGCTGAAGATGGAGAGGGCACGAAGCAGCCGGGTGGCCCGAACAGCAACCGGCCTGATGACGCTGGCAAGCAGCGCAAGCCCTCAGGCCTGGACAGTCTCGGTGGAGGCAACATTCTTTGAATCAGCACTGAGGTGAAACAAAACGGCCCCGCCAATTCTCATGGGCGGGGCCGTTTTTTGCTTCAAGCGTTGGCCTTACTGGGCCTCGGCTTCCGCTGGTTTTTCACCGTGGGACAGGCTGTAAACGTACGCCGCCAGCAGGTGAACCTTGTCGTTGCCTTGCAGTTGTTCCTGGGCAGGCATCTGGCCCTGACGGCCGTAACGGATGGTCTGCTGCAGTTGGGCGAAGCTCGAACCGTAGATGAATGCGGCCGGGTGGGTCAGGTCAGGTGCACCCATCGCTGGCGTACCTTTACCCGCCGGGCCGTGGCACGCCACGCAGTTGGCGGCGAACAGTTTCTGGCCGTTGGCCGGATCTGCCTTGGTGCCTTCCGGCAGCTTGCGGCCATCCAGATTGGTCAGCACGAATGCGGCTACATCGGCCACGCCTTGCTCGCCGATCACTTCTGCCCAGGCCGGCATCACCGCGTGACGACCGCCCATGATGGTGGTCTTGATGGTTTCCGGCTCGCCGCCCCAGCGCCAGTCGGCGTCGGTCAGGTTAGGGAAACCATAAGCGCCCTTGGCGTCGGAACCGTGGCAGACCGAGCAGTTGGAGGCGAACAGACGGCCACCCATCTTCAGGGCTTGCGGATCCTTCGCCACTTCTTCGATCGGCATGGCGGCGAACTTGGCGAAGATCGGACCGAACTTGGCGTCCGAGCGAGCCATTTCCTTTTCCCACTCGTGAACGCCGGTCCAGCCGGTCTGGCCGTTGGCGAACGCGGTCTGCTTCTCGGTATCGAGGTAGTTGTAACCCGGCAGCAGGCCTTTCCAGTTGCCCAGGCCCGGGTACAGCACCAGATAACCCAGAGCGAAGACGATGGTGCCCACGAACAGCATGAACCACCATTTCGGCAGCGGGTTGTCGTACTCCTCGATCCCGTCGAAGGAGTGGCCCACTGTCTCGTCCGTCTGTTCGCTGCGCTGGCCCTTGCGGGTCGACAGCAGCAGCCAGGTCAGGGAAAAGATCGTACCGAGACTGAGGACTGTGACGTACAGACTCCAGAATGTAGTCATTCTTTGTTACTCCTAGAAGCTTGCTCGACGTGCTTGATGGCTTCGGGATCATCCGCGAAGGGCAGCAAGGTCGCGTCTTCAAACTCCGACTTGCGCTTGGGGCTGAACACCCACAACGCCAGGCCGATGAAGGCAACCATCACGACAACGGTGCCCAGGCCTCGAATCATCCCGATATCCATCAGAATCACCGTTTGCTTTTGATGATGGTGCCCAGGCCTTGCAGATAGGCCACCAGCGCGTCCATTTCGGTTTTACCCTTCACGGCATCTCTTGCACCGGCGATGTCTTCGTCGGTGTAAGGGACGCCGAGCGTGCGCAACACTTCCATTTTCTTGGCCGTGTCTTTGCCGTCGAGCTTGTTTTCCACGAGGAACGGGTAAGCCGGCATTTTCGACTCAGGCACGACGTTGCGCGGGTTGTACAAGTGCGCACGCTGCCAGTCATCGGAGTAACGACCGCCGACACGGGCCAGGTCTGGGCCGGTACGTTTGGAACCCCACAGGAACGGGTGATCCCAGACGCTTTCACCGGCGACCGAGTAGTGGCCGTAGCGTTCGGTTTCGGCACGGAACGGACGGATCATCTGCGAGTGGCAGCCGACACAGCCGTTGGCGATGTAAACGTCGCGGCCTTCCAGTTCAAGGGCGGTGCGCGGCTTCATGCCTTCGACCGGCTTGTTGGTGACATCCTGGAAGAACAGCGGAACGATTTGGGTCAGGCCACCGACGCTGACGGCGATGACCATGAAGAAGGCCAGCAGGCCAATATTCTTCTCGACAGCTTCATGCTTCATCAGTGAGCTCCAACTACGGCGATCTTGGCGGCGGCTTCAGCTTCAGCCGGGTCCGAGGCGCGAACGGTGCGCCACACGTTGTAGGCCATCAGGAACATGCCGCTGGCGAAGAACGCACCGCCCAGGGCGCGAACGATGTAGCCAGGGTGGCTGGCCTGCAGCGCTTCGACGAACGAGTAGGTGAGGGTGCCGTCGTCGTTGATTGCACGCCACATCAGGCCCTGAGTGATGCCGTTGACCCACATCGAAGCGATGTACAGAACGGTACCGATGGTCGCGAGCCAGAAGTGCGCGTTGATCAGGCCGGTGCTGTGCATCTGCGCACGGCCGAACAGTTTCGGGACCATGTGGTAGATCGCGCCGATCGAGATCATCGCTACCCAGCCGAGCGCGCCGGCGTGTACGTGGCCGATGGTCCAGTCGGTGTAGTGCGACAGCGAGTTGACGGTCTTGATCGCCATCATCGGACCTTCGAAGGTCGACATGCCGTAGAACGCCAGCGATACCACGAGGAAGCGCAGGATCGGGTCGGTGCGCAGCTTATGCCAGGCGCCCGACAGGGTCATCATGCCGTTGATCATGCCGCCCCAGCTCGGTGCCAGCAGGATGATCGACATCGCCATGCCCAGCGACTGTGCCCAGTCCGGCAGTGCGGTGTAGTGCAGGTGGTGCGGGCCGGCCCAGATGTACAGGGTGATCAGTGCCCAGAAGTGCACGATCGACAGACGATAAGAGTAGATCGGACGTTCGGCCTGTTTCGGCACGAAGTAGTACATCATCCCCAGGAAGCCGGTGGTCAGGAAGAAGCCCACGGCGTTGTGGCCGTACCACCACTGGATCATCGCGTCGGTGGCGCCCGAGTAGGCCGAGTAGGACTTGAACAGGCTGACCGGCAACGACATGTGGTTGACGATGTGCAGCATCGCGGTCACCACGATGAACGCACCGTAGAACCAGTTGCCGACATAGATGTGCTTGGTCTTGCGCTTGGTGATGGTGCCGAAGAACACCAGACCGTAGGTGACCCAGACAATGGCCAGCAGAATGGCGAGGGGCCATTCCAGTTCCGCGTATTCCTTGGTGGTGGTGTAACCCAGCGGCAAGGTAATGATCGCGCCGACGATCACCGCTTGCCATCCCCAGAAGGTGAAGGCCGCGAGGCTGTCGGAAATCAGTCGCGTCTGGCAGGTTCGCTGCACGACATAGTAGGAAGTGGCAAACAGTGCACAACCACCGAAGGCGAAAATCACCAGGTTTGTGTGCAACGGGCGCAGGCGTCCAAAGCTCGTCCACGGCAGACCGAAATTCAACTCCGGCCAGACCAGTTGCGAGGCGATGAAGACACCAAGCCCCATGCCAAGGATCCCCCAGACCACCGTCATGATGGCGAACTGGCGGACTACCTTATAGTTATAAGCAGTCGGACTGATTGCTGTGCTCATTCTAAGGTTCCACGGTTTGGGTGTTTTATTAGGATTAAAATCGGCCGCAAGTATGTAGAAAGCAGGGGGTCAATGCAACGCGCCATGACCTGGGTCAATGCTTTCCAACGCTGATTCTGCGGCCTTTCCATGCGCCGCGTAAGGACAAAATTGCCCTCGGGCAAAATGTCGCAGCGGACGAAAAAAGCGAGGGGTCCCGGTCGGATGTAACGGGGTGTGTTCGAACGCTCGGTTCGGGTGACGGACGGTAATTGGCACGACAGCCGGTATCTACCGGCCTTTGCGGCCATGTCAGTCAGCTGATTCGTTCAACGCCTCGCTCGGGGTCGACCTGGAACCGGCACGGGCCAGTCCGCATCGAGCAAGCGTAGACCCGAATCCGGGTAACCGAAAGGAGAGGGGGTGAAGGGGTGCGACAAAAGGAAGCAGCTGCAAGCTGCAAGCTGCAAGCGACAAGACGAATCATGTCGCCTGCAGGATTGTATACATTGCTTGTGATTTTACTTGGAGCTTTCAGCTTGAAGCTTGTCGCTCAACTGCTCAGTATTTTTTGACAGACTGTATACGTAAGCGGCGAGCAGTTGCACTTTATCGTTGCCCAGCAGCTCGTTCTGAGCTGGCATGTGGCCTTGACGGCCATGGCGAATGGTCTGCTCGAGCTGGGTCAGGCTGGTGCCGTAGATGAAACCGGCCGGGTGCGTCAGGTTCGGTGCGCCCATGGCTTCGGTGCCCTGGCCGTTTGCCCCGTGACAGGCGGTGCAAGTTGTGCTGAACGCCTGCTGACCCGCTTGGAGATCAGCCTTGTTGTCCGCCTGCAGTGGCAGCCCCGCCAGTTCATGACGCACATAGGCGGCGACGTTTTTCACCCCAGCCTCGCCCAGCACTTCACCCCACGCCGGCATCGCCGCCATCCGGCCACCCATGATGGTGGTCTTGATGGTGTCGGCGCTACCGCCCCAACGCCAGTCCTTGTCGGCGAGGTTAGGGAAACCGAACGCGCCCTTGGCGTCCGAGCCGTGGCACACCGAGCAATTGGAGGCGAACAGACGGCCACCCATTTTCAGCGCCTGCGGATCCTTCGCCACTTCTTCCACCGGCATCGCGGCGAACTTGGCGAAGATCGGCCCGAATTTGGCGTCGGCCTTGCTCATTTCCTTTTCCCACTCGTGGACGCCGGTCCAGCCGTCCTCGTAGCCGGGCAGGATGCCTTTCCAGTTGCCCAGGCCCGGATAAAGGATCAGATAACCCACGGAAAACACCAGCGTGCCGGCGAACAGCATGAACCACCACTGCGGCAGCGGGTTGTCGTACTCCTCGATGCCGTCGAAGCTGTGGCCCATGGTCTGGTCGACGCTGCCCTTGGTTTCGCCCCGACGGGTGCCGACCAGCAGCCAGGTCAGGCCGATCAGGCTGCCGATGGTCAGTACGCAGATCCACGTACTCCAGAAGGTGGTCATGGCCGGGTACTCCTTGTTTCATTAACTTGGGTAGTGTCGGGTTGCGGCTCGTCGGCGAACGGCAGCAGGCGTGCTTCGGCGAATTCCGGCGTGCGCTTGCGGTTGAACACCCACAGGGTCAGGCCGACGAAGGCCACGAACACCACGACCGTGCCGAGGCCGCGAATCAGCCCCGCGCTCATTTCAAAGGCCATCTCGATCACCTCTTGCTCTTGATCGCAGTGCCGAGCACTTGCAGGTAGGAGACGAGGGCGTCCATTTCGGTCTTGCCCTTGAGGCTGGCCACCGCGCCGCTGATGTCGTCGTCGGTGTAGGGCACGCCGAGGGTGCGCATGGTCTTGAGCTTGGTTTCGGTGTGGCTGCTGTCGACCGGTTGGGTGACCAGCCATGGGTAGGCCGGCATTTTCGATTCCGGTACAACGTTGCGCGGGTTGTACAAGTGCGCGCGGTGCCAGTCATCCGAGTAGCGCGCGCCAACCCGGGCCAGGTCCGGACCGGTACGCTTGGAACCCCACAGGAACGGGTGATCCCACACGCTTTCACCGGCCACCGAGTAGTGCCCGTAGCGTTCGGTTTCGGCGCGGAACGGACGGATCATCTGCGAGTGGCAGCCGACGCAGCCTTCGCGGATGTAGATGTCGCGGCCTTCCAGTTGCAGCGCGGTGTAGGGCTTCATGCCTTCCACCGGTTTGTTGGTCACGTCCTGGAAGAACAGCGGGACGATCTGGGTCAGGCCGCCGATGCTCACGGCGAACACCATCAGCAGCATCAGCAGGCCGACGTTCTTTTCAATCGTTTCGTGTTTCATGGCGGACTCCTCAGGCCATCTGCGCGGCAGCAACGACGTCAGCAGGCTGCGAGGCCCGCACGGTGCGCCAGGTGTTGTAAGCCATCAGGAACATGCCGCTGAGGAAGATCGCCCCGCCAATCAGCCGCACGACGAAGCCAGGGTGGCTGGCCACCAGGGTTTCGACGAAGGAGTAGGTCAGCGTGCCGTCCTCGTTCACCGCACGCCACATCAGGCCCTGGGCGATGCCGTTGACCCACATCGAGGCGATGTAGAGCACGGTGCCGATGGTCGCGAGCCAGAAGTGCGCATTGATCAGGCCGATGCTGTGCATCTGCTCTTTGCCGAAGACTTTCGGGATCATGTGATACAGCGCGCCGATGGAAATCATCGCCACCCAGCCGAGTGCGCCGGCGTGTACGTGGCCGATGGTCCAGTCGGTGTAGTGGGAGAGGGCGTTGACGGTTTTGATCGCCATCATCGGACCTTCGAAGGTCGACATGCCGTAGAACGCCAGCGACACCACCAGGAAGCGCAGGATCGGATCGCTGCGCAACTTATGCCAGGCGCCCGAGAGGGTCATCATGCCGTTGATCATGCCGCCCCAGCTCGGGGCCAGCAGTACGAGCGACATCACCATGCCCAGCGACTGCGCCCAGTCCGGCAGCGCGGTGTAGTGCAAGTGGTGCGGGCCGGCCCAGATGTACAAGGTGATCAGCGCCCAGAAGTGCACGATCGACAGGCGATACGAATACACCGGACGTTCGGCCTGTTTCGGCACGAAGTAGTACATCATCCCGAGGAAGCCGGCGGTGAGGAAAAAGCCTACGGCGTTGTGGCCGTACCACCATTGCACCATCGCGTCGGTCGCACCGGCGTACACCGAGTAGGACTTGGTGAAACTCACCGGCAACTCAAGGTTGTTGACGATGTGCAGAATCGCCACGGTGATGATGAACGCGCCGAAGAACCAGTTGCCCACATAAATGTGTTTGGTCTTGCGCTGCATGATCGTGCCGAAGAACACGATGGCGTAGGCGACCCAGACGATGGTGATCAGAATGTCGATCGGCCATTCCAGCTCGGCATATTCCTTGGAGCTGGTGTAACCCAGTGGCAGGCTGATGGCTGCCAGCAGGATCACCAGTTGCCAGCCCCAGAAGCAGAACGCGGCGACTTTCGGCGCAAACAGCTGGGTCTGGCAGGTGCGCTGCACCGAGTAGAACGAACTGGCGAACAAGGCACAGCCGCCGAACGCGAAGATCACCGCGTTGGTGTGCAGCGGGCGCAGGCGTCCGAAGCTGGTCCACGGCAGGTTGAAGTTGAGTTCGGGCCAGACCAATTGAGCCGCGAGAAAAACCCCGAGCCCCATGCCGACGATGCCCCACACCACCGTCATAATGGCGAATTGGCGGACCACCTTGTAGTTGTAGGCGGTACTGATAGAAGTGTTCATGGTTCCCCATCCACGGTTCAGCCGAAGTGAGCGCCAACAGCGCGTCCTTCGCCTGGAGTTATAGGCAGACTAAAAGCGAGGCAAGCATGGACAAACAGCACAAGGCCAGTATTGACGGGGATCAATGGGCACAGTGTGTGCGGGATCGTGGGTGGCTGTGGGATGGCGCTGTTGGTGAGGCTTCGGCGACGCTCATTCTCGCGCATGGGGCGGGGGCGCCGATGGATAGCGACTGGATGAACGATATGGCTGGGCGCCTTGCCGGGCTGGGCGTGAACGTGTTGCGGTTTGAGTTTCCTTATATGGCGCAGCGGCGGGTTGATGGGGTTAAGCGACCGCCGAATCCTGCGGGGAAATTGCAGGAGTGCTGGCGTGAGGTTTTCGCTGAAGTGCGACGTCATGTCGCTGGGGTTTTGGCGGTTGGCGGGAAGTCGATGGGGGGGCGGATGGCGAGTTTGCTTGCCGATGAGCTTGGCGTTGATGCGTTGGTTTGTCTGGGCTATCCGTTTTATGCGGTTGGGAAACCGGAGAAACCACGGGTCGAACATCTCGCTGGGTTGAAGACTCGGACGTTGATTGTTCAGGGGGAGCGAGATGCGCTGGGGAATCGCGAAGCGGTCGAAGGTTATTCGTTATCGCCGGAAATTGAAGTGTTTTGGCTGGCGGCGGGGGATCATGATTTGAAGCCGCTCAAGGTGTCCGGGTTTACGCATGAGCAGCATTTGGCTTCGGCTGCGGAGAAGGTTGCCGGGTTTCTTCGTTGAGGTTTGGTTGGGGGTGTATATCCGTTGCTGCGGTTATGGCTGCTTAGGGTTCCGCCCTTACGGCGGGTCACTTTTGGCAAACGCCCCAAAAGTAACCAAAAGGTCTAGGCCCCGGCGTTCGGCCCCTCGCTGAGGCTCGGGGTTCCTTCGTTCCGGGATTCGTCCGGGGGGCATCGCCTACGGTTTGCTTCGCTGCACCTCCTCTCGATGTGTTTGGCTTCGCCAAACGGTCGCTGCGCTCCCACCCCCGGACGAATCCCTCCACTCAGCCTGCCGAAGGGGCCCGAAGATCAAAAGCTTTACTCGAGCTAACGCTCATCGTGTTGAGTGGTTAGAAGCGGGATGTTTGCTTTTTAAGGCCAGAGTTCACCTCGGTATTTCACGTCGGCGTACCTCGTCCAAACACCTCGGTCAGTCCCCTCTCCCTCGGGGAGAGGGCTAGGGTGAGGGGAAGGTTTCACTGACACACCACCAAAACTGAAAGCTCCCCCAGCCCGGCATTTCCAGCGCATAAACACGATCGCGTAACCACGTTTAAAGTACACGAACCGTTACGCCATAAGGGCTACGACACCTTGCGTCGTTGCCTACGCCTACGCCAGAATCCGCCGGCTTACGCAGCTTGGAGAGGGCTATATCGTTTCCCTGTCACTGAAAAGTGGCTGGGTTTGGTAGCCCGATTCGAGTTGTGGTTATTGCGACACCTTCAATGCTGTCTCTTTTTGAGGTGCAGCTTTGTATGGTGGGCATGCGTGGGGCTCATTCGTGAGCGCCGGATTTCCCAATTCGACCGGTCTACCAACCCGCGCATGGCCGCCACCCGCCGTTTGGTAGCGAGGGTGATGGCTCTCATTTTTTCGAATTGGAGTTTTATCCATGTTCAAAGCCACACCCAATCCACCAGTAACCGATCCAACCTCCAACGACCCCGAGCTCGAGTCCAAAAAGACAAAAGAATCCGCCGATCGCGCACTCGACTATTACCTCGGCCCCGAAATCCCGAAGTACTTCCCGCCCAAGTCCCGCCCCATCTACATGGTCGACCCCACACTCGATGACGAAACACTGCTCGTCGAAGCCAGTGAATCACTGTCGTCCGCCAATGCCATGGCCGGCAATATCGCCAACTTGGTAAAAGGCCCGGAGCGCAAGCCGCTGCTGGCGCTGCAACAACTGATCATGTTGAACGAGTTGCTGGTGAATCGACTGCTGGACAGGCTGCGCTTGCCGCAGTAACCGCGTGTAACGCCAAATCAAAAACAAAAAACCGGATAGCTCTCACTATCCGGTTTTTTGTTATCACCCACTCAATACATTTTCCGAGAACTGGCCAGCCAGTTAATCAAAAGTCGTCGAGGTCCAGATAGATGACTTTTCCCACGACCCATGGCTCAACAATCTCGTAATGCACCGTTCGCAGAAATGAACCCCACTCACTCCGGTTATGGGCATCCGGGCCTGTGATTGTCAGCAAAAGGTATTCATCCCGGAAAGCATCGTAGGCGTAGATAAGCCAGAAGTCGTTGTCAGGATCGTCAACCAGGGCAGTTCGATAATACTGGCGGTCTATTTTTGCCCACCGCGCCTGGGTCGCTTGGGTACTGGCCAGGTGGATGTGATGCATATCGCTGAGGTCGAGTCGTTCGTCTCGCCCAAAAATAGCGGGCAGTTCACCGCACACTTTGTAGTTATAAAAATGAGCGGCGAAGTTTTTCCAGTTGTTGATTTGTTCGAAAAGCGCAGAGATTTTGACTGCTGGCATCTATGGCTACTTTGTTATGGGTAGCTTGCCAGTGATCACATATTTATCGAACGCTTTCTGCCCATCACGCGCGGCTTGCCGGACATCAAGAAAAGTCAGTTCATCGCGAATGACTTTTTTAACCGGCTTGTCGATCTTTCTGGTGGTGGCCATCGGAGCCTCCAAAGGAGATGTATTCATACTGACCAGCTTAAGGGATTGGATTTCTACCGGCAAACGATAGAACCGACCCCAAAGGTGCACCAGTCAGCGGATTCTGGCGTGCTTGTAGGGCATAGCGCCCCTATGTGTAGTCACGCCGTAAGCCACAATAAAAAACCCGGAAGCTCTCGCTATCCGGGTTTTTTCTATTGCAGAACAATCAGCGGTTAAACCGCTCCACCAACGAATACTGCGTATTAGCCGTCTTCGTCAGCTCTTCACTCAGCAACGCCGAGTTATGCGCCTGTTCCGAGGTCTGGTCCGCCAGTTCCGAGATGTTGCTGATGTTGCGGCTGATTTCTTCAGCCACGGCACTTTGCTCTTCGGTCGCGGCGGCGATCTGGGTGGTCATGTCGGTGATGTTGGCCACCGCTTCGCTGATGCCGACCAAGGCCTGGTCCGCTTCCAGAACCCGCGCTACACCTTCTTCCGCCTGGCGATGCCCGGCTTCCATGGTTTGTACGGCGCTGGACGCAGTCTGTTGCAACTTGGCGATCAGGGCGTGGATCTGGCCGGTGGATTCGCTGGTGCGTTGTGCCAGTTGGCGGACTTCGTCGGCGACTACGGCAAAACCACGGCCCATTTCGCCGGCACGCGCTGCTTCGATCGCGGCGTTGAGTGCGAGCAGGTTGGTCTGATCGGCAATGCCTTTGATCACGTCGACCACGCCGCCGATTTCGTCGCTGTCCTTGGCCAGTTGGGTGACGGTCAGGCCGGTTTCACCGACGACGACCGACAGACGCTGGATGGCTTCGCGGGTTTCCCCGGCGATGTCGCGGCCGCGGCCGGTCAGACGATTGGCTTCCTGGGTGGCGTCGGCGGTGCGCTGGACGTGGCTCGCCACTTCCTGGGTGGTGGCGGCCATCTGGTTGACGGCGGTGGCGACCTGTTCGGTTTCCACGCGCTGACGTTCCAGACCGCTGGAGCTGTTGTGCGCCAGGGCGTCGGACTGTTTGGCCTGATCGGTCAGGTGCTCGGCGGTGTCCTGCAGACGGGTCAGGCAGGTTTTCAGGCGCGCTTCCTGGCTGAGGATCGACATTTCCAGACGCGCCTGGGCGCCACGGCTGTCGGTGTACATCTGCGCGATCAACGGGTCGGAGGTGGTCTGCTCGGCCAGACGCAGCAGGCGCTTGAGCCCGCGTTGTTGCCATTGCAGGCCCAGCAGGCCCAGCGGCACCGACAGACCGGCGGCGAGGGCGAAGCCCCACTGCGAGTTCAGGGTGGCGCCGATCATGAAGCTCAACTGGCTGACCAGAATGAACGGCAGCCAGTCCTGCACAATCGGCAGCCACTTGTCGCTCGAAGGAATCGCCGACTTGCCCTGGTTGATGCGTTGGTAGAGCGCTTCGGCACGGCGGATCTGTTCGGCGGTGGGTTTGACCCGCACCGACTCGTAACCGACCACCTGATTGCCGTCGAACACCGGCGTTACATAGGCGTTCACCCAGTAGTGATCACCGGTCTTGCAGCGATTCTTGACAATGCCCATCCATGGCAAGCCTTGTTTCAGTGTGCCCCACATGTGCGAAAACACCGCCGCCGGCACGTCAGGGTGACGAACCAGGTTGTGCGGCGCACGGATCAGTTCCTCACGCGAAAACCCGCTGATTTCGACGAAAGCGTCGTTGCAGTAGGTGATCACGCCCTTGGCGTCGGTTGTGGAAATCAACCGTTGCTGAGCCGGGAAAGTCCGTTCGCGTTGTGTAATGGGCTGGTTGTTACGCATGGTTTTTCAATCCGCAAGGCTTTGAAAGGTTGTCGGCGGGGTCGGCCATTTATTGAAATTTTTTTTCATTTATAAGTACGGCGTCGCAAAACGGCCCTTGCTTCAACCCGCGAGCATCGGATAGGTGAACAGGCCGAAATGCAGCAGGTTCAGGCCAAAATGCGTGGCGATCGCCGCACCGAGCCCGCCAAAACGGTAGGCCAGACCATAGCCGACACCCGCCAGGCTCGCCAGCAACACCCATTGCCAGCCAGCGCCCACATGCACCAGGCCGAACAGCAGGGACGCCAGCAGCAGCGCGAGGTTTTCGCCGTAGGGCAGGTGTTTGAAACGTCGGCTCAGGCCGCCCTGGATATAGCCGCGAAACAGCGCCTCTTCGACCAGCGTCACCAGCAGCAGATTGTTCAGCACCCACAGCCACGCCTGATCCGGCCATTTCGGCGCCCAGGTGATCATGCCCAGCAACACCGCACCGCCGAGCGCCAGAATCACACTCAACGTCAGTGCCAGCGCGGTGGCGTAAACCGTCAGGCGCAACGAACGACGCGCGACGATCCACGGGCAGACCAGCAGCAGCCAGAAGCCAATCAGCGGTTTGTCGAGATTCAGGTACATCGAGAACGGCACGGCGTTGTCGGTGAAGCGCTGCGGTTCGATGGCCCGGCCGTTGTAGAAACCCGGCAGCCAGTGCAGGGCCAGCGCCAGGGCCAACACGATAAACAGGCCATGGCCGAGATAACGCCCGACCGGCACGGTTTGCTGGCGCACGGCATAACCGGCGAAAACCAGCAGTGCAATGGAGATCAGCGCCAGCCAGCCGAGCTGGCCGAAACTCAGCGCCAATCCGTAACCAAGGCTGAGAAGCCCGAGATAGAGCCATGGCAGAGCTGTCATGGAAAGTCCTTGTGCACGATTTGTGGACAGGCTTTCTACACGGGTGGGGGCGAGGGGACAAGTGAAGGTGTGGCGAGAAACCGGGACAACTCGCAAACCTGTGGCTGACACTGAGACCTGTGAGAGATCTGTGGGAGCTGGCTTGCCAGCGATGGCGTCTGCACAGTCGACATCTTCATTGACTGACTCACCGCTATCGCTGGCAAGCCAGCTCCCACAAGTTCTCGGGTGTGGCTGAAATGTCAGCGCAGGTTGAGCTTTGCCGCCGCGCGCTCGGTGATTTCCGTGCGCAACTTCAGCGAAGGCGCCGCACGCTTGCGCGCTTCATCGACAACAGCACTCGGCGCCGTGTCCGGGCTGCCCGAATCAAACGGCGGCGCCGGCGCATATTCCAGCTGCAACTGCACCAGTTGTGCCGTATCGACTCCCACCAGTTCCTGCGCCAGGGTCAGAGCAAAATCGATCCCGGCCGTAATGCCGCCCCCGGTAAACAGATTGCCGTCGCGCACCACCCGATCCTTCACCGGGATCGCACCCAGTGTCGGCAGCAGATCGTGATAGGCCCAGTGCGTGGTCGCCCGCTTACCTTGCAACAGACCCGCCGCGCCGAGCACCAGCGAACCGGTGCACACCGACGTCACGTACCGCGCCTGCGCCGCTTGCGATTTGATGAACGCCAGCGTCTGCTCATCCTCCATCAACGGCCCGACGCCCGCACCGCCGGGAACGCAAATCACATCCAGATCCGGGCAGTCCTCGAAGGTGGTCGTCGGTTTCAGCACCAGCCCGGTGCTGGCGGTGACCGGCACCAGATCCTTCCAGATCAGGTGCACCTGCACGTCCGGCAATGAGGCCAGCACGTCGTACGGGCCGGTCAGGTCGAGTTGCTGCACTTGGGGAAACAACAGAAAACCGATCTGCAACGCCATGGTTCTTCTCCGTGAAAAGGGGGGTAGACGGCTTTACTGTAGGCGCGTAGGTTTTGGCGCATACGCCAATCAGCCCACGAATTACGCCAAATGCCGAAAACCATCCACGTCCTCGCGTTCGCCAATGTGCAATTGCTCGATGTCACCGGGCCGTTGCAGGTCTTCGCCTCGGCCAACGACATCGCCCGCCAGCAGGGTTTGCCTGCGCCGTACGCGCCAACGGTGATTGCCAGCGGTGGCGGGGCGGTGAACTCGTCCGCCGGGTTGGCGATGTTGGCCGAGCCGCTGCCGCCGCAGCCCAGCGATACGCTGATCATCGCCGGCGGCTGGGGCGTCTACGCCGCTGCCGAAGACGCCGAATTGGTGAGTTGGGTGCGTGAGCACGCCAACGGATGCCGGCGCGTGGCCTCGGTCTGCACCGGCGCCTTTCTTCTGGCTGCCAGCGGCTGGCTCGACGGCCGGCGAGTCGTCACCCACTGGACCCGCTGCGAACAACTGGCGCAGCAACACCCACGCTTGCAGGTCGAGCCCAATCCGATCTTCATCAACGACGGCCCGGTCTGGACCTCGGCGGGCGTCACCGCCGGCATCGACCTGGCGCTGGCCATGGTCGAAGACGATCTCGGCCGCGACATGGCCCTGGACGTCGCCCGGCAACTGGTGGTGTTCCTCAAACGCCCGGGCGGGCAGTCGCAATTCAGCGTGACGCTGTCGCTGCAAAAACAGGGCAACCGCTTCGATGATCTGCACGCGTGGATCGCCGAACACCTGACCTGCGACTTGGGCATCCCGACCCTCGCGGAACAGGCCGGCATGAGCGAACGCAGCTTCGTGCGCCACTACCGCGCCGACACCGGCCAGACCCCGGCCCGGGCCATCGAACTGATCCGCGTCGAAACCGCCCGCCGATTGCTGAGCGACACCGGATTGCCGATCAAACGGGTGGCGGCGAATTGTGGATTTGGCAGTGAAGAAACCTTGAGACGCAGTTTCCTGCGGGCCATGGGTGTGACGCCGCAGGCTTATCGGGAGCGGTTTTCGGTCAGCGCTGGAGCAGATCCAGTAATGCCTTGAGCGTTTCGCCCGGCGCTTCCTCGGGAATGTTATGCCCGACACCCGCCAGCACCCGCCGCTCGTAAATCCCGGTGAAGTGGTGGGCATCTTCATCGTCTTCCGGCGCCGGGCCAACGCCATCATCCGCACCGCACAGCGAAATCGTCGGCACGCCGATCGCCGGTTGTTTCTCCAGCGCCTGCTCCATCCACTCCAGCGCCGGATCGCCCGGCGCATACATGAAGCGATGGCGATAAGAGTGAATCACCACCTCGACGAAGTCCGGGTTATCGAACGCCGGCGCGCTCAGCGGATAACGCTCGGCGTTCCGCGCCCAGGTCGGTGACCACAACTGCCAGAGCAACTCGCACAGCGCCCGCCGGTTTTGCGTCAGCCCTTCAACGCCACGGGGCGTATGGAAGTAGTACTGATACCAGTAGCGATGCTCGCTCTGCGGATCCAGCGGCTGGATCGAATTCGGAATGTCTTGCAGGTTATAGCCATCGCCCGTCACCAACCCGCGCACGCGCTCGGGATACAACGCCGCCACAATGCACGCCGCCCGACCGCCCCAGTCGTAACCGCACAATGTCGCTTGTTCGATCCCCAGTGCATCCATCAGATCCAGCAGATCCTGCGCCAGCGCCGCTTGCTGGCCGGAACGCGGCGTGTCCGGGCTGTTGAAACGGGTCGGTCCGTAGCCGCGCAGGTACGGCACGATTACCCGATAACCCTTGGCGGCTAGGGGCGGGGCGATTTCGTCGTAGGCGCGGGGGGAGTAGGGGAAGCCGTGGAGCAGGATGACCGGTGTGCCGTTTTCCGGGCCGTGATGCTCATAGGCGATGGTCAGGCTTGGAGTTTGGCTGAATCGGATTTCGGCACGGGTCATGGAAAGTCTCCTTACACCTCGGCTTCCGCCACCTGATTGAAATACTTGCTCCGATCCGGCGTAAACGTCACCACCATTTTCGTCCGCGAGCAGGTCATGACGCGCTCGGCACCCAGGTCAATATCCAGATCTTCCCCGCGCAGACCCTGCCACTGGGCAAGGTATTTCAGCGATCCGTATTTTTCATTCTTCTTCAGGCTGCGACTGACCCCGCCTTTCCAGCCCAGTACCGGCAGTTCATCGGCACTGCAGCGTTGGGCGAGGTCGGGGAAACGGGCGGCGCGCTGGCGGCCGATTTCCCAGCATTTGATCAGGCCCTTGTCGGCGGCTTCCCACAGTTCGTCGCGCTTGAGGCCGGTGCGCAGTGGGGTATCGATCTGGCGGTGGATGCGTTGGCTCATTCTGGTTCCTTGAATCGGGTTTTTATTGGACAGCTCCGCTGTGCCCGTTGCGGTGGATGGTAGGGGGCGATGTAACAGCTGGCAACAAGGTATTTCGGGGTGTAAGTGTGAGTTGCGGGCCAAGCGTTACACGGGGTTGGCAGGTTTCTGTAGGCCGTGCCATCAACAAGTTGTATCGAAAGGAATCGATTGTGTGGGCCAGCCCTTCAACCGCAAGGCTCGGGGGTGTTTGCCGTTCGTAGGTAGCCATCCTACAAACGGCGATTGGAGTTGGGATCTTTCTTACAGACTCTGGCGAAGAAGGATGACTACGGCTGCCAGTAATTCTTCTCCCCACTCAACTTGCGATCCAGAAAACTCGCCGCGCTGATCAGCGCCAGATGCGTCAATGCCTGTGGCGTGTTGCCCAGATGCCGGCCTCGGTTGTCGAACTCTTCCGCGTACAACCCCAGCGGATTGGCGTAGCGCAGCAATTGTTCGAATTCCAGGTGGGCCTTTTCTACTTGCCCGGCGCGGGCCAGACATTCCACGTACCAGAATGAACACGCGGCGAAGGCGCCTTCGGTGCCGGACAATCCGTCGATACCCGCATCGTCATTGCGATAGCGATAAACCATGCCGTCACGCACCAAGTGTTTTTCGATGGCTTCCAGCGTCGCCAGCCATTTCGGATCCTTGGCGCTGACGAACCTCACCAACGGCATCAGCAACATCGAGCCGTCCAGCGCCGTGCCGCCCTGGTACTGCACGAAATGCCCGCGCTCTTCGTTCCAGAAGTTGTCCCAGATGTCGGCATGAATCGCCTGACGGGTCTGGTCCCAGCGGGCGAAGGGCGCCGGCAGCGAGCGTTTCGAGGCCAGGCGGATGGCCCGGTCCAGCGCCACCCAGCACATCAGTCGCGAGTGCAGGAAGTGATGTTGCTCACCGCGCATTTCCCAGATGCCTACGTCCTTGGTCTGCCAGGTCTCACAGACCTGATCGACCACTTCCATCACGTGTTGCCAGCCTTCGTGGGAAATCGCGTCGCCGTATTTGTTGACCAGATAAACGGCGTCCATCAGTTCGCCGAAGATATCCAGTTGAATCTGGTCGTAGGCGCCATTGCCGATGCGCACCGGTTTTGCACCGCCATGGCCGGACAAATGCGTGAGTTCGGTTTCCGGCAGTTCCTGGCGGCCGTCGATCGCATAGAGGATGTTCAGCTTCATCGACGACTGGCCGCTGCAATCGCTGACCCGCCCGCGCAGCCAGCGCATGTAGGCATTGGCTTCGTCGACAAAGCCCAGGCGCATGAAAGCGTAAACGGTGAACGAGGCGTCGCGGATCCAGGTGTAGCGGTAGTCCCAGTTGCGTTCGCCGCCGGGTGTTTCCGGCAGGCCGAAGGTGGCGGCAGCGAGAATTGCGCCGTGCTGGCGTGAGGTCAGCAACTTCAGAGCGAGGGCCGAGCGGTTGACCATTTCCCGCCAGCGACCGCGATAGTTGGACTGGCCGATCCAGTCGCGCCAGAACTTCAGCGTGCGTTCGATGCACAGCTGCGCGGCGCCTTCGGCAAAGCGCGGATCGTCGCTGGCGCCGAGCATGAACGCCGCCGTTTGATCCTGTTTGAGGGTGAATTGCGCAGCCGCCGCATTGTTATCGACGTTCAGGGTTTGATCCGAGGCCAGGCGCAGCGTCGGCTGCCCGCTGGCGCTGAACAGCACATCCTGTTTATCGATGACGGCGCGGGTCTCAGCGCGGGCGTAGTCATGCCGCACCGCGCAGCGCAGATGAAACGTCGCCTGCCCGCTGACCATCCGCACTCGGCGCATCAACAGCGGCAAGGCATCGTCGTTGTCGCCAATCGGCAGCAGGTCGGTGATTTCCACCACGGCGTGATCGCTGAGCCAGCGGGTTTGCAGGACGTTGGTGTCCGGCAGGTAAATCTGCTCGCGTCGGGCATCGGGCAGATCCGGAGCCAACTGGAAAATCCCCGCGTCGGGGGTATCGAGCAGCGAACAGAAGATCGACGGACTGTCGAACTCCGGCCAGCAGAAAAAATCCACGCTGCCCTTGTCATTGACCAGCGCCGCGCTGCGCATGTCGCCAATGATGCCGTGGGCGTCGATGGGGCTTTGTCGTTCGGATTGATGCTCAGCCATTGCCACGGAACTCCGGATAGAGGCTCATGCCGCCGTCGATGAACAGGGTGGTGCCGACGATGTAGTCGGAGGCGTCGGAGGCGAGAAACACCACCGCGTTGGCCACGTCCTCGACATCGCCGATGCGCCCGTAGGGGATGAGTTTGAGCAGGTCCTTTGCGGCGTCGCCTTCGGTGGCGTCCTTATTGATGGCCGTGCGGATCGCCCCCGGTGCGATGCCGTTGATGCGGATTCGCTGGTGGCTGACTTCCTGGGCCAGGGTCTGCATCAACTGATCGACGCCGCCCTTGGACGCTGCGTAGTTAACGTGCCCGGCCCAGGGAATATGCTGGTGCACCGAGCTCATGTGGATGATCTTGCCGGCGGCTCGCGACACGCCTTCGCGCACGCCCTGGCGATTGAAGATCCGCAGCGCGGCGCGGGCGCAGAGGAACTGGCCGGTGAGGTTGACGCCGATCACTGCGTTCCAGTCGGCCAGCGACATATCCACAGCCGCCGCGTCTTTTTGCAGGCCGGAATTGGCCACCAGAATGTCCAGCGTGCCGAAGGTGTCGAGGGTCTGCTGGAACAGCCGCTCCACGTCTTCCTCCTTCGAAACGTCGGCGCCGATGGCGATGGCCTGACCACCGTCGGCGACGATCTGCCGGGCCAGCGCTTCGGCGGGTTCGGCCTGACGGTTGTAGTTGATGACCACGGCGGCACCGGCGGCGGCCAGGGCTTTGGCAGCGCCGTGGCCGATGCCGGAGCTGGCGCCGGTGACCAGTGCCACTTGGCGGGCGAGGGAAATCTGCATGCAGGGTCGCGCCTTGGGTTGAGAGCTTATTTAGCTGACTGATGGGCGGCGGCGAGAGTTCATCCGCGTACATGAAATCATCGACAGGTTTATGCGGCAGCGATTGGCCCTGCGTGCGTTGGGGACTTCACATTCCACCAACAATTCCTTGCTTCCCCGGCCGTCAGGCTTTGTGGCAACTTGGCCGCCCCTGATGAGGCTGCATCCGATGGCAAACCCTTACCGCGAACTGTTCAACGCCCCCGGCGCCCGGGCTTTTGTGATTGCCGCGATGATCGCGCGCATGCCGATTTCCATGACCGGCATCGGCGTGATCACCATGCTTTCGCAATTGACCGGCGGCTATGCGTTGGCGGGTGGGGTGGCGGCGACGTTTGCGTTGGCCACGGCGTTTTGCGCGCCGCAGGTGTCACGACTGGTGGACCGCTTTGGTCAGGGGCGGGTGCTGCCGGTGGCGGCGCTGATCGGCGGGGGCGCGCTGCTGATGTTGCTGCTGTGCACCCGCTTGCAGGCGCCGACCTGGACACTGTTTGTCTGCGCAGCACTGGCCGGTTGCATGCCGAGCATGTCGGCGATGGCGCGGGCGCGCTGGACCGAAATCTATCGCGGCCAGCCGCAGTTGCAGACCGCTTATGCGCTGGAGTCGGTGCTCGACGAAGTCTGCTTTATCGTCGGCCCGCCGCTGTCGGTAGGCTTGTGCGTCGGTGTGTTTCCCGAGGCCGGACCGCTGGCGGCACTGTTGATGCTGGCCATCGGCGTCACGGCATTCGTCGCCCAGCGCAGCACCGAGCCGCCGGTACATCCGCACGAATCAGAGCATAAAGGCTCGATCATTCGTTCGACCGACGTGCAATGGCTGCTGGCGTTGATGCTCGCCATGGGCGTGATTGTCGGCGTGGTGGATGTGGTCAGCGTCGCGTTCGCCCAGCAGCAGGGTCAGCCGGCGGCGGCCAGCATCGTGCTCTCGGTGTACGCCATCGGTTCCTGTCTGGCCGGTATCGCCTTCGGTGCGATGCGCTCGAAGCTGCCGTTGCCGCGGCTGTTTCTCTACGGCGGTCTGGCGACAGCGGTGACCACGCTGCCGTTGCTGCTGGCGACCAACATCTTCGGGTTGGCCGTCGCGGTGTTCATCGCCGGCCTGTTCTTCTCCCCGACCCTGATCGTGGCGATGGCGCTGATCGAGCGCATCGTGCCGCCGGCCAAACTCACCGAAGGCCTGACCTGGCTGGTGACCGGTCTGAGCATCGGCGTGGCCATCGGCGCTGCCGGTTCCGGCGCGCTGGTGGACGCATTCGGTGCGCGCAGCGGCTTCTGGCTGGCGATTGCCGCCGGGGCGGTGGTGCTGGGCTCGGCGGTGCAGAGTTTCCGTCATTTGAAGTGATCGTCACCCGGACTAATTCCCGTCGTGCCTCATCCGTTCTCTTTTACAGATAACCCATTGAGGTAAACGCGGTGACAAAGCTGACACTGCTGTGCCTGCCCTATTCGGGCGCCAGCGCCATGGTCTACAGCCGCTGGCGGCGCCAGCTGCCGTCGTGGATGCAACTGCAACCGGTGGAGTTGCCCGGACGCGGCGCGCGCTACGACGAACCCCTGCAAATCGACATGCGGGCCCTGGCCCGGCAACTGGCTCGCGAGCATAAACCTTCGCTGCAGGCGCCCTATGCGCTGTTCGGGCATAGCCTGGGTGCGCTGCTCGCGTGCGAGCTGGCCCACGCCTTTCGCGATCTTGGTGCGCCCGAGCCGGTGGCGCTGTTCGCCTCCGGCACCGCCGCCCCGAGCATGCGCAGCGATTACGATCGTGGTTTTTCCGAGCCGCGCAGCGACGAAGAGCTGATCGAACAGCTGCGCACTTTTCAGGGCACCAGCGAAGAAGTACTGGCCAATCAGGAGCTGATGAGCCTGACGCTGCCGGTCCTGCGCGCCGATTTCATGATGTGCGGACGCTTCACGCCGATCGAGCGGCCACTGCTCAATTGCCCGGTGCATGTGCTGGGCGGCAAGGAAGACCGGGCGACCACCGAACAGTTGATCGGCTGGAGCAAAGAGACGCTGGGCAGTTTCTCGGTGGACATGATGACCGGCGGGCACTTTTTCATTCATGAGCATGAAGCCCGGGTCATCCGCACGCTCAAGAATCACCTGGAAGCCCATCACCGGCGCCATGCGCTGTCGGCGGCACCGGCGCTGTAAAGCGCGGTTCACCAATCGAGTGTTTTGAGGAGGCCAGTCATGGCTGTTGCTGAGGGATTTTCCGTCCGTCCGTTGTTGCCGCATCGCGGTCGCCTGCCGCTGCTGGTGGAGGCGAGCGACGCCGATACCGACTTGCTGGCGGTGTTCGACGAATTGAAAGAGCTGGTCGATAAGCATCTGCTGCAAGACGGCGGTTTGCTGTTTCGTGGATTCCGGCTGGAGGGCGCGGAGCGCTTTCGCGAGTTTGCGGCGAGCTTCGGCCATCCGCTGCTGAACTATGAGTTCGGCTCCACGCCACGGACCAACGTGACCCAGGGGGTGTACACCTCCACCGAATACCCGGCGCACCAGAGTATTCCGCTGCACAACGAGCAGGCCTACTCCCGGGACTGGCCGATGAAGATCTGGTTCTACAGCATGATCGCGGCCAGGTCCGGTGGCGAAACGCCGATTGCCGACAGTCGCGAAGTGTATCGCCGGATTCCGGTGGCGATCCGCGAGCGCTTCGTCAGCAAGGGTCTGATGTATGTGCGCAACTTCGGCAACGGCCTGGATGTGGCCTGGGAAGATGTGTTCAACACCGAAGACCAGGCCGAGGTCGAGGCCTACTGCCAGGCCCACGGCATTGTCTGCGAATGGAAGGACGACGGCGAACTGCGTACCCGCCAGACCTGCCAGGCAGTGGCCCGGCATCCGGTCACCGGGGACATGGTCTGGTTCAATCAGGCGCACCTGTTCCACATCTCCAACCTGCAACCGGAGGTGCGCGAGAGCCTGCTGGACATCGTCGATGAAGAGGACCTGCCGCGTAACGTCTACTACGGTGACGGTTCGCCCATCGAGGATGAAGTGTTGAGCCAGATTCGGGCGGTGCTCGACGAATGTGCCATCAGCTTCCCGTGGCAGGAAGGCGATGTGCTGATGCTAGACAACATGTTGTCGGCCCATGCCCGCTCGCCGTTCGAAGGCCCGCGCAAGGTGATCGTGGCCATGGCCGAAGGTCACTCCCAGGACGCACTCTGACCCGTCGCAGCAGGTGAGCGGGTGGTTGTCGAAGCCGGTCGAGAGCCGGCTTCGGCGTTTGTGCGTCAGTCCCGGCGACCGTCGGCCGGGGAATGTCCGGCCCCGCTAAATCATGGCGTTTGTCATTCGTTCTTGTTGATACGACCGGGCCTCCTGGTCACGCCGCCGATCAGCAAGGACCCAATGCATGAATGCCGCAGACGCACAGAAACTCGCCCGCCGCTTTATCGAATTGCCTCAGGACAAACGTCGTTTGTTCCTCGCCGGCATGGCCCGTGAAGGGATCAATTTTGCGCAGCTGCCCATGACCGCCTGCATCGGGGCCGCCGAGCGTGACGGCTTGTCCTATGCCCAGCAGCGGATGTGGTTTCTCTGGCAGATGGATCCGCAAAGCGCCGCCTACAACCTGCCAATGGCCGTGCGCCTGAGCGGTGAGTTGCAGCCCGAGGCGCTGGAGCAGGCGTTCAGCCTGCTGGCGGCGCGGCATGAGTGCCTGCGCACCACGTTCGGTCAGGAGGGCGAACAAGCCTTCCAGAAAGTCGCCGAACCGCAGCCCGTCAAGTTGACCCTCACTGACCTGAGCGCGTTGCCCGAGGATCAGCGCTGGCCGCTGGCCCGGCAGCACATGATGGCGGAGGCCACGCAAGCCTTCGATCTGGAAAACGGGCCTTTGCTGAGCCTGCGTCTGCTGCGGCTGGACGCGCAGGAACACGTGCTGTTGCTGACGTTGCACCACATCATCGCCGACGGCTGGTCGATGAACATTCTCATCGATGAATTCATGCGCACCTACGATGCGCTGGTGGCCGGGCGCGAGCCACAATTGCCGGCGATCACCGTGCACTACCGCGACTATGCGCTATGGCAACGCAGCTGGCTGGAAGCGGGCGAGCGCGAGCGGCAGCTCGACTACTGGCGCGCGCAACTGGGCGACGAACATCCGGTGCTTGAACTGCCGACCGACCGCGCGTACCCGGCCCAGGCCAGTCACCGTGGAGCGCGTCTGGAAACGGTCATCGACGCCGGCCTGCGCCAGGATCTGAAGAATCTCGCGCAACGTCAGGGCGTGACCCTGTTCGTGGTTCTGCTGGCGGCGTTCAAGACCTTGCTGCATCGCTACAGCGGCCAGACCGACATTCGCGTCGGCGGCCTGATCGCCAACCGTACCCGCAGCGAAACCGAAGGCTTGATCGGCTTCTTCGTCAATACGCAGATCCTGCGCAGCGTGGTCACCGCCAACAGCCGTTTCGCCGATCTGTTGCAGAGCCTGCGCCAGTCCGCGGCCGGCGCGCAGTCCCATCAGGATCTGCCGTTCGATGCCTTGATCGAAGCCCTGCAACCGGCCCGCAGTCAGAGCCATAACCCACTGTTCCAGGTGATGTTCAACCATCAGCCGCTGGTGACCGATTTGCAGCAGGCGCAGTTGGCGTCCGGCTTGCGGGTCGGTTACCTGACCGAGGAACAACTGACCGGCAGCGGCCGCGAACATGCGGCCACCAGCGATCTGATGCTCGACACCCGTGAAGAGGGCGAGCAACTGTTCGCCGCGTTCACCTACGCCACCGATATTTTCGACGAGTCCACCATCGCCGCGCTGGCCGGGCACTGGCGTAATGTGCTGGTGTCGGTCTGCCGTGACCCGCAGCAGTTGATCGGCAACATTCGGATGCTGGACGTCGCCGAGCAGCAGGGCTTGATCCAGATCGCCGAAACGAGCCCGCGACTGGCCAGCTTTCAGACCCTGTTCGAAGCGCAAGTGGCCCGTACCCCCGAGGCACCGGCGGTGATTCTGGCGAGCGAGCCGTCACCCTCGATCAGCTATGCCGAACTGAACCGGCGCAGCAATCGCCTGGCCCATCAACTGCGCGCCCGGGGTGTCGGCCCGGACGTGCTGGTCGGCGTGGCACTGGGGCGTTCGCTGGAACTGGCCGTCGCCTTGCTGGCCGTGCTCAAGGCCGGCGGCGCCTATGTGCCGCTGGATCCGCAGACGCCGGGCGAGCGCCTGCGCCATGTGCTCGACGACAGTGGGCTGAAACTGTTGCTGACCGACCGTCAGACGCTGGCCGCTCTGCCGGCTCTCGACGGTGTGCAAAGCCTGTGCCTGGACACGCTGCCGGATGATGGCGCCAGCGACAATCTGCCGGTGACGGTCGAGCCGCAGAACCTGGCCTACGTAATCTATACCTCCGGCTCGACCGGTCGGCCCAAGGGCGTGGCGATCAGTCATGCCGCGCTGAGCGAGTTCATCGAGCGCGCCATCGACTACAGCGACCTGCGCGAAGGCGACCGGGTCTTGCAGTTCGCGACCAGCAGCTTTGACGGGTTCGTCGAGCAGTTTTTCCCGCCGCTCTGTCACGGTGCGAGCGTGGTGCTGCGCGACGCGCGTCTGTGGGACAGCGCGACATTGCATCAGGTGATCCTCGAGCACGGCATTACCCTGGCCGACTTGCCGGCGGCGTACTGGTACTGGCTGGTGCAGGAATATGCCGCCAATCCTCCAGCGCATTTCGGTGCGCTGCGCCAGATTCACGTGGGCGGAGAGGCGATGGCGGTGGACGGCCTGCGCCTGTGGCAGCAGGCCGGGTTGGGTCATGTACGCCTGCTCAATACCTACGGGCCGACCGAGGCCACCGTGGTGTCGACGATCCACGACTGCTCGGCACTGACCCCTGACGCCGTGTCGTGGCGCGGCATTCCGATTGGTCAGGGTCTGGCCGCACGTCGCCTGTACGTGCTGGACGATGATTTGAACCTGCTGCCGCAAGGCGCGGTGGGCGAGTTGTACATCGGTGGCCCGGGCCTGGCGCGCGGCTACCACCGACAACCGACCCTGAGCGCCGAGCGTTTCATAGCCGACCCGTTTGCCAGCGGCGAGCGCCTGTACCGCACCGGCGACCGCGCACGTTTGCGCGCCGATGGCGCGGTGGAATACGTCGGTCGCGTGGACCATCAAGTAAAGATCCGCGGTTTCCGTATCGAGCTGGGTGAAATCGAATCGCGCCTGCAGCAATGCCCGGGCATCCGCGAGGCCGTGGTGCTGGCCTTGTCGCTGAACGGCAGCCTGCAACTGGTGGCATATCTGGTGGCCGATCAGGACGTGCTCGACGGGGTCGCCGGTCAGTCGGCGTTCCGTCAGCAGGTCAGGGCTTCGCTGCAGGCCAGGCTGCCGGACTACATGGTGCCGGGCCATCTGCTGCTGTTGGCGGAGTTGCCGCTGACGCCGAGCGGCAAGCTTGATCGCAAGGCCTTGCCGGCGCCGGACATGGATCAATTGCAGGTCGACTACCGCGCCCCGCAATCGGACATCGAACAAGCCCTGGCGCATATCTGGGCGGATGTGCTGCAAGTGCCGCGCGTCGGTCTGGACGATCACTTCTTCGAGCTGGGCGGCCATTCGCTGCTGGCGGCGCAAGTGATCGGCCGGATCAAGAAACAGCTGAACGTGGTGTTGCCGCTGCGCAACCTGTTCGAAAAGCCGCTGCTCGGTGAACTGGCCCAGGCAGTGGCGCAGTTGGCCGACGGTGCAGCGGATAACGACTGGTCCGACATGGACCTGTTCATGAATGAATTGGAAGGAGAAGAAGTATGAGCGGCACCATGGCGGAGCGTATCGCTAAAAGATTCGTCGGCTTGCCGCTTGAGCAGCGTCGGCTGTTTCTGGCCAAGCTGCGCGAAGAGGGCAAGGATTTCAGCCTGCTGCCGCTGCCGGTCAGTCGTCACGACTGCGCGCAGATCCCGCTGTCGTTCGCCCAGCAGCGTTTGCTGTTTCTCTGGCAGCTCGAACCACAGAGCGCCGCGTACAACATGGCCGCCGGCCTGCGCCTGAAAGGGCGGCTGGACGAAGCGGCGTTGACCCGCTCGTTCGATCACCTGCTGGCGCGCCATGAAGTGCTGCGCACGGTGTTCCGCGCCGACGGCGACCAGCCGCATCAAGTGATCCTCGAACCGCAGGGCGTTGCGCTGGAACGCATCGACTTGAACGGTGTTGCCGCGCAAGAACGCGAGCAGACGCTGGCCGAGCACGTGCAGAAGGTGACGGCGCAGCCGTTCGATCTGCGCCACGGCCCGTTGCTGCGCGCCAGTCTGTTTTGCCTGGCGGACGATGAGTTCGTGCTGGTGGTGAGCATGCACCACATCGTCTCCGACGGCTGGTCGATGGACGTGATGGTCAAGGAATTCGTGCAGTGCTATCAGGCGTTCAGCCTGCAGCGCGAACCGCAGTTGCCGGCGCTGGCCTTGCAATACGCCGACTACGCCATCTGGCAGCGGCGCTGGCTGGAAGCCGGCGAGGGCGAGCGTCAACTCGATTACTGGCGTCAGCAACTGGGTGAGGAACATCCGCTGCTGGAGGTCGCCCCGGACTTCGCCCGGCCGCTGACCCAGAGTTTTGAAGGCCAGACTTTGAGCTTCGATTTTGGCGCGGATCTGTCACGTCAGCTCAACGGGTTCGCCCGTGCTCAAGGCATCAGTCTGTTCATGCTGGTGCTCGCAGGGTTCTCGCTGTTCCTCTCGCGTCAGGCCGGAGAGCGTGACATCCGCGTCGGCGTGCCCAACGCCAACCGCAGTCGCGCCGAGGTCGAAGGGCTGATCGGCTTCTTCGTCAATACGCAGGTGCTGCGCTGCGAGGTGGATGAGCGAGGCAGTTTCGAGGATCTGCTGGCGCGGGTGCGCGAGGCGTCATTCGGCGCGCAGGCCCATCAGGAGCTGCCGTTCGAGCAACTGGTGGACGAGTTGGTCGCCGAGCGTACGTTGGGGCACAACCCGTTGTTCCAGGCCAAGTTCAACCAGAACGTCGGCATGCAGAAGCAGCGCTCGATGGCGTTGCCGGGCCTGACCGTGGCGGAGTATCCGCTGGACAAGGACGGCACGCACTTCGATCTGGCGCTGGACATCACCGACGACGGCACGTTGATCCACGGGCAGATGACCTACGCCAGCGACCTCTATCGACACGCAACCGTCGAAGGTTTTGTCTCGGCCTTGCTCGGTCTGTTCGGTGCGCTGCTGAAAGCGCCGCAAGCGCCGCTGCACACCGTGGCGACGGCATTGCCGAGCGCGCTCGCGGCACCGCGTGAACCGGCACAGTCGATGTTGCAGCACTGGGAGCGCGAAGTCGCGCGCCAGCCGCAAGCGCTGGCCGCGCGGGATCTGAACGGCGGCTTGAGCTTTGAGGCGCTGGATCAGGCTGCCAATCGCCTCGCGCATCATCTGCTGGCCCAAGGCGCGGTTGCCGGTCAACCGGTGGCGGTGCTGATGGAGCGCTCGCTCGACTGGCTGACGTGCGTGCTGGCGATCATCAAGGCTGGGGCGGTGTACATGCCGCTGGACGTCAAGGCCCCGACCGCGCGCTTGCAGCAGATGCTCGGCGCCGCGATGGCTCGGGCAGTGCTGTGTGCCGAGGGGGATTCGCGGGTTTCGGAACTGGCGGTCGCCGGTTGTCAGGGGCTGGCGTTCGATGCACAGCAATGGCAACAGCAGCCGGTGACGGCCCCGGCCTGTGAGTTGTCGGCGCAGTCGCCGGCCTATGTGATTCACACCTCCGGTTCCACCGGTCAACCCAAGGGCGTGCTGGTCAGCCACGGTGCGTTGGCCAGTTACGTGCGCGGGGTGCTGGAGCGTCTCGATCCGGCGCCGGACACCAGCATGGCGCTGGTCTCCACCATCGCGGCGGACCTGGGTTTCACCGTGCTGTTCGGTGCGCTGTGCTCGGGCCGGTTGCTGCATGTATTGCCGGAAGAGCTGGGCTTCGATCCGGATCGCTTCGCCGAGTACATGGCCGGGCACCGGGTGGGCATGCTGAAAATCGTTCCGGGACATCTGGCGGCCTTGTTGCAGGCGTCGCGTGCAGCCGATGTGCTGCCGGAGCAGGCGCTGATTGTCGGCGGCGAAGCGTGTTCGCCGGCGCTGGTGGAGCGTGTGCGTCAGCTCAAGCCGGGTTGCCGGGTCATCAACCACTACGGCCCGAGCGAAACCACCGTCGGTGTACTGGCCCACGAAGTCGGTTCGCTGGAACCGGGGGCTCGCAGTGTGCCGGTCGGCACGCCATTGGCCGGGGCCCATGTGTATGTGCTTGACGATGTACTCAACAGCGTGGCCGATCAGGTTGCGGGCGAGCTGTACATCGGCGGCGACAGTGTTGCCCTCGGTTACCTTGGGCAGCCGGGGCTGACGGCCGAGCGCTTCGTTCCCGATCCGTTCGGGCCGGCCGGTGCGCGGGTCTATCGCAGTGGCGACCGGGTGCGTCGCAATCGCCAGCAGGCGGTGGAGTTCATCGGGCGCGCGGACGATCAGGTCAAGGTGCGCGGGTATCGGGTAGAACCGGCGGAAGTCGCCCGGGTGCTGCTCGGCCTGGACGGTGTCAGCGAAGCGGCGGTACTCGCGTTGGCGCTGGATGACGACCCGGCACGCCTGCAATTGGTGGCCTGGTGCGTGCCGGCGGCAGATGCAGCGCTGAAGGCGGAAACACTGCGCGAGCAACTGCAAGCCCGTCTGCCGGATTACATGGTGCCGGCGCAGGTTGTCCTGCTGGAGCAATTGCCGCTGACCGCCAACGGCAAACTGGACAAGCGCGCCTTGCCGGTGCCGGGCGTGGTGACGCAGCGCTTCGTCGCGCCGGTGGGCGAGGTCGAGGAAAAACTCGCGGCGATCTGGGCCGATGTGCTCAAGCTCGAGCGTGTGGGCAGCACCGACAATTTCTTCGAACTGGGCGGTGACTCGATCCTCAGCCTGCAAATCATTGCCCGGGCCAAGCGCCAGGGCATCAAGCTCAGCCCCAAGCAATTGTTCGAGAAGCAGACTGTCGGCCAGTTGGCGGCGGTGGCTAAACTGATCGAAGCCAAGCCCATGGCGACAGCGCCGCAGAAGGTTGGCGGACAGCTGGCACTGTTGCCGATTCAGGCGCGATTCTTCGAAACGCCGATTGCCCGGCGAGAGCACTGGAACCAGTCGGTGATGCTGCAACCGCAGGCGCCGCTTGATGCCAGCCATCTGCAGGCCGCGCTGGCGGCACTGATCGAGCAGCATGATGCACTGGCCTTGAATTTCCAGGCGTCGGGCGATGTGTGGCAGGCAACCTTCCAGACGCAACGCGACCCGGAGCTGCTGTGGGTGCGCGAGCTGGACAGCCTGGATCAACTGACGGCGCTGGCGGATCTGGCTCAGCGCAGTCTGGATCTGCAACAGGGGCGACTGCTGCGGGCGGTGCTGGCGAATCTGCCCGGCGGTGAACAGCGCCTGTTGCTGGTGATCCATCACCTGGTGGTCGATGGCGTGTCCTGGCGCGTCCTGCTGGAAGACTTGCAGCTCGGTTACACCGCACTGGCCTCGGGCAAGCCGCTGGTGTTGCCGGGCAAGAGCAGTTCGCTGCAGAGCTGGGCCGAGCATCTGCACCGTTATGCCCAAAGCGAAACACTGGGCCGCGAGCGCGAGTATTGGCAGGCGACCCTGAGTGCCGATGACGTGGAGTTACCACGGGACTTTGCACAGGACGTGCAGACTCAGGAGCAGGCGCAACGCGTCAGTTCGCGCCTGAGCCAGGCACTGACCCACAAGTTGCTCAAGGTTGCTCCGGCCGCGTATCGCACGCAGATCAACGATCTGCTGCTCACGGCGCTGGCGCGGGTGCTGTGTGACTGGAGCCGACAGCCGTCGGTGCTGATCCAGCTTGAGGGCCATGGTCGCGAAGACCTGTTCGAGGAACTCGATCTGAGTCGTACGGTGGGCTGGTTCAGCAGCCTGTTCCCGGTGCGTCTGACACCGCAGGCAGGGCCGGGCGAATCGTTGTGCGCGATCAAGGAGCAACTGCGCGCCGTGCCGGGCAAAGGCATCGGTTACGGCGTGCTGCGCTACCTGACCGGTGCCGCCGAGCTGCGTTCGCTGGCCCCGCCACGGGTGACCTTCAACTATCTCGGCCAGTTCGACGGCGACTTCAGTGCCGCCGAGGGCGCCCTGTTCGTGCCGTCCGGCGAAAGCACCGGGGCCAATCAGGACGCCACGGCACCGTTGGGCAACTGGTTGAGCATTGACGGTCAGGTGTATGGCGGCGAGCTGGAACTGACCTGGACATTCGGTTCGGGCATGTACCGTACCGACACGGTGCAGGCACTGGCCGAGGCTTATCGCCTGGAGCTGGAACGGCTGATCGAGCACTGCTGCGACAGCGGCGAGGCCGGCGTCACGCCGTCCGATTTCAGTCTGGTGAGCCTGACGCAGGCGCAACTTTCGGCACTGCCGATTCCGGCCCGGGAGATCACCGATCTGTACCCGCTGTCGCCGATGCAGCAAGGCATTCTGTTCCACAGCCTCAACGACCCCGACAGCCCGGCTTACACCAACCAGCTGCGGGTCGACGTGCAACATCTGGAGGCCGAGCGTTTCCGTCAGGCCTGGCAGCAGACCCTCGACGCCCACGACATTCTGCGTACCGCGTTTGTCTGGCCGAGCGACGCCGCTGCAGCGGTGCAAGTGGTTCGCCAGAGCGTGCAAATGCCGTGGAGCGTGCAGGACTGGCGGGGTCGAACCGACCTCGACACTGCGCTGGAACAACTGGCCGGCGATGATCTGGCCAACGGTTTCGAGCTGACGGGCGCGCCGCTGTTGCGGGTTTCGCTGGTGCGTACCGATGATTCGACGCATCACCTGATCTACACCTGCCATCACATCCTGATGGATGGCTGGAGTACCTCGCAGTTGTTCGGTGAAGTGCTGCAGCGTTATGCGGGCCTGACTCCGGTTGCTGCCCAGGGACGTTATCGCGACTACATCGAATGGCTGGGTCAGCGCGATCAGCCGGCGAGCCGGGAGTTCTGGAAGCACGCGCTGGCCGAGCTCGAAGAGCCGACGCGTCTGGCCAGTGCCGTGCCGACGCAGCCGTCCGGCGTCAGCGGTTATGCCGATCACCAGCACGTGTTCAGCGAACAGCTGACGGCGGACCTGAACCGTTTCGCCCGGGAGCAGAAAGTCACCCTCAACACCCTGGTGCAAGCGGCGTGGCTGGTGCTGTTGCAGCGTTACACCGGTCAGGACAGCGTGGCCTTCGGCGCTACGGTGGCCGGACGTCCGACCGATCTGCCCGGCGTTGAGCAGCAGATCGGCCTGTTCATCAACACCTTGCCGGTCGTGGCGGCGCCGTCCGCCGAGATGCCGGTCGAGCGCTGGTTGCAACACGTGCAGGGCCTCAACCTGGCGCTGCGCGAGCATGAGCACACGCCGCTCTACGAGATTCAGCGCTGGGCCGGACTCGGTGCGGGAGCGCTGTTCGACAGCATTCTGGTGTTCGAGAACTACCCGATGGCCGAAGCCCTGCAACAGGGGCCGGATACCGGTCTGGTGTTCTCGGCGATCCGCCGTCAGGAGCAGACCAACTACCCGCTGACGCTGGTGGCGGTCACCGGTCGCGAGCTGAGCCTGGGCGTCAGTTACGATCAGGCCCTGTTCGGTGCTGCGACGATCGTCGGCCTGAGTCGTCAGCTCGAAAGTCTGTTGAGCCAGTTCCTCGGCAACGCCACGCAACCGTTGGGCACCTTGCAATTGCTCGACGAGCCGCAGCGCAAGCAAGCGATCGACTGGGGCAAGGCCGGCGTCACGGCGACCGATTCGCGCACGGTGCTCGAGTTCATCGAGTCCCGCGTTGCACTGCGACCGGATGCAGCGGCGGTGATCTACGCCGAACAGCAGATCGACTATCGCCACCTCGACCTGCGGGCCAATCGTCTGGCGCACAAACTGCAAGCGCTGGGCGTGGGGCCGGAGGTGCGGGTCGGTGTGTGCATGCGCCGTACCCCGGACATGCTGGTCGCGCTGTTGGCAATTCTCAAGGCCGGTGGCGCCTATGTGCCGCTGGACCCGGATTACCCGCAGGAACGTCTGCTGCACATGCTCGACGACAGCCGCGCCGCGGTATTGCTGACCGAGCCGGCAGCGCAGGCGATGCTGCCTGACGCGTTGAGCGCTCAGGTGGTGCTGGTGGAGGAGGGCGAGCAATCGCTGGCCGGGTATCCGACCACTGCGCCGGTGGCCGGGATCACCGGGCAAAACCTGGCTTATGTCATTTACACCTCGGGTTCCACCGGCAAGCCCAAGGGTGTGGCCATCAGTCACGCCAACCTCACTGCGCTGATCCAGTGGTCGCAAGGGGTGTACCGCGAGGAGCAACTGCGCGGTGTGCTGGCGTCGACTTCGATCTGCTTCGACCTGTCGGTCTGGGAGATCTTTGTCACCCTGGCCAGCGGTGGCTGCATGGTGCTGGCGGACAACGCGCTGGCCCTGGCGGAGTTGCCGGCCCGCGAGCGGGTCACGCTGATCAACACGGTGCCGTCGGCGATTGCCGCGCTGCAACGGGCCGGGCAGATTCCATCGTCGGTCGCGACCATCAATCTGGCCGGCGAGCCGCTGAAACAGAGCCTGGTAGACACGCTGTACGCGACCCCATCGGTCAGGCAGGTCTACGACCTGTACGGTCCATCGGAAGACACCACGTATTCGACGTTTACCCTGCGCACCGCGCATGGTCAGGCGAACATCGGCCGGCCGCTGGACAACACCGTGGCGTACCTGCTCGACACGCAGCTCAATGGCTTGCCGGCCGGTGTGGCGGCCGAGTTGTACCTGGGCGGCGCCGGCGTGACCCGGGGCTATCTGATGCGCCCGGGGCTGACCGCCGAACGCTTCGTGCCCAACCCGTATGCCGGCAACGGCGAGCGGCTTTACCGCACCGGCGACCTGGTGCGCCAGGGCGCGGATGACAATATCGAGTACCTGGGGCGCGCCGACCATCAGGTGAAGATCCGTGGTTTCCGTATCGAGCTGAGCGAGGTCGAAGCGCGCCTGCTGGAGCAGGACGAGGTGCGCGAAGCGGTGGTGCTGGCGCAGGACGGCGCGGCGGGCAAGCACCTGCACGGCTACGTCGTGGCGGCGCAACCGGCGACCGACCCGGCGGCGCTGACCGAGCGCCTGCGCGCCGCATTGGCCAGTCGTTTGCCGGCGCACATGGTGCCGGGGCATCTGCATGTGATCGAGGCGGTGCCGCTGACCCCGAACGGCAAGCTCGACCGCAAGGCGCTGATGGCATTGGGCGACAGCCCGACGCAGCAGCAGTACGAAGCGCCGCAGACCGACTTGCAATGGGAGGTGGCGACGGTCTGGCAGGAAGTGCTGGAAGTCGAGCGCGTGGGCCTGGCGGACAACTTCTTCCAGCTCGGCGGCCATTCGTTGCTGGCGACGCTGGTGGTGACCCGGATCAAGGAGCGGCTGGGCGACAAGGTGCCACTCAAGGAGCTGTTCGAAGCCGATACGCTGAAAGCGTTCTGCAACCGGATCGAGGCGCTGCGCGTCGAAATGTCGCCCGTTCAGGATGAATTGGCTAAATCCCTGGAGGCCCTCAAACGTCTATCCCTCGATGATCTGGAAAAACTGATTTCTTGAGAGGGAAAAACGCGTGCAAGAGTTAATCGAGTCGGTAGGACAACTTTCGGCTAAGCAAAGAAAGGCTCTGGCGGTTCTGCTCAAGCAGAAAGGCGTCAACCTCTTTGACATTGCTCCGGTTTTCAAGCGCACGGCCGAAGAGCCGCTGCTGCTGTCCTACGCCCAGCAGCGCCAGTGGTTTCTCTGGCAGTGGGCGCCGCACAGCGCGGCCTACAACATTCCGACGGCCCTGCGTTTGCAGGGTCCGCTGGATGAGTCGGCGCTGGAGCGCAGCCTTCAGGCGCTGATCGAACGACACGAAACCTTGCGCACGGTGTTCTCCCAGGAAACCGAACAACCGCTGCAAACGATCCTGCCGCCAGGACCGTTTGCGCTGGAAACCTACCCGTTGAGCCCTGAGCTGGCGAGCGACCCGGAGGCCTCGATCCAGGCATTCGTCCAGACTCAGAGCCAGAAGACTTTCGATCTGCAGCAAGGCCCGCTGCTGCGCGCGGCCCTGTTGCAGGTCAATCCGAACGACCATGTGCTGGTGCTGACCTTGCACCACATCGTCTCTGACGGCTGGTCGCTGCAAGTGATGATCGAAGAGCTGGTGCAGCTCTATGCCGGTTTCAGCCTCGGTCACGATGCCGGTCTGCCGCCCCTGCCGATTCAATACGCCGACTACGCCTTGTGGCAGCGCCAGTGGATGGAAGCCGGCGAGCAGGCGCGGCAACTGGCCTACTGGCAGGAAAAACTTGGCGGCGAACAACCGGTGCTGGAGCTGCCGCTCGACCGCGCGCGCAGTGTCGATCAGAGCTTTGCCGGGGCCAGCCACAACCTGATTCTCGATGCGCAGCTGAGCCAGGGCCTGAAAGCCTTTGCGCGGCGAGAAAACGTCACGCTGTTCGTCTTGCTGCTGGCGTCTTTCCAGGCACTGTTGCACCGCTACAGCGGGCAGTCGGACATCCGTGTCGGCGTGCCGGTGGCCAACCGTGGCCGGGTGGAAATCGAGCGTCTGATCGGTTTCTTCGTCAACACGCAGGTGCTCAAGGCCGACGTTGACAGCCAGACCTCGTTTGTCGATTTGCTGCGTCAGGTCAAACAGACCGCACAGGAAGCCCAGGCCCATCAGGACTTGCCTTTCGAGCAACTGGTGGAAGCCCTGGAACCGGGTCGCAGCCTGAGCCACAGTCCGCTGTTTCAGGTCATGTTCAACCATCAGGCGGAACGCCGCAGCAGTGTTGAGACGCGCCTCAACGGCCTGAGCATCGAGCCGCTGGAATGGCAGAGCCAGACCGCCCAGTTCGACCTGACGCTGAACACCACCGAACAGGCCCACGGCATCGAAGCGGTGCTCAAGTACGCCACCGATCTGTTCGATGCGGCGACCATCGAGCGTCTGGCACAGCACTGGATCGCGCTGCTGCAGGCGATCGTCGCCGACCCGTCGCGCAGCATCGGGCAGTTGCCGATGCTCGATGACGCACGTCAGCAACAACTGCTGAGCCAATGGAATCCGACACGGGTCGAGCACCCGGTCGAGCAGTGCATTCATCAGGCCATCGAAGCCCAGGCGGAACGTCATCCCGAGGCGGTCGCCGTGACCTTTGCCGGGCAACGGCTGACCTACGCCGAGCTCAATCGCCGGGCCAATCAGTGGGCGCACCGGTTGATCGCGAACGGCGTCGGCCCGGATGTGCGGGTCGGTGTGGCGGTCGAGCGTTCGCTGGACATGATCGTCGCCATCGTCGCCGTGCTGAAAGCCGGCGGTGCCTACGTGCCGCTGGATCCGGGCTACCCGCAAGACCGCCTGAGTTACATGATCGAGGACAGTGGCATCGGTCTACTGCTGACCCAAGGCCATTTGCAGGCACAGCTGCCGATTCCGCCGGGCCTCACCTGCCTGGACCTGAGCCAGACACTGGAGCCGGGCAACAGCGAAAACCCGGTGTGCCTGACCACCCCGGACAACCTGGCGTACGTCATCTACACCTCCGGTTCGACCGGCAAACCCAAAGGTGCATTGCTGCCGCACAGCAACGTCATCCGCCTGTTCAGCGCCACCGACCACTGGTTCGGTTTCGGCCCGGACGACAGCTGGACCCTGTTCCATTCCTACGCGTTCGACTTCTCGGTCTGGGAAATTTTCGGCGCGCTGCTGTACGGCGGAAAACTGGTGGTCGTACCCCACGACGTCACCCGTTCCCCGGAAGATTTCTACACCCTGCTGTGCGATGAACACGTCACGGTGCTGAACCAGACGCCATCGGCGTTCAAGCCGCTGATGCAACTGGCCAGTGAATCCACGCGCGACCATTCGCTGCGTTACGTGGTGTTCGGTGGCGAAGCGCTGGAGGTGCAGAACCTGCGGCCATGGTTCGAGCGTTTCGGCGACCGTGCACCGACGCTGGTGAACATGTATGGCATCACTGAAACCACCGTGCACGTGACGTACCGTCCATTGTCGATGGCCGACCTTGAGCAAAGTCACAGCAGCCCGATCGGCGAGCCGATCGTCGACCTGTCGTGGTACCTGCTCGACAGCGCGCTGAACCTGGTGCCGCAAGGTTGCATCGGCGAGCTGTACATCGCCGGTGCCGGTCTGGCCCGGGGTTACCTGAATCAACCGGGCATGAGCGCTACGCGTTTTGTGCCCGACCCGTTCAACCCGCAGGCCGGCGAGCGCCTGTACCGCACCGGCGACCTGGCGCGCCTGCGCGGCGACGGGGTGATCGAGTACATCGGTCGTATCGACCATCAAGTGAAGATCCGCGGTTTCCGTATCGAGCTGGGGGAAATCGAAACCCGGCTGCTCAAGCACCCGGCGGTGCGCGAGGCGGTGGTGCTGGCGGTCGAAGGCCCGAGCGGTCAGCAACTGGCGACCTGGATCGTGCCGAACGAGGCACTGCAAGCCGATGCCGAGGCGACGCTGCGCGATTCGATCAAGGCGCAACTGCGCGAAGCCTTGCCGGACTACATGGTGCCGGTCAGCTGGGCATTCCTCGAGCGCCTGCCGCTGACCGCCAACGGCAAACTCGATCGCAAGCAACTGCCGCAGCCACAGGTCGCTCAGGTGCAGGAAGCGTATGCCGCGCCGCGCAGTGAACTGGAACAGCAATTGGCCGCCATCTGGCAGGACGTGCTGAAGGTCGAGCGTGTCGGCCTCAACGACAATTTCTTCGAGCTGGGCGGCGACTCGATCATTTCGATTCAGGTGGTCAGCCGCGCCCGTCAGGCGGGCATCCGTTTCACGCCCAAGGACATCTTCCAGCATCAGACGGTGCAACGCCTGGCCACGGTCGCGCAGCAGAGCGACGTGGTACTCGCGACCCAGGGCGATGTGCTCGGCGAGGCGGTGCTGACGCCGATCCAGCAGTATTTTTTCCACAGCGATATCCCGGCGCGGCATCACTGGAACCAGTCGATCCTGCTGACCCCGACCGCACCGCTGGCGGCGGCTGCACTGGAGCAGGCGTTGCAGCACTTGCAACGGCACCATGACGCCTTGCGTCTGCGTTACCGCGACCTGGAGGGTGGCTGGCAACAGACCCACGCGCCGGTCGAAAACAATCTGGAGCTGCTGCGCACCGTGACCTTGCAGGACAGCGCGGCCTTGCCGGCGCTGTGCCAGGAACTGCAACGCAGCCTCGATCTGGACAACGGCCCGCTGATCCGCGCGGTGCTGGTGGACTTGCCGGACGCCAGCCAGCGCCTGTTGCTGGTGATCCATCACCTGGTGGTCGACGGGGTGTCCTGGCGGATCGTGCTGGAAGACCTGCAAACCGTTTACCAACAGCTGACGGCGGGGCAGGTTATGCGCCTGCCGGCCAAGACCACCGCATTCAAGGACTGGGGCGCGCGCCTGCAAGGGCATGCGCGCAGTGCCGTGCTGGAAGCCGAGCTGGATTACTGGCGCGGGCAGTTGAGCGGCGCGGGCATCGAGCTGCCGCTGGACAACCCGCAAGGTCAGTTGAGCAACCGTTTCGAGCGCAGCGTCGATACGCGTCTGGATGCCGAGCGCACCCGGCAGCTGCTGCAACAGGCCCCGGCGGTCTACCGCACCCAGGTCAACGACCTGTTGCTGACTGCGCTGGCCAAGGTGCTGTGTGAATGGACCGGTGCCGAGAGCGCGCTGGTGCAGCTCGAGGGTCATGGTCGTGAAGACCTGTTCGACGATGTCGATCTGAGCCGCACGGTGGGCTGGTTCACCAGCATGTTCCCGGTGCGTCTGACCCCCGGCGCCGGTTTCGAAACCTCGATCAAGGGCATCAAGGAACAGCTGCGGGCGATCCCCAACAAAGGCATTGGCTACGGCCTGTTGCGATATCTGGGCAGCGCCGAGGCACAGGCTGCCCTGAGCGGCGCGGCGCAGCCGAAGGTGACGTTCAACTACCTCGGCCAGTTCGACAACAACTTCGGTGAAGGCGCGTTGTGGGTGCCGGCCACCGAAGACAAGGGCGCCGGGCAGGACGAGCGCGCGCCGATGGCCAACACGCTGACCATCGATGGCCGGGTCTATCAGGGGCAGTTGAGCCTGACCTGGACCTACAGCGGCGATGTGTTCGAAGACGCGACCATCCATGCGCTGGCACGTGCCTATGAAGGCGCGCTGGCCGAGTTGATCGACCATTGCCTGAATCACGCGAGCGGTGGTCTGACACCGTCCGACGTGCCGCTGGCCGGGTTGTCCCAGACCCATCTGGACAACCTGCCGATCGTTGCCCAGCGGATCGAAGACATCTATCCGCTGGCGCCGATGCAGCAGGGCATTCTGTTCCACAGTCTCTATGACGCCGATGCCAGCGCTTATGTCTATCAGATGCTGCTGGACATCGAAGGTCTGGACGTCGCGCGCTTCCAGCAGGCCTGGCAGCGAGTGGTGGATCGCCATGAAGTGCTGCGCGCCGGTTTCATCTGGGGTCGCGACGGTCTCGACACGCCACTGCAAGTCATTCATCGCCAGCTGACCCTGGAAATGCCGGAAGTGGACATGCGCCACGAGCCGGACCTGGCCGTGGCCATGGAAGCGCGGGCACGGGCTGATCTGGAGCGCGGTTTCGATTTGCAGAACCCGCCGCTGCTGCGTCTGTGCCTGTTGCGCACGGCTGATGATCGCCATCGCCTGATCTTTACCTGCCACCACATCCTGATGGATGGCTGGAGCAACTCGCGGATGTTCGGTGAGGTGCTGCAGGATTACGCCGGCCATCCGGTGCCGGGTGCGCAGGGCCGTTACCGGGACTTCCTGGCCTGGCTGCAAGGCCAGGACAAACAGGCCGCGCAGGCTTTCTGGCGCGGACAACTGGCCGAGCTCGACGAGCCGACCCGTCTGGCCTCGGCGTGCCCGGGCAACGTGCAGCCGGGGGCGGGCAAGGGCGTGCATCGCCTGACGTTCGATGCAGCGTTCACGCGCCGCCTGAACAGTTTCTCGCGCCAGCAGCAGGTCACTCTGAACAGTCTGGTGCAGGCAGCATGGCTGTTGATTCTGCAACGCTACACCGGCCAGCCCACGGTCGCGTTCGGCGCCACGGTGTCCGGGCGTCCGGTGGATTTGCCGGGCATCGAGCAGCAACTGGGGCTGTTCATTAACACCTTGCCGGTGATCGCCAGCCCGCAACCGGGCGTCAGCGTGCGCGACTGGGTGCGCAGCGTGCAGGACAAGAACCTGCTGCTGCGCGACTTCGAACAGACGCCGCTGCAAGACATCCAGCGACTTGCCGAGCTCAACGGCGAAGCGCTGTTCGACACCTTGCTGGTGTTTGAAAACTACCCGGTGTCGGAGACGCTGGAGGCCAATCCGGGCGGCCTGCGCTTCGGTGGTCTGGAACACCGCGAGCAGACCAACTACGGCCTGACCCTGATCGCCGGTGCCGGCGAGGTCCTGAGCCTGGACTTCAACTACCTGACCGAGCAGTTTTCCGAGCGCGGCGTATTTGGGTTGGCCACGCACCTGGAAGTAGTGTTGCAACAGTTCCTTGAGTCGCCGCAACGCCTGTTGGGTGAAGTCGGGCTGCTGTCGGGTGCCGAGCACAACACGTTGGCGCAGTGGAACGACAATCACGCCGCGTATCCGGCTGAGCGTCTGATTCATCAAGGCTTCGAAGCGCAGGTCCTGGCCCGTCCGCACGCTGTGGCTCTGAGCCATGGCGGTGTGGCCCTGAGTTATGCCGAACTCAATCGCCGGGCCAACCAGCTGGCCCGTCATCTGTCGACGCTGGGCGTCGGCGCCGAGGTCCGGGTGGGCGTGGCGATGCCGCGCTCGGCGGAACTGGTGATCGCCCTGATGGCGGTGCTCAAGGCCGGTGGCACCTATGTGCCGCTGGACCCGGACTATCCGGCCGACCGCGTGGCGTACATGCTGGAAGACAGTCAGGCGAAAGTCCTGCTGACGCAACAATCGTTGCTGGCGCAACTGCCGCAGACCGATGCACAGGTGGTGCTGGTGGAGGCGGGCGGCGATGCCTTTGCCGATGAGGCTGCCGATAACCTCGACGTGCGTGGCGATTCGGCGAACCTGGCCTACGTCATCTACACCTCCGGTTCCACCGGCAAACCTAAAGGCGTAGCGATTGCCCACCGTAACGTCCAGGCACTGATCCACTGGTCCGCCGACGTTTACAGCGAAGCCGATCTGCAAGGTGTGCTGGCATCGACCTCGGTCTGCTTCGACCTGTCGGTGTGGGAGATTTTCGTCACCCTCGCGCGGGGCGGTTCGATCGTCATGGCGCGCAATGCTCTGGAACTGCCGGACCTGCCGGAGCGCGATCAGGTGCGTCTGATCAACACCGTGCCGTCGGCGATCGCTGCCTTGCACCGTGCCGGGCATATTCCGAATGGCGTGCGGATCATCAATCTGGCCGGCGAGCCGCTCAAGCAAAGTGTGGTCGACAGCCTGTACCGCGAGACCTCGGTCGAGCACGTCTATGACCTGTACGGGCCGTCGGAAGACACCACCTATTCGACCTGGACCCGCCGCGAAGCCGGCGGCCAGGCGAACATCGGCCGGCCGCTGGTCAACACCACCGCGTACCTGCTGGACGGGCAACTGCAAGCGTCGCCGATCGGGGTGGCGGCCGAGCTGTATCTGGCCGGTGACGGCATCACCCGCGGTTACCTGTTCCGTCCGGGCCTGACCGCCGAGCGTTTTGTGCCGAACCCGGCCTCGACCAGCGGCGAACGGATGTACCGCACCGGCGACCTGACGCGCCTGGGTGACGACGGTCGGATCGAATACGTGGGCCGCATCGACCATCAGGTCAAGGTGCGCGGTTTCCGCATCGAACTGGGTGAAATCGAAGCGCGCCTGCTGGCCCATGACCGCGTGCGTGAAGGCGTGGTGCTGGCGGTGGACGGCCTCAGCGGTCAACAACTGGTGGCGTATGTGGTGCCGACCCAATCCGGCCTCAGCCTTCAGGAGCAGGATGAGCTGAGCGAATCGCTGCAATCCGCCCTCAAGGCGCACCTGCCGGATTACATGGTGCCTGCGCAGTGGCTGTACCTCGAGGCGCTGCCGCTGACCCCCAACGGCAAGCTGGACCGCAAAGCCTTGCCGGCACCGGACGCCAATCAGTCGGCCCGGGACTATGTCGCCCCGTCAACGGAGCTTGAGCAACAGCTGGTCGTGGTCTGGCAGGACATCCTGAAGATTGACCGGGTCGGTGTGACCGATAACTTCTTCAGCCTGGGGGGTGATTCGATCATCTCCATCCAGCTGGTCAGCCGTGCGCGCCAGCAGGGCATCCGCTTTACCCCCAAGGATCTGTTCCAGCAACAGACCGTGCAGAAACTGGCGACGGTGGCGTCGGTGGAGTCCGCGCAGCAGGCCGACGGCACGCCGGAAAACTACCCGCTGGCGCGTCTGGAGCAGGCGCAGCTCGATGCGTTGCCGGTGCCGGCGGATCGGATCGAGGACGTTTATCCGCTGTCGCCGATGCAGGAGGGCATGCTGTTCCACACGCTCTCGGACAATGGCAGCAGCCTGTACGTCAACCAGGTCAGCTTGCCGATCCAGGGCCTGGATGTGGAGCGTTTCCGGGGCGCCTGGGAATTTGTCATCGATCGCCAGGCGATCCTGCGGACCAGTTTTCACTGGCAGGACGGGCTGGCCAAGCCGTTGCAAGTGGTCCATCGTCAGGCCCCGCTGCAGATGCAGGTGCTCGACTGGCGCGAGCGTGAGGTCAGCGATGAGTTGATCGCCGAATTCGCCAGCGATGATCGTGCCCTCGGCTTCGATCTGTCCCAGGCACGTCTGCAGCGGGTGACGCTGTTGCGCCTGAGCGATGACCGCTATCAGATGATCTGGACCAGCCACCACATCTTGATGGACGGCTGGAGCAGTTCGCGCCTGTTCGGCGAAGTCTTGCAGTACTACTCCAGGGGCAAGGTCAGCGGTGAGAACGGTCGTTACCGCGACTTCATCGCCTGGTTGCAGGCACAGGACCAGGACGCGCAGGAGCTGTTCTGGAAAGCGCGTCTGGCGGCGGTCAACGAGCCGACGGCGTTGAGCCAGGCGATCCATCCGCGCCATTCGGCCGATGTCTCCGGCCACGATGCGATCTACTCGAACTGGGATCAGGCGCAAACCGCACGCCTGCTGCAGTTCTGCCGCGACCTGCGCATCACCCCCAACACGTTGATTCAGGGTGCCTGGCTGCTGCTGTTGCAGCGCTACACCGGGCAGCGCACGGTCACGTTCGGTGCCACGGTTTCGGGGCGTCCCGAAGGGCTGGCGAATGTCGGCAACATGCTGGGTCTGTTCATCAACACCTTGCCGATCATCCAGACGCCGCAGGCCGATCAGCGCCTGGCGGACTGGCTGGGCGAAGTGCAGGCCTACAACCTGGACATTCGTGACTATTCCCAGGCGCCGCTGGCTGATGTGCAGCGCTGGTCCAACCTCGGTGGCCAGGCACTGTTCGACAGCATCATCGTGTTCGAGAACTTCCCGATCGATGATCGCCTGCAAGAAGAAAACGACACCGACCTGACCTTCGGCAAATCCATCGGCCACGGCGTGACCAACGTACCGATGGACCTCGCGGTAATGCTGGGTGACGAGCTGTCGATCGAGTACCTGTACCTGCGCAGCCACTTCAGCGCCGAGGCCGTGGAAGGCATTCGCCTGACGCTGGAAAACACCCTCGAAGCGATGATGCGTGCGCCTTACGAGCGACTGGGCAATCTGCAGCGCCTGTCGAACGAGCAGTGGCAGGCGATCCAGGCCTGGAGCGCCGAACCGGTCTCCAGCCACGAACCGGTGCTGTTGCCGCAACTGATCAGCCGGCATGCGCAGCAGCAGCCAGAGGCTATCGCCCTGCAGTGCGCCGGATTGAGCCTGAGCTATGCCGAACTCGAACAGCGGGCCAATCGTCTGGCCCACTGCCTGACCGAACACGGTGCGGGCCCGGAAGTGGTGATCGGCGTGGCGCTGCCGCGCTCGCTGGAAATGGTCGTCAGCTTCCTCGCCGTGCTCAAGAGCGGTGCGGCGTACGTGCCGCTGGATATCGATTATCCGCCTGAGCGACTGGCGTACATGATCGAGGATTCGGGCATGGCACTGTTGCTGACCCAGAGCAGCCTGCGCGCCACCTTGCCGGCGCCCGAGGGACTGCTGCGTCTGGAAATCGATCATCTCGACGAGTCCCGCTACCCCGATCACGCGCCGGTTTCCCGTGTGCAGGAGCAAGGGCTGGCGTATCTGGTCTATACCTCCGGTTCCACCGGTCGGCCGAAGGGCGTTGCGGTCACGCAAGGGCCGTTGAGCATGCACTGTCAGGCCATCGCCGAGCTGTATGAAATGGACGCCAGCAGCTGCGAGCTGCACTTCATGTCGTTCGCCTTCGACGGTGCCCATGAACGCTGGTTGAGCACGCTCTACAGCGGTGGCCGTCTGGTGATTCGCGACGGTTGCCTGTGGACGCCGGAGCAGACCTACGCTGCCCTGCATGAGTATGGTGTCACCATCGCCTGCTTCCCGCCGGCCTACCTCAAGCAGTTGGCCGAGTACGCGGCGGCCAGCGGCATCGCGCCGCCACCGGTGCGCATCTACTGCTTCGGCGGCGATGCCGTGCCGGACCAGACCTTCGAACAGGTGAAGGCGGCCCTGCGCCCCGAGTACTTCACCAACGGTTATGGCCCGACGGAAACCGTGGTCACGCCGATGCTCTGGAAGGTGCCGGTCAGCCAGCATTGTGAAGCGGCCTATGCTCCGATCGGTCGTGCCGTCGGCGCACGTTCGCTGTACGTGCTGGACGAGGATCTGAATCCGCTGCCGCCAGGTTTTGCCGGTGAGCTGTACATCGGCGGTTACGGGGTTGCCCGTGGTTACCACGGCCGTGCGGATCTGACCTGCGAGCGCTTCGTACCCAATCCGTTCGCGGTCGGCGAGCGCCTGTATCGCAGCGGCGACCTGGTGCGTTTGCGTCAGGACGGCGTGGTCGATTACGTCGGGCGCATCGACCATCAGGTCAAGGTACGCGGTTTCCGCATCGAGCTGGGTGAAGTCGAGGCCAGCCTGCGTCAACTGGAGGGGGTGACCGATGCGCTGGTGATCGCCCGGGACAATGCGTCCGGCAAGCAATTGATCGGTTATGTGGTGACGCCGACGGGCGAAGACGTGGGCGATGAACTGAAGGCCGGGCTGCGCGCCTCGCTGCCGGAGTACATGGTGCCGGCGCAGATTGTCTGCCTGAATGCTTTCCCGGTCACGCCCAACGGCAAACTCGACCGCAAGGCGCTGCCGGAGCCGGACTTCAAGAGCGAGGAATATGTCGCCCCGCGCAACGAGCAGGAAACACTGCTGGCCGAGATCTGGGCCCAGGTGCTGCAAGTCGAGCAGGTGGGCATCACGGATAACTTCTTCGAACTGGGCGGCGACTCGATTCTCAGCCTGCAGGTCATTTCCCGGGTCAGGAACCACCCGACGTTGCAGATGGATCTGAAGCTGCGCGATCTGATGCGCTATCAGACCATCGCTGGCATCGTCGAACAGAACGTGACGAAGGAAGGCGCCGGACAGCCACTGGTGGACGTCACGCAGGTGGCGGGCGAGGGGTTGTTCAATCTGTTGCCGATTCAGGAGTGGTTCTTCGCCGAGGGCATGTCCGAAGCCCATCACTACAACCAGTCACTGCTGTTGAGTGCGCGCCAGCCACTGGATCTGGATGCGCTCGAGCAGGCCCTGGGCTGGATCGAGCAACACCATGACTCGCTGCGCCTGCGCTTCACTCGGGAGAGCGGGCGCTGGCTGCAACGCTACTGCACCGCCAACGAACAGGGCGAGGCGGTGCTCTGGCGCCGTGAAGCCGAGAACAGCGAACAGGTCGAAGCGCTGGCCAACCTTGCCCAGCGCAGCCTCAAGCTGGACGACGGGCCGGTCTGGCGGGTGATGCATGTCGCCCTGCCGGACGGTCAGGCGCGACTGCTGGTGGTGATTCATCACCTGGTGGTCGACACCGTGTCCTGGCGGATCCTGCTCGATGACCTGAAAACCGCTTATGAAGCGTGTGTGCAAGGGCTGGCGCCGCAACTGCCGATTCGTACCAGCAGCTATCGTTCGTTTGCCGAGGCCTTGCAGGCACAGGCCCCGGCGATTGCCGAACAGGAGCTGGCGTACTGGCTGGAGCAGCTCGATCAACCGGGCGTCGATCTGCCGTGCGACAACTACCGTGGCAAGAATCAGGTGCGCCAGCAGGCGCAGGCGCGGCTCAAATTGTCCCGCGAGCACACCGAACAATTGCTCAAGCAGGCGCCGGCGGTCTATCGCACGCAAATCAACGACCTGCTGCTGTCGGCACTCGGTCGGGCACTGTGCCGCTGGAGCGGTCAGCCATCGGCGCTGATTTTGCTGGAAGGGCACGGCCGCGAGGATCTGTTCGAATCCATCGACCTGAGCCGCAGCCTTGGCTGGTTCACCAGCATGTTCCCGGTCCGGTTGCGTCCGGACAGCGACGATATCGGACGTTCGATCATCGACGTACAGGCGCAGTTGGCGGCGGTGCCGCAGAAGGGCATCGGTTATGGCGTGCTGCGTCATCTGGCGGGCGCCGAGGTGTCCCGGCAACTGGCGGATCTGCCGCAGGCGCGGGTGACGTTCAACTACCTGGGGCAGTTCGACCAGAGTTTCGACGAGCAGGCTCTGCTGGTGCCGGCGCTGGAAGAAACCGGTGACAACTACAGCCTGAAGGCGAACCTGGGCAACTGGCTGGAAATTGTCGGCCAGGTGTATGACGGCCAGTTGGCGTTGCGCTGCATCTACAGCAGCCAGCGTTACCGCGCCGGCACCATGGACGCACTGATGCAGGATTACCAGCGTGAACTTGAAGCGCTGATCGAGCATTGCATGGCGCGTGTGGGCTGATCGCTGCACGCTGGATCAATTTTGGGGGGCGTTGCCGAGGCGCGCCCCTTTTTTGCTGATACAAGGATCTTCGCGATGTCGTTACACCCTGATCTGGAAGCCTTTCTCGACCTGGCTCAAGACAGCCAGGATGCCGGTCTGCCGGCGCTGCACCAAATGACCCCGGCCCAGGCCCGGGACACCTTCGAACAAACCACCGTGCAGTTGCGCTGGAAGGCGCCCGAAGACCTGGACGTGCAGGCCATCAGCGCGACCGCTGGGGACGGTGCGCCGCTGGCACTGCGACTTTATCGCCCGCAAGGTGTGTCGGCGCCAATGCCGGTGCTGGTGTATTTCCACGGTGGCGGGTTCGTGGTCGGAAGCCTCGATTCCCATGACGGCGTGTGTCGCGAGTTCTGCCGGCGCACGCCATGCGCGGTGCTCTCCGTGGGCTATCGACTGGCGCCGGAGCACCGTTTCCCGACGGCACTGGAAGACGGTGAGGACGCCTTGTCTTGGTTGGCCGAACACGCGGCTTCGTTGGGGCTGGACTCGGGGCGGGTCGCGTTCGGCGGTGACAGCGCCGGGGCCACGCTGGCCACCGTACTGGCGGTGCAAGCGGTGGTTCAGCCGCACACCGTGGCCATCGCACCCAAGGTTCAGTTGTTGTGCTATCCGGTCACCGACGCCTCCCGTGCCCATGATTCGCGGGCCCTGTTCAGCGAAGGCTATCTGCTGGAAGACGAGACACTGGACTGGTTTTACGGGCATTACGCGCGCACCCCGGAAGATTATCTGGACTGGCGTTTCTCGCCGTTGCTGGCCGAAGATCTGCGTGGCGTCGCCCCGGCCATTGTCGTGCTGGCCGGGTTCGATCCGCTGCTCGATGAGGGCCAGGCGTATGTCGACAAGTTGCGTGAGCACGGTGTGAGCGTCGAGCTCGAGCACTGCCCGGGGCTGACCCACGACTTGCTGAGGCTGGCGTCGGTGATGCCCGATGTCCTGCAGGTACACGAAACCCTGAGCCGTGCGCTGCATCGCGCATTGAGCTGAACCCGGACAAATTCGCAGGCCAAAAAAAACCCCGCAATGCGGGGTTTTTTCATGGTCGCTGTAATCAGAAGTCAGCTTTGACCGACATCACGAAATTGCGCGGGTCGCCGTAGAAGTTACCGAAACCTTCGGTGCCCACAGTGGCGTAGTAGCGTTTGTCGAACAGGTTGTTGCCGTTGAGGGCGACGGACCAGGTGTCATCGATGCGGTAGCCGATGCGACCGTTCCAGACCGCGTAACCCGACTGGGTGATGTTGTCACCGCCCAGTGGCGAGGTGCGGTAGTTGCCGCTCTGGGCGTTGACGCCGGCACCGATGGTGACGCGATCCAGAGGGCCGCTCAGGCTGTAATCACCCCAGACGCGCAGCAGGTGACGTGGTACGTAGGAGTTGTAGATCACGCCGTCCTGGGTGGCGTCGGCGTCTTCCAGCACTTTGGTCTGGGTGTAGGTGTAGCCGGCCAGCAGTTGCAGGCGATCGATCACTTCACCGCTGACTTCCGCTTCGAAGCCCTGGGCGCGGACCTTGCCGGAGTTCAGCGAGCAGGAACTGTCTTCACAGCGTGGGTCATCCTGGGCCGCATCTTTCTGAATGGTGCGGAACAGGTTGAAGGAGCTGTTCAGGCGACCGTCGAACCACTCGCCCTTGATCCCCAGCTCGTAGCTCTGGCCGATCAGGGGTTTGAGGGTGCCGCCGTCGATGGTCTTGTAGCCGCCTTGCGGGGTGAAGATATCGGTGTAGCTGGCGTACGCGGTCAGGTTGTCGTTGAGATCGAACAACAGCCCGGCAAACGGGGTGACCTGTCCGGTTTCGGTGGACTTGGTGTTGACCGGGGTGCCTTCGCCGCGGAAGTACTGCACGGAGTCGGTGTCGGACTTGTACCAGCTGACACGGCTGCCCAGCACGAAGGTCAGTGGATCTGCCAGCTTCAGGCGGGCGGTGGAGTAAACACCGTATTGCTTGATGTGCATATCTACCGGACCGCCCCGGGAGGCATTGGCCAGGTAGTAGCTTTCGTCAGGCTGGGGCAGGTGATGGTTCGGGTTCAGTACGTTCTGGCGCTGTGGCAAGGCCGCCACGGCGTAGAAGTCATCCTTGTGGGAACGGCTGGCGTTGGCGCCGACGGTGAGTTCGTGCTGCTGGCCGAACGCGTCGAATTTGCCGTCCACGTAGGCATCGAAGCCGTAGTCGGTCTGCTCGTAGTCGTAGATGCTCCCCAGCATCAGCGTGTTGGAGCTGGTGGCGCCTACCGGCACCGCGCCGCTCGGGAACGCGTATTCCATGTCCTGGGTGTTGCGCGAGAAGACCCCGGCCACTTTCAGGGACCAGTCGTCGTTGAACTGGTGTTTCACGTCGCCGAAGTAGGTGGCGCGTTTGCTGCGCTGGTTGTTCCACGAGGTGTTCAGGCAGGTGGAGCGCTTGAGGTGCAGGTCGGAGCCATCGGCGTAGCGCGGCAGACCGCCCCAGCAAGGCGTGGCGTCGACGTCTTCATAGGCCATGCCCAGGCCCAGGGTGGTGTCGGGGCTGAGGTCGAAGTCCAGCGCACCGTAGTAGATCTGGTCCTTGCGGCTGGCCACGTCATAGAAGTACTGGCGGGTCTGCTGAGTGACCACGGCGCGGCCACGGAGGGTGCCGGCGTCGTTCAGCGGGCCGCCGGTGTCGACCTGACCACGATAGTTGTCCCACGAGCCTGCCGACAGCGACAGTTGGGTGTGCGGGGTGTCCTGGCCGCGCTTGCGCACGAAGTTGACGCCACCGGCCGTACCGCCTGCGCCTTTCATCATGCCGGCAGCACCGCGCAGCACTTCGACGCGGTCATAAATGGCCATGTCGCTGTTGAAGCTGTCGGCCTGTACGTAGCTGCTGCCGATGTCCAGCGGCACGCCGTCGTACTGGTACTGGCCGGTCATGCGAAAACCGCGCGAGTAGAAATACTTGCCGCCCATGGGCGAGTCGTAAACGGTGATGCCCGGAGTCTTTTCCATCACTTGTTCGATGGTGTTGAGGTTCTGGTCGTCCAGCATCTTGCGGGTCATGACCGTGACCGACTGCGGGGTTTCCTTCAGCGAGTGCACGCCCTTGCCGATGGTCACGCCACCGGTGGTGTAGGAGTTGCTGCCTTCGGTAGTGGCCGTCAGTCGTTGCCCGTCGATGTTGGTCGGTGCCAGTTCCATCGCGCTGCCGGTGGCGGGGGCCAGCAGGGTCACGGTATTGCCCTCACGCTGATGACGGATGCCGGTGCCCTTGAGGATGGCCGCGATTGCGCTGTCGTCCGCGTACCGGCCGTTCAGGGCGGTGGAGCGCAGGCCTTGCAGGCTTTCCGGGCTGTAGATGATTTGCAGGCTGGTCTGCTGACCGAGCGATTGCAGGGCCTGGGCCAAAGGTTGCGCCGGGATGTTCAGGGTCCATTCCTGGGCCTGGACATACGGGGCGACGGCCAGCGTCATTGCCAGTCCCAGGCCGGTGGTGGCCAGACGGGAGCGGGTAGCACCGTGCATGAGCAGGGCTCGGGTCAGTGGGCGAAGCATGAAGCGGGATGCGGACATGAGGTTAAGACCTTGGCAGGTATAGTTGTTAATGGTTCTTATTCATCTCATTAAGACGAGGAAGCCGCGGTAAACCGGAAAATATTTTTCCGGCCTGGCCGCGGCTTCGTCGATCAAGCGGTTTGCAGTTCGCTTTTGACCTTTCCGGCCTCCATGCGCACTAGCTGATCGGCAACGTCGAAGTAACGGTCATCGTGGGAAATCACGATGATGGTCTTGCCCAGCCGTTTCAGGTCGGGCAGGAGTTCGGTGTAGAAAATCCGCCGGAATGTCGGGTCCTGATCGGCGGCCCATTCGTCGAACACCAGCACCGGGCGCTCTTCGAGCCAGGCGTTGACCAGTGCCAGACGCTTGCGCTGGCCGGTGGACAGATCGGTGGTGGTGAAGGCGCCATCGCGTACGCTGACCTTGTGCGCGATCTCCAGGCGTTCGAGGTAGCGGGTAGCGTCCTGCGGCACTTCGCGGTCACCCTGGATCAGGTCGTCGAACAGGTAGTAGTCGGCAAAGATCGTGGTGAAGTTCTGGCGGTAGTCGTCACGGTTCAACGCGGTGATCGGCTGGCCGTTGACCCGGATCTCGCCTTCGGTCGGCGCATACAGGCCCAACAGCAGTTTGATCAGGGTGGTTTTGCCGCAGCCGTTTTCACCGACGATGAACACGATGTCGCCTTGCTCGATGCGCAGGTTGACCGGTCCGAGGCGGAACGGTTCGCTGCCTGCAACCGGCGGGAAGGCATAACGCACATTGTTCAATTCCAGACGGTTGACGGCACCGGGCTTCTTGCCCTGGTCTTCCAGCAGCAGGTGCGGCTCGGGCGAGGAGAACTGCTCGCTCAGTTCGGCAATCCGGCGGAAGGCAATCTGCGCGCGGCTGATGATCGGCAGTGTGCTGACCAGATGTTCCAGCGGGCCCTTCATGTACAGCAGCACCAGCACGAAGCCGCTCATCACGGCCTTGTCACCGCTCGGCCAGAACGATTGCAGGGCCAGGGCCATGCCGATCACCACGAAGAACAGCATCGATCCGAAGGACTTGGCGATCACGAACGTGTTGATGGATTTGATCTGGGTGTCGCAGATCTTTTCGGCAGTCTTCTGGATACCCGACACAAACATGCGCTGGCGGCGCGGGCGATGGATGCGCAGCTCCTTGGCACCTTCGGCGATCGCGTTGTAGTGCTTTTGCAGTTCGTCTTCGGAGTCGCGCGCCGCATAAAAACCGCGCATACCCTTGGCGCGGGCAATCGCCTGGATGGTGGTGCCGATGGCGATCGCCACCAGCATCATCAGGAACATCGGCCAGGACAGCATCGCCAGGTAGCCGAGGCAACCCAGGGTCACGGTCATGGAAATGGCCAGTGGTGCAAACGCGAAAGCGAAGTCGCTGATGGTGTCCACGTCGTGGGTCAGCACCGGAATCAGGCGGTGGCTGCGATAGCGTTCGATCTGGTCGATCGGTGCCGACAGCACTTTCTCCCCCAGCTCTTTGCGCAGGCGGGCAATGATGTGCTGGCCGACGTAGTTGGTGCCGATGTCGGACAGGATCGTGGTCAGCAAGGCCAGGGCGCAGAGCCCGGCGAAAATCATGACCACGGTGCGGGTCAGTCCGTCGGCCGAGTGCAAGGCGTTGTTGATGGTCGCCAGCAGCACGGTGACGCTCAGGCCGCCGATCATGCCGAGCACGATGGACACGCAGACAATCAGGCGGAAGGGCTTGAGCAGGGCGAACAATTCGTTGATCGCCCCACGCGTTGGCTTGGTCATGGAGGATTCCTGCTTCGGTGCGGAGGGAGTGCCGGTATGTAAGGAAAACGAATGGTCACGGGGTTTCTTTAAACGACCGCAGACGGGCTGCGGTCGCTGACAGGCGGGATCAGAGGTCGCGCACTACGCGAAAGCCCAGCCAGTCACCCTTGCTGGTCGGCCAACTGCTGTTGCGGTTGCCGGAACGGGAAAACACCGGTGCCTCGCCCCAGTCGTTGCCGCGCATGACCTGGCGTTCGCAGTTTTCCTGTACCCATGGGCGGCCGTCGTTGGGTACGCCGGAGTAATCCTTGTGATAACAGTCGGCTGTCCATTCGTAGACGTTGCCGTGGGCGTCGTACACGCCAAAGGCGTTGGCCGGGAAGGTGCCGGCCGGGGACGTGAAGTTGTAACCGTCGGCGGCGCCGTAGGTGTTGGCGTGTTTGGAAATCTGGTAGTCGCTGCCTTCGTCGAACGGGAAGGGGAACGATCCGGTGCTGCCGCCACGGGCCGCGTATTCACGGATCGATTCGCTCGGCAGGCGGTAGCTGTGGCCGGTCTTTTTCGACAGCCAGTCGATGTAGCCCTGGGCTTCGGCCACGTTCATGCAGACGGCCGGGTCGCGTTTGGTCTGTTTGAACTCGGGCTTGCCGGCGGTGCAGCGGCGGCCCGGGCGATCATCGAAGTCATAGGGCTTGGCGCCGGTCTCGCGGACATATGCATCCCACTCGCCGACCAGCACCTGAAAGCGGCTGATGGCGAACGGTCGGGTGAAGGTCACTTCGTGGCGCGGGCCTTCGTCGGGTTCGCGGCCGACTTCGTCGTCCGGTGTGCCCATGGTGTAAGTGCCGGTCGGCAACACCACCATTTCCGGACAATCCTTGCAGTCCTTGAACACTTTGCCGGGGGCCGGCGGGGTAGCTGCCAGGGCGGCGCCCGGCAGAAGGCCCGCGCACAGGGCGGTCAGGGCCAGGGCGGGCAATGCCTTGAAGGTGATTGAGGCGTGAGGCTTTTTCATGAGTCGTCTCTGTTTAAAGTAAAACCGGGGGCGCAGGGGTCAGGCGCGCAGCGTCTTGCCCAGCAAATCGAGGAAACGGTCCACTTCGGCTTCAGTGTTGAGCAGACCGGGCGCGGTCCGGATCACCGGGCCGACGTCGCGGCTGACGGCATCACAGACCACGCGGTGTTTCATCAGGCGAGCGGCGATGTCATCGCTGTCACGGCCCTTGACCCGGAAGAAGCTGAAACCGGCAGAGAACTCCGGATCGACCGGGGTCACCAGTTCGACATTCGGCTGTTCCAGCAAGCGCTGCTTCAAATAGCTGTTGAGCTGATGGATGCGCGCCTGCACGTCGGCCTTGCCCAGTTGCAGGTGCAGCTTGAACGCTTCGTCCACCGCCCAGCGATGTTCGAAGGCGTGATAGCCGCCGGGCGTCATGGTGTTGGCGAAGGTCGTGGCTTCGGAGAAGGTCGGCACGCTGGGGCTGACGTATTTCACTTCGTCACTGCGACTGCAGACGATGCCGGTGCCGCGCGGGCCGAACATCCATTTGTGCGTGCCGGCGATGAAGAAATCGCAGTTCATCTGCGGGAAGCTCAGGTCTTCGACACCGAAACCGTGCACGCCGTCGACCACGTAAATGATCCGGTCCTTGTCGTCGCGGTTTCGGTTGTGTTCGTCGACGAGGCGGGCAATGTCGGCGATCGGCAGTTTCACGCCGCTGCCCGAATGCACCCAGGTCATGCCGAGGACGCGGGTTTCGGGGCGGATGTTGCGATTGATGATGTCGAGCACCTGATCCGTCGAAACGCTTTGCGGGTTCTCGAACAGCGTGAGCTTGCGCACCCGGGTGCCGTCGCGGGCGGTGCGGAAGTCGAGGATGTTGCGGGTGGAGTAATGCTCGTGAACCGTGGTCAGGATTTCCTGGTCCGGGCGTACGTGCACACTGCCGTAGATCATCGCCAGACCTTCGGTGGTGCTGCCGGTGAGGGCGATCTGGCTCGGCCTGGCCTGCAAGTACTGGCCGGCCCAGACCCGCACGTTTTCTTCGCGCTGTTCGGTGACGCCCAGATCCCAGTCCATGGCCAGGCCCGGATTGCGGTCGATGTCCGCACGATGGCGAGCGATAGCCTCGCGCACGGGCCTTGGGTGCGATGTCACCAGGAAGTTGGCGAAGTGGATCGCGTCCGGATCCTGTTCGAACATCCCGCGCAAGGCCAACCATTTGTCCTGCGGCGAAGCGGCGGCGCGGGCCGGTTCAGCCAGGCTCACGCCCAGAGGCAGAGCGGCGGCCAGTACGCCGGCCTGCTTCAGAAAAGTGCGGCGGTCAGTCATGGTCGGGTCGTGTCCTGACGGGAGATCAGGGCAGGTTTGGCGGCTTTCTGCACCTGATCCCAGACCCGCAGGAAGTTGCCGCCCCACAGCTTGGCGATGTCGGCTTCGGAGTAACCGCGCTGGATCAGTTCGGCGGTGACGTTGCGGATCTCGCCGACGTTTTCCCAGCCCCTGATTCCGCCGCCGTCATTGAAGTCCGAAGAGATGCCGACGTGGTCGATGCCGATCTTGCGCACGGTGTAGTCGATGGCGTCGCCGAAGTCCTTGAGAGTGGCTTTCGGTTCTTCTTCGAGAATCCCGTACAGGCCGCTGGCGTACTGACCGAGTTTCTGTTCCGACCAGGCGGTGATGATCGGGTCGCCCGGCATCAGCGCCATGGCCAGGTTCGGCAGAGGCGGCAGATCGAAGCGGGCGCGCAGGGCGTTGAGTTTGTCCTGGGTGCCCTGGGTCAGCGGTTTGAGGTACTGCGAGAAACCGACCACCTGCACCACGCCGCCGCTGTTCTTGATCAGTTGCAGCTCTTTGTCGCTGAGGTTGCGCGGAATGTCCACGGCCGCCCTCGGCGCCGAGTGCGAAGCCACCAGCGGGGTGCGGCTCAGTTGCGCAACCTGCTCCAGGCCCTTGGTCGACATCTGCGAGACGTCGATGATCACGCCCAGGTCGTTCAGGCGGTGCACGGCCTGTTTGCCGATGTCCGAGAGGCCGTCGAGCGCATCCGGGGAATCATTGAAAAACGGCAACGGGCGCGAGGAGTCTGCCCAGCTGTTGTTGCCGATATAGCTGAAGCCGAACATGCGCATGCCACGACCGGCCCACAGGTCCAGTTTGCTCAGGTCGTTACCCAGCGGGTAGGCGTTGAGCATGCTGATGAAAATCGCAAACTTGCCTTCGCCGTGCAGGCGGCGGAAATCGTCAGGGGTATAGGCGATGCCGACCTGATTGGGGAAGTCGCGCACCAGGCCCGAGATGATCTTGTAGCGCACTTCCTGTTGATTGCGGGCCTCTTCGACGAAACCGTCGGTGGGGCGGTGAGGCGCGTTCGGGCCGTTCCACATTTCTGGCCAGCCGAACACCGTCAGCGCCGCGCCGGACAGCCGTCCACGGTTGGCCTTGATCAGGTCGAACTGCCCGGAGCCGTCCTTGTCGGCTTCATTGCCATGGGCGCCGAAACTCAAGGGCACGGTGATGTGGCTGTCGAACGACAGGATCCGCTCCTGCAGTTCGGTGGCCTGTTTCATCACCTTGACCGGGTAGCCGGGGTTGTCCCTGAACCAGTAATCCCAGGCCAGAAAGCCTGCGCCGGCGCTGATCGCCAAGGCCAGCGGCAGGCCGATGTATAGAGCCTTTTTCGAACGCGGTTTTGTCATTGCCATCTCATTCAGGTTCGCCGTCGAGGTACAGGCGCAGGGGCCTTTGCTATCTGGGAGGAACGACTGGGGAGGCAAAGAATTTAGCGAGGCGGCAAAAGAACGCGTGGACGCGGTCGGGGCCTTTGTAGATCTTTTCGGGCAGGCGATAAATTTACCGCACCAGCAAACGTTCTAGCTTGGATAAAGCCTGCTTCATGGCTGACACAGGTAGGGCAATGACGATCTCTCGACGCTGGTTCATGGCGGGCATGGCACTCACGGGCGCTGCGCTGCCTGCCGCTTTTTATGCACATCGTGAGCTGACCCGCGAGGAGGAGCCGATCACGCCGGGCGAGGCCACGGTGGATCTGGCGGACACTGCCGGCCAGCAGTTGGCCGACAACCTGCGCGGTGTCTGGGACATCCGTTTCACAGGCGCCGATGCCGGACTCGACGGCCTGCCCCGTGAAGGCCTGGAGTTGTTTCTCGATATTGCCCAGCGCGGGCGCGGCTTGCGCGGCTGTCTCGACACCGGCGCGCGGTTGCGGGACGACGGTTTGCCCCGCTATGACGTCATTGGCGATCTGGTCTCGGGCAATGGCGCGCAGTTGTACTGGCGTCTGATGCGCACGGACCAGCCACAGGCGCCGGCGGTCTACGAGCTCGATGTCAAACTGGACGAAGTCTGGGCGGCCTTCGGCAATGCCGGCAGCGGCACTTTCACCGGGCAGGTGCTGCGCCTGGATCGGCCGTTGGGTCTGCCGGAGCTCGATAACCGTTTCATCGCCATCAAGCGTCGTTTCCCCGAGGCGCGTGAGCGAACCGGTCTGAACCCGACCTTGCTGGCGTGGCTGGTATCGCCTGAGCATCGCCTGTTTCACCAGCTCTGGCATGCCTCGCGGGACAAGTGGCACAAACTGTCCGAGAAAAAACGCGATGCGTTGCGCGGCATCGGCTGGCAACCCGGCCCGCGTTACAACGAGCGTGATGCGCGCGGTCCGCGCAAGGATCGCAACGGCTCGGGCATCGACTTCTTCTTCATGCACCGGCACATGCTGGGCACTGCCCGTTCGATGCAGGACTTGCCGTCCTGGTTGAAATTCCCCGCGCCGCAACCGGAGCTCGAGCGTGATCGTCTGGGGTTCGCCCGCTACTTCGACAACCACGACGGCGATGCCTTGCCGCCGACCTGGCTGACGGAAGGCGATGACGAATACACACAGTGGGTCAGCGACATCAAGACGGCCGAGACCTACCACAGCAACTTCCAGGTCTGGGAATCGCAGTACACCGATCCGCGCTATCTCTCGAAGCTGACGCTCGGCCAGTTCGGCTCGGAAGTCGAGCTGGGCCTGCACGACTGGCTGCACATGCGCTGGGCATCGGTGGCTCGTGATCCGTCCAACGATATTCCGGTGCCGATGGCCCGGGATCAGGCTGATTTCGCGGCGCGCTGGTATGCCCCGGAAAACGATTTTCTCGGCGATCCGTTTTCCTCCCATGTGAACCCGGTGTTCTGGCGTTTCCATGGCTGGATCGACGACCGCATCGAAGACTGGTATCGCGCTCACGAACGCTTTCATCCAGGTGAAGTGAGCCGCCTGCAAGTCAATGGCGTCCAATGGTTTGCACCGGGGCGCTGGGTCGAGGTCGATGATCCGTGGCTCGGCCCCGACACCCATGGTTGCAGCACCGTTCCCGGCCTTCAGGCAGGACGCTCGGTAGAGATGGATCCGGAAACCATGAAGCTGGCATTGCGCATCACGTTCGGCGATGAAGACAACATGGCCGACCTGTTCCGCAAAGTGCCGCAGCGGCCGTGGTACGCCAGGCATCTGAAGGTCAAGGGGCGACAACTCTGAAGGCAAAAAAAATCGCAGCGTCGGGCTGCGATTTTTTTTGCCTTGAACAAAGCGCTGTTCAGATGACTTGCCAACCCCCGCCCAGCGCCTTGTACAGCGCGATGCTGGCCTGCAGGCGTGACAGCCGCAGCTGCACGTTCATGTCCTGGGCGGCATACAGCGTGCGTTGAGTCTGCAACACCGTCAGCAGATCCTCGGCGCCGGCCTGATAGCGGCTCTGGGCGATATCGAACGCGGTCTGTGCCTGGCGCAGTTCCTCGCCTTGCCATTGACGCTGTTCATCGAGGCCGCGAATGCTCGTCAGGGCTTTTTCCACGTCCGCAAAGCCATTGATGATTGCGCCGCGATAGGTCTCCAGCAATTCTTCCTGGCGCGCCGTGGCCTTGTCGCGTTCGGCACGCAGGCGGCCATTGTTGAAGATCGGTGCCACCAGACCTGACGACAGGTTGTAGAAGGTCGTGCGCAGCAGATTCGATGCGAGGTCCGCGCCGGTGCCGAGGCTGGCGGTCAGCGTGACCTTGGGCAGCATGGCGGCGCGGGCGACGGTCACATCGGCCTGGGCGGCGGCCAGTCTGGCTTCGGCGCTGGCGATGTCCGGGCGCCGTTGCAGCAGATCGCTGGGCACACCGCTGGCGATGTCCGGCCATTTCAGTTGGGCGAAAGCCTGTCGGGGTATCGGCAACTCCTGCACCGGTTGGCCGAGCAGCGCGGCCAGGGTGATCAGTGCCTCGCGGGCCTGTTGTTGTACCAGCGGCAGTTTGCGCTGTTGTTCGGCGACCAGGCTTTTCTGCTGGGCCAGTTCCAGCGCGGTGGCGCTGCCGGCGTCGTAGCGGGTCTGCACCAGATGCAGAACGCTTTGCGCATTGGTCAGATTGAGTTCGGCGATCCGCGCCTGTTCGCGCAGCGCCAGGGCCTGGGTGTAGCTGTTGGCGACGGCACTTTGCAGGGTCAGTTCCACCGTCGAGCGATCGAACTCGCTGGCCTGCACGCCGAACACCGCGCTGTCCCGGGCGGCGCGTTTGCCGCCCCAGAAATCGATTTCGTAACTGGCGCTCAACTCGGCGTCGTAGTAATCCAGCGAGCGGTTGTCGGGGTTCACGTCGAGCTGGCTGTAGCCTTTGCCGTGCAGGAGTTTCTGGCGATTGGCATTCAGCCCGGCCTTGACCTCGGGCAGCAGCGGCGCACCGGCGATTGTCGCGCTGGCCTGCGCCTGCCTCACTCGGGCGACGGCGGCGGCCAGGTCATGGCTGCCCAGCCGGGCCTGTTCGATCAGATGATCGAGTTCCGTGCTGCCGAAATGCGTCCACCATTGTCGATCGCTTTGGCTGGCGCCGGGATGTTCGGGCGATTGCCAGGCGGGCGGTGGTTGCAGGCCGCTGTCGGGTCGTGGCGCGGGGCTGCCGCACGCCGCCAGCAAAACGCTGGCGGCGAGAAGTGTCAGGTGGGCTTTCATAGGTCGATCATTCACTGGTGAGGGCCTTGACCGGATCGAGCCGGGCGGCCTTGCGGGCAGGCATGAAGCCGAAGATGACACCGGTGGCCAGCGCGCAACCGAAGGCGCCGAACACCGCGATCCACTGGAACGCCATGGCGACGCCGCTGATTTGCAGCACACCGCCGACCAGCATCGCCAGGCTGATCCCGGCAACGCCGCCGACCACCGAGAGCATCACTGCCTCGGTCAGGAACTGGCGCAGGATGTCGCGCTGACGGGCGCCGGTGGCCATGCGGATGCCGATTTCCCGGGTGCGCTCGCGCACGGTCATGAGCATGATGTTCATCACGCCGATGCCGCCCACCAGCAGGGAAATGGCGGCGATCGCGCCGAGCATCAGCGACAGCGTGCCCTGGGTTCGCGCCTCGGCCTGAATCATGGCGGCGTTGTTGGTCAGCTCGAAATCCTTTTTGCCGTTGTGCCGGCTCAGCATCGATTGCTCGATGGCTTGCTCAGCCTCTTTGACCTTGCGGGCGTCCCGCGCGGCGATGACCACATACTCGGGATTGCGGCTGCCGAACAGGCGCATGCTGGCGGCGGAGTAGGGCACGGCGATCCGGTTGTCACTGTCCGAGTCGCCGGAGCTGGAGCCTTTTTCAGCGAGGACTCCGAGCACCTGGAACGGTACGTTTTCGATCAGGATGTATTGACCGACGGGATCGGCGACATCCTTGAGCAGTTTGTCGCGAACCTTGGTGCCGATCACCGCCACGGCAGCGGCGCTGTCCTCGTCGGCTTGCGTGAAGTAGCTGCCCTGGACCACCGGCCAATTGAAAATGGTCGGGAAATTGGTGTCATTGCCGCCCACGTAACTGGTGTGGTCGGCATTGCCGAAGCGCACGCCGGCGGTCGAGCCGTTGACCGGCATGATGCGCTCCACCTGGGGCAGGGCGGCCAGTTCGGCAACGTCATCGAGGGTGATGATGCCCGGTGGGGTGCGCGGGTTGGGGGCGGCGCCGCTGAGGTAAATGATGTTGGAGCCGAAGGCGCCCATTTGCGCCATTACCTGGCGCTTGCTGCCTTCGCCCACCGCCAGCATCACCACCACGGACGCGACGCCGATGACGATGCCCAGCAGGGTCAGCGCGGTGCGGAATCGGTTGACCCACATCACTCGCCACGCCGCTTGCACGGCGTCCACCAATTCGCCTTTCCAGGCGCCGGTCTGGGTGCTGCCGGTGTTCAGGCGCTCACGCAGATCCACAGCTTGCAACGCACCGGACCCGGAGGCGGGTGAGGGGGGCGATGACGGATCGGCGGTGTCGCTGATGATCAGGCCGTCACGGATTTCGATGATGCGCTTGGCACGTTGCGCGACTTCGCGGTCGTGGGTGATGAGAATCACCACATGGCCCTGATCCGCCAGTTCATCGAGCAGGGTCATGACTTCGGCGCCGCTGTGGCTGTCGAGCGCACCGGTGGGTTCGTCGGCGAGAATGATATGACCGCCATTCATCAGCGCACGGGCAATCGATACCCGCTGCTGCTGTCCGCCGGAGAGTTGGTGCGGGCGGTTGGCGGTGCGCCCGGCAAGGCCCAGGCGAGTCAGCAACGCATGGGCCCGGGCGTGGCGTTCGGCGGCCGGTGTGCCTGCGTAGATGGCCGGCATTTCGACGTTTTCCTGGGCCGAACCGGACGGAATCAGGTGATAGCCCTGAAACACGAAGCCGAACGCCTCGCGTCGCAGCCAGGCCAGAGCGTCGGTGTCCAGCCGCGCGACCTCTTCACCGGCAAACAGGTATTCGCCGCTGGTCGGTCGGTCGAGGCAGCCGAGGATGTTCATCAGTGTCGATTTGCCGGAACCGGACGCGCCGACGATCGCCACGAATTCGCCGGCATGAATCGACAGATCTATGCCGCGCAGCACTTCCACCCGCGGACTGTCGCCGCCGCCGTAGGCTTTGCGGATCTGCCGCAGGTCAATCAAGGGCGTTTGCATTCAGCCTCCGTTGCCAGTGGCCGGGCTGCTCAGGACATGATCGCCTTCGACAAGTCCTTCAAGGATCTGCGTGCGCAAGCGGTCGCGGATGCCGGTGCGCACTTCCCGGGACTGGACGTCGCCATTGGCGGCGACCACCTGCGCCAGTTGCCAGTCCGCGCGAGCGCTGTGTTGCAGGGCGGCGGTGGGCACGGTCAGGGTGTTCTGTGCCTGCTGCGAAACAAAGAACACCTGGGCGGTCATGTCGGTCATCAGGGTGTTGTCGGCGTTATCGACATCCAGCAATACCGTGTAAAGCACCACCCGTTCGCTGCCACTGCGACCGCTGGTGGGGCTGGCGCCCTGGCTCTGTTCGAGCGGGCGCGGCGGCACCGGCAGAATCTGCCGTACGGTACTGCTCCAGCGACGGCTGCCGCCGCTGAGGGTGGTGAAGTAAGCGGTCATGCCCGGTTTGACGTGACCGATGTCGGCTTCGGAGACCTCGGCCCACACGGTCATCGGGGAGAGCCGCGCGATCCGCAGAATCAGCGGGGTCTGCTGTTGCGCGTTGAGTGTCTGGCCTTCCCGGGCGCCTACCGCCACCACCGTGCCGGACATCGGCGCATAGATGCGTGTGTAACCGAGCTCGGCTTCGTCGCTGCGCAAACTGGCCTGCGCCTGGCGGATCTGCGCCTGGAACATGTCGATGCGGGCCTGCGTGGCGCGCACTTCGGCCCGGGCGGTCTGGACGTCTTCCTCGCGGGTGGCGCCGCCGGCGGCGAGTTTTTGCTGGCGCTGGTACTTTTGCTGCGCCAGCTCATGCTGGGCGCGTTGCTCCTGCAACTGCGCCTTGAGGTTCTCGATGGAGAACCGGCCTGCGTCGAGCTTGGCCTTTTGCGTGGACGGGTCGATTTCCACCAGCAACTGGCCTTCCTTGACCACATCGCCGGCCTCGACATGAATTTTCTGGATCTGCCCGGACGCCTGGGCACCGACATCCACATAGCGCCTCGGTTGCAGGGTGCCGAGTGCGGTCACGCTGTTTTCGATATCGCCGCGTGTCACTTGAACGGTGGCGAGGGTCTCGCGGCCCGGCGGCAACACCTGCCATGCAGCAACAGCGATGACAGGGATCAGGCAAAGGGCAACGAACAGGGCGCGTCGGGCGGGGCGGGGACGTTTCATGCAGGGTTCCGGCCAGTGGAATTCGGCCCGTCGTTCAGCAGGTGAACAGGTTCGGTGGGTCGCTGAACGCTGTCGCAAGGCACGACAGACACGGGGAGCTGTCCTGTAAACGATGAATGCGCAAGGGAATTTAAGTGCTCACACACGAAGTTACAGGTTGCCCGGCAGGACTATTTGTCTGGTGAAGAGAATCACTACTTTAAATCTATATGAGAATTACTATAAATTACGCCCCTCAAGTTGCCACTATCTTGCTACTGCCCACTGGGCGGTCAGGATCGGGCTCAAGGACAGAAACCGCACCCCACGCGGCCGGGAGTCATGTTGGAAAACTACTATCGCGAATTGGTGTGTTTCCTGAACGCCAAGCTCGGCAACCGCCAGGTCGCCGAAGATGTGGTGCATGACGCTTATGTGCGGGTGCTGGAGCGCTCCAGCGACACGCCGATCGAGCAACCCCGGGCTTTCCTCTACCGCACCGCGCTCAATCTGGTAATCGACGACCATCGGCGCAATGCCCTGCGTCAGGTTGAATCACTGGATGTGCTCGACAGCGAAGAACGCTATTTCACTCCGTCCCCTCACAGTACCTTCGACCACAGTCAGCGCCTGGAGATGCTTCAGCGTGCCCTGGCAGAACTTTCGCCGCTGTGCCGCGAAAGTTTTCTGCTGCGCAAGATCGAAGGTCTGTCGCACCCCGAGATTGCCGAACACCTAGGGATTTCCAAGGCTCTGGTGGAAAAGCACATCGTCAACGCCATGAAGCATTGCCGCCTGCGCATCAAACAATGGGACGCCCATTGAGCCGTCGTCGTTAAATTTTATTTCACTGTCCTCGTTCCTACTCAACAGACGATCTGCTGTCCTGCTCAAGGCCGGTCAGGTCACTCAGGCTTTTCGTCCAGAGGACACTGGAAATGACACAGGCAATTGCATCGCCCATCGTTCACGACCTGATCGGCGTCGGTTTCGGCCCTTCGAACCTGGCGCTGGCCATCGCTCTGCAGGAGCGCGGCCCGACCCAGGGGGAACTGGATGTTCTGTTTCTCGACAAACAACCCAACTACAGCTGGCACGGCAACACCCTGTCGACCCAGAGCGAGTTGCAGATTTCCTTCCTCAAGGATCTGGTGACCCTGCGCAATCCGACCAGCCCGTACTCGTTCGTCAACTACCTCAAGCACCACGGTCGCCTGGTTGACTTCATCAACCTCGGCACCTTCTACCCGTGCCGCATGGAGTACAACGACTACCTGCGCTGGGTCGCCGCGCAGTTCACCGAGCAGAGCCGCTACGGCGAAGAAGTGCTGACCATCGAGCCGGTGCTGCACAACCATCAGGTCGAAGCGCTGCGGGTGATTTCCCGTGATACCGAAGGCCAGCAATTCGTGCGCACCGCGCGTTCGGTGGTGGTCAGCGCCGGTGGTACGCCGCGCATTCCCGAGGCGTTCAAGGCACTGAAGGGCGACGGTCGGGTGTTCCATCACTCGCAATACCTGGCCGAGATGGCCAAGCAGCCGTGCAACAACAACCAGCCGATGAGCATCGCGATCATCGGTGGCGGCCAGAGCGCGGCGGAAGCCTTCATCGACTTGAACGATTCGTTCCCGTCGGTGCAGGTCGACATGATCCTGCGCGGCTCGGCCCTGAAACCGGCGGACGACAGCCCGTTCGTCAACGAAGTGTTCTCGCCGGAATTCACCGACCTGATCTTCCAGCAGAAGAGCAGCGAGCGTGAGCGTCTGGTCAACGAGTACCACAACACCAACTACTCGGTGGTCGACATCGACCTGATCGAGCGCATCTACGGCATCTTCTATCGCCAGAAGGTTTCCGGTGTTGCGCGCCATGCGTTCCGCACTCTGACCACGGTCGAGAAAGCCACCGCCACCGAGCGCGGTATCGAACTGACCGTGCACAACAACGCCACCGGCGAAGTCACCGTGCGTGCCTACGACGCGGTCGTTCTGGCCACCGGTTACGAGCGTCAGATGCATCGCAAACTGCTGGCGCCGCTGGAGGAATACCTGGGCGATTTCGAGGTCGACCGCAATTACCGGCTGATCACCGACGAGCGCTGCAAGGCCGGTCTGTACATGCAGGGCTTCTGCCAGGCCAGCCACGGTCTGAGCGATACGCTGCTGTCGATCCTGCCGATCCGCGCGGACGAGATTGCCGGCTCGCTGTATGAGCATGGCAAGAACCGCGGGCACAGCCGTTCGGTGATGGACTTGTTGCTGGCGACTGCCAGCTAAGTATCCTTTCAGCCTCCACACTGATCGTTCCCACGCTCTGCGTGGGAATGCCTCAAGGGACGCTCCGCGTTCCAATGGGGCGCAGAGCGTCCCCGGCTGCATTCCCACGCAGAGCGTGGGAACGATCTCGGCGATCTCGGGGGCAATCCTGAACCCTTCCTGAACACCCGCCACATTCCCCGACACACTTCCTTTTGCGGGTTTACTCTCCAGACATCGGGGCGTAAGCTTCGCGCGTTTTCATCAATAGCGGAGACCCACAGTGGGTACTTGTTCGAGTGACAGTTGTCGGCCGGTCCTTGTAACCGGCGGATTCTCGGCAAGATAACGCGCATTCCTTTGTGCCGTTGTCTCGCCGAACAGCGAGCAGCGGCATCCCGATCATGACCGGTCCCGGTCATGTCCCGACGTCCTTCTCATCGACACTGAAAAGCCTGTGAAGTCGACTTTATCGTCGTCATTTGCAGCCCTATCGACACGCCTGTCTTTTCTGACCGGCGCGCCACGCCTTGCCGTGCCGGTTTTCCGGTGCCCGAGACGAGGACGTACCTGCTCGACGGTTTCCCGGCTGACCATAGGGGCAACAGCCATGAAACTTACGCTCAAGGAATTTTTCGCAGGCTTCCTGCGGACCCGCCACATCGCCCGGCATTTCCGTCGCCTGGCCTTGCTGGAAACCCTCAACGACACCACGGTCAGCCGTGAAGTGCCGCCGACTCTCGCCAATACACTGGTGGACGCCGCCCATTGCGACAGCGGCGTGCTGCTGTCGAACCTCGGCACCCACACCGACGGTCTGACCGATTTCGAAGTCGATGTGCTGCGCGCGCAGCATGGCCTCAACGAAGTCGAACACGAGCAACCGCTGCCATGGTGGACCCATCTGTGGCACTGCTACAAAAACCCGTTCAACCTGCTGCTGACCCTGTTGGCGGTGATCTCGTGGCTGACCGAAGACCTCAAGGCCGCCATCGTGATTTTCTCGATGGTGGTGCTGTCGACGCTGCTGCGCTTCTGGCAGGAAAGCAAATCCAACCAGGCCGCCGACGCGCTCAAGGCGATGGTCAGCAACACCGCCACCGTGCTGCGCCGGGATGCGCCGCGTGCTGAACTGCCGATCAAGCAACTGGTGCCCGGCGATCTGATCGTGCTCTCGGCCGGCGACATGATTCCTGCCGATTGCCGGGTGCTCAGCGCCAAGGATCTGTTCGTCAGCCAGGCGGCGATGACCGGCGAATCGATGCCGGTGGAAAAATTCCCGCGTCAGGCCGATCGTGACACGCGCAATCCGCTGGAGCTCGACAACATTCTGTTTATGGGCACCAACGTGGTGTCCGGCACGGCGGTGGCGGTGATTCTCACCACCGGCAACAGCACCTATTTCGGTGCACTGGCACAGCGGGTCGGGGCGACGGATCGTGCGGTGACTTCGTTCCAGCAAGGGGTGAACAAAGTCAGCTGGCTGCTGATCCGCTTCATGTTCGTCATGGCGCCGCTGGTGTTGTTTATCAACGGTTTCACCAAGGGCGACTGGACCGAAGCGCTGCTGTTCGCGTTGTCGATTGCCGTGGGCCTGACCCCGGAAATGCTGCCGATGATCGTCACCTCGACGCTGGCCAAGGGCGCGGTGTTCCTGTCGCGCAAGAAAGTCATCGTCAAACGCCTGGATGCGATCCAGAACTTCGGCGCCATGGACGTGCTGTGCACCGACAAGACCGGCACCCTGACCCAGGACAAGATCTTTCTGGCGCGCAATGTCGACGTCTGGGGCGAAGACTCCGATGACGTGCTGGAAATGGCTTACCTCAACAGCTACTACCAGACCGGCCTGAAAAACCTGCTCGACGTGGCGGTGCTGGAACACGTGGAAATCCACCGTGAGCTGAAGGTCGGCACGGCGTTTCGCAAGGTCGACGAGATCCCGTTCGACTTCAACCGCCGGCGCATGTCGGTGGTCGTCGAGGGACGCGGTCAGCCGCATCAACTGATCTGCAAAGGCGCGGTGGAGGAGATTCTGTCGGTGTGCAGCCGGGTTCGTCACGGTGAAGTCGACGAAGCCTTGAGCGATGAATTGCTGGCGAAAATCCGTCAGGTCACTGCAGCATTCAACGCTGAAGGCTTGCGTGTGGTAGCGGTGGCAGCACGGTCGATGCCGGAGGGGCGTGACACTTACAGCCTGAGCGACGAGCAGGGGCTGACGCTGATCGGTTATGTGGCGTTCCTCGATCCACCGAAGGAAAGCACCGCACCAGCGCTGAAGGCCCTGGCCGAACACGGCGTGGCGGTAAAAGTGCTGACCGGCGACAACGAACTGGTGACCGCCAAGATCTGCCGCGAAGTGGGCCTGGCCCAGCAAGGCCTGCTGATGGGCAATGACATCGAGCGTATGAGTGACGCCGAACTGGCGGTGGCGGTGGAAACCACCAATGTGTTCGCCAAGCTGACGCCGTCGCACAAGGAACGCATCGTGCGCATCCTCAAGGGTAATGGTCACGTGGTCGGGTTCATGGGCGACGGCATCAACGACGCCCCGGCGCTGCGCACCGCAGACATCGGGATTTCCGTGGACAGCGCAGTGGACATCGCCAAGGAAGCGGCCGACATCATCCTGCTGGAGAAGAGCCTGATGGTGCTGGAGGAGGGCGTGCTGGAAGGGCGCCGGACCTTCGCCAACATGCTCAAGTACATCAAGATGACCGCCAGCTCGAACTTCGGCAACGTGTTCTCGGTGCTGGTGGCCAGCGCGTTCATTCCGTTCCTGCCTATGCTGCCGATGCACCTGCTGGTGCAGAACCTGCTGTATGACATTTCGCAGATTGCGATCCCGTTCGACAACGTCGACGACGAGATGCTGAAACAGCCACAACGCTGGCAGCCGGGCGATGTCGGGCGCTTCATGCTGTTCTTCGGTCCGATCAGTTCGATCTTCGACATCACAACGTTCGCCTTGATGTGGTACGTGTTCGATGCCAACACCCCGGATCACCAGACCCTGTTCCAGTCCGGCTGGTTCGTGGTGGGGCTGCTGACCCAGACGCTGATCGTGCACATGATCCGCACGCCGAAGATTCCGTTCCTGCAAAGCCGCGCGGCCATGCCGTTGCTGGTGATGACCGGAATCATCATGGCCGTGGGCATCTTCCTGCCGATGGGGCCGCTGGCGCACTACTTCAAATTGCAGGCGCTGCCGTCGATGTACTTCGTGTTCCTGCCGGTGATCCTGCTGGCGTACATGGCACTGACCCAGGCCGTCAAAGGCTTCTACATCCGCCGCTTCGGCTGGCAGTAACAGGCAAGATTCCCCCCTTGTGGGAGCAAGGGGGGCGGTTTCAAGGAGTTCGACATGCAAGCGATCAACAATCTCAACCTCACCTCATTGCTCGACACTTTGGTCAGCCTCAGCGCGGCGTTCATCCTCGGCGGCCTGATCGGCTTCGAGCGCCAGTACCGGCAACGCACGGCGGGCTTGCGCACCAATGTGCTGGTGGCGGTCGGCGCGGCGATTTTCGTCGACATGGCCAACCGTCTCGCCGGTGCCGAAGGCGCGGTCCGGGTGGTCGCGTATGTGGTCTCCGGCATCGGCTTTCTCGGTGCCGGGGTGATCATGCGCGAAGAGGGCAACGTGCGCGGCCTCAACACCGCCGCCACGCTCTGGACCTCGGCGGCCGTCGGCGCCTGCGCTGGTGCCGACCTGCTGGCCGAAGCGGTGCTGGGCACCTTGTTCGTGCTCGCCGCCAATACCTTGCTGCGGCCGATCGTCAACAACATCAACCGTCAGCCGCTCGATGTGGTCTCGGCGGAAGTCACCAACATCGTCTACGTCATCGCCCGGCGTTCGCAGCAAACGGCCGTGTTCGCCTTGCTTGAAGCCGAGCTCGAACGCAGCAACTACCCGGCCAGTGACGTCGATGTGCACGCCTTCGGGGCCGATGAAATCGAGATCGAAGCGACGCTGGCGACCACTTCGGTGGACGGCGATGAGCTGGATGCACTGGTGAAGCGGATTTCCACTTCAAGCCTGGTGGTGCAGGCTTTCTGGAGTCCGAGCACTACGGAATAAAGCGTTCAATGCGGATGAATGACGGTGTTTTTCGGAAAAGTCCTACAGAGTGCGCCTCGGCGCTTGGGTAGTCTTGCCGCCACTTGAAGCGACTACCCGGACCTCCACGTTGACCGACAAAACCCTGCGTATCCTGATCGCCGACTTGCAGCATTTTCAGCGGATGAAGATCGAACGAATGTTCAACGGCCTCGATTACTACCGTATTGCACCGGTGCAAAACCTTGCCGAACTGCTGACGCTGGTCGACTACGGCTGTCAGCCGTTCGATGTCCTGGTGATCAACGCCGAACTGGCGGTCGGGATCGCGGATCTTCGCGGTTTCCTGTTTGACCATCCGCAAATCCGGCGGGCGCTGGTCTATGGTGAGCCGGCGGATTCTTCAGGTGTTCCCCGGCAATTCGGGGCAAAGATCATCACCAGTCCTGCGCCGTTGCCATCCATCCGAGCCATCGAGCAGTTGATGACCTCAGTCGAGGCATCGCTTGGGCGCTCTTCGCGTGTTCGATCACAGATCGGTCTGGCGCACAACTGTCAGATCTGACAGGTGAAGCAACGTGCACAGCGTGTAACAGTTGTGGCGCAGCTACCAATAGTCCCGTTCATGCAAGATCGGTGGCGTCATGTCATGTATTCGCCCCGGGAGTGTTCATGGGTTCAGCATTGATCGTCGATGATCATCCCGTTGTGGTCAGTGCCGTTCGCCTGGTTCTGGAGTCGCTCGGCTACAAGCCGGTTTATGTCACCTCGGACAGTAGTGAGGTGGTGTCGTTGGTCCGTTTATACGAGCCGGATCTCATGGTGCTCGATCTGAACTTACCAGGCCCGGGTGGCCTGGAAACGCTGGAGCACCTAAAGAAAGTCGGACTGTCCTGTAAAGTCGTGGTTTTTTCCACTGCCAATCCCGATCAATTTCTGATGCGTTGCCGGCGAGCCGGTGCGATGGCCTTCGTCACCAAATCCGCCGAATTGCAGCAGCTGCAGAGTGCGATCAAGGCTGTCCGCGCGGGCTATAGCTATTTCCTGGACTTGCCGAACGTCACCGCAGGGCAGACTGAGTTGCACAGTGATGAAGGCAAGCTGATCGCGTCGCTGTCCGATCGCGAGTTGCAAATCCTGATAGAGCTGGCGCGAGGTATATCGAACAAGCAGATTGCCGAGGATATGAACCGAAGTCACAAAACCATCAGCACCTACAAGACCCGCTTGATGCTCAAGCTCGGGATCAAGTCGTCGGTGGTACTGCGAGAGTTTGCCATTCGCAACCATTTGCTCTGAGAGGATCCCCATGATGAGCCTTTTGCGATGCGTCCTGCTGCTGATGCTGCTTGCGGGCACAGCGCAGGCGGCGACTAGCGCGCAAAGGCTGGAAATAGTCTCCCGCACCCGTCTGGAAGGCGTGCAGGTCCGCCTTGATGAGCAGGATAAACAGTGGCTGAGCGCCAACCCGGTATTGCGCATCGGCGCCTCCTGGCCGGATTACCCGCCGTTTGAGTTGACCCGCAAACGCCATGAACTGGAAGGTCTTACGGCCGATTACGCCGACGCGATTGCACAGATTTTGAACATCGGCGTCGAAGTCTGGTGCTATCCCGACCGCGCAAGCGCCATGGCTGCGCTCGTGGCTGGTAAAGTGCACCTTCTGGGCACGTCGAACAAGTTTGAAGACGCTAATCCTCGCCTGATGCTGTCCCGTGCCTACGCTGAAGATCAGCCGATGTGGGTCACTCGGATCGACAATCCGTTGCCTGGCGATCTGGCTGGCAAGCGCATTGCCATGGTGGACGACTACCTGCCAGCCTCGACCATCGAAGAGGCTTACCCGCAAGCTTCCCTGCAGCGTTATCGATCGATTCTCGATGCCCTCGGCGCTGTCGCGTTCGGTCGGGATGATCTGTACCTGGGCGACTTCATCAGCGCCAGTTACCTGATCAACACCCATTTTCACAACGATTTGCAACTGGCCGGGCCTTCGGGCCTTGATGCCAACCCTTTCGGCTTTGCCCTGGCCCGCAGCAACCCGCGTTTGAAACGTCTGGTCGACAAGGCCCTGCTGGCCATTCCCATGGAGCAGCGCCTGGCCATGGAGCTGCGCTGGAGCGCCGGTCGCGCCGACATGGCGGCGCAGTCGCGGGTGAGCCTGAGCGACAGCGAGCAACAATGGCTGGATCAGCATCCGGTGATACGGGTCGGCGCTGTCGATGATTTTGCCCCGCTGACATACTTTGACGCCGATGGCCGTTTCAGTGGTCTGGCCGCTCAATTGCTCAACCTGATCAGTCAGCGCAGCGGCCTGACCTTCGAGGTGGTGCGCGGTCAAACTCTGGATCATCAGGTCGAGCAGCTCAAAAGCGGTGAGCTGGACCTGTTGCCGGTGATGACACCGAGCCGCGAGCGCGAAACTGCAATGCTGTTCACTCGGTCGTACGTGAACAGCCCCTTTGTGCTCATTACCGACTCGAAGGCGCAGGCTCCGCGCAGTCTGGACGACATGGCGGGTAAACGTCTGGCGCTTTATCGCCGTAGTCCGTTGCACGATTATCTGCTGGAGAACGTGCCGCAGATCCGCCTGATCGAGTTGCCAAGTCCGGCCGACGGCACGCAGGCGCTGCTCGACGGCAAGGCTGACGCGACATTGAGTTCGTTGCTGGTGGCGCGCTACCAGATCGATCACCAGTACCGCGATCGTTTGCGGATTGTCTCCACGCTGGGTGATTTGCCGGCGCGGGTTGCCATGGCGACGTCGCTTGAGGCCCCGCAGCTGCAATCGATTCTGAACAAGGCACTGCTGAGCATCGCACCCCAGGAAATCGACGGACTGGTCGCGCGTTGGAGTCGTAACGTGGTGCTGCAAGACAGTTACTGGCAGCGTCATCAAATGCAAATACTGCGCGGGTTTGCAGTGGCGGCAGGGCTGTTGCTGTTGGCGTTGGGCTGGATCGGCTTTCAGCGTCGGCAGATCCGCCAGCGCCAGCAATGGCTACGGCAATTGCAGGAGGCCAAGGACGCAGCCGATGAAGCCAATCGCGCCAAGAGCACGTTTCTGGCGACCATGAGCCATGAAATCCGCACACCGATGAACGCCCTGATCGGCATGCTCGAACTGGCCCTCAAGCGTGCCGATGAAGGCGTGACCGATCGCCAGGCGATCGAGGTGGCGTCCAGCGCCGGGCAGCAACTGCTGGCATTGATCGGCGATATTCTCGACATCGCACGCATCGAGTCCGGGCATCTGTCGCTGGCCCCCGAGCGCGTCAATCTGCATGAAGTGGTGGCGTCGGTGTGTCGGATTTTCGAAGGCCTGGCCCGGCAGAAACAATTGTTGTGGCATGTAGAAATGGATGAGCGCAGCAACGTCGTGGTGATGCTCGATCCCCTGCGGTTCAAACAAGTGCTGTCGAACCTGCTGAGCAATGCAATCAAGTTCACCGAGGACGGCGAGGTGAGCCTGCGCCTGCGCGTGTTCGGCGAACAGGACGGGCTGATTGAAGCGGGCGTGATCATCGAAGACAGTGGCCGAGGGATCAGCGCCGAGGATCAGCAGCGGTTGTTCCGCCCGTTTGTGCAGGTCGGCGATCATCAGTCTGTGGCGCATGGCGGTTCTGGTCTGGGGCTGGTGATCAGCCGCAACCTGTGCCGGATGATGGGCGGTGATTTGTGGATGACCAGCGAACCGAGAAGGGGCACTCAGGTCATGCTGCGAATGGAACTGCCGGTGCTGGCGCCGCTTGCGCAAGAGGCTGCGCCGGCGCCAGCGGCGACGATGGTTAATTCGCTGAGCGTGCTGGTGGTGGATGACCATCCGGTGAATCGCCTGCTGCTGTGTCGGCAGTTGAGTGAACTCGGGCATCGTGCCGTTGACGCCGGTGGCGGTGAGGAGGGGCTGGCGCTTTGGCGCGGGCACGCCTTCGATGCACTGATCACCGACTGCAACATGCCGGGGCTCAACGGTTACGAGCTGACGCGAGCGGTGCGTCAGGAAGAGGCCGCGACGGGCAGGGCGCCTTGTCTGATCCTCGGATTTACCGCCAATGCGCAGATGGAAGAGAAGCAGCGATGCCGGGCGGCCGGGATGGACGATTGCCTGTTCAAGCCGGTGCTGCTGCGTGAATTGAGCCAGGCGCTGATGGCCGCCGCATCCGGGGGAGCGCCAGTCGAGAGCGTAGACGATCCGGCAGTGGCCGAATTCGATCTGAGTGCGCTGTTGCAACTGGCGGGTGCGGATAACCCGCTGATCGGGCAGTTGCGTGAGGAGGTGCTGAGCAGCCTGCGCATCGACCTGAAGCGCCTGGACGCATCAGGTCGGGATCGCGAAGTCTTGCGTGATCTGGCGCATCACGTCACAGGCGGGGCGCACATGATCGGTGCCGAACGCGTGGTTTCGGCGTGTCGGGTGCTCGAACAGGCTTGCCGTGACGATGAGCCCGAAGCGGCATTGACGACCGCCATCGAATTGCTGCGCGTGGCCATGCACGACCTCGCGCAGCAGCTTCAGGCCTGATCGGTCAATCCCACTGCGGCGCGATGCCTTTGGGGCTGGTCAGGCGATGACCCCGGTCCAGTGTGGCGATCAGCGCCATGTCGGCGTCGCTCAGGGTCAGCGCCGTGGCGCCGAGGTTGCCTTGCAGGTTGGCGCGTTTGGTCGACGACGGAATCACCGCGTAACCCGATTGCATCGCCCACGCGAGGGTGACCTGCGCCGGGGTGGCTTGCAGACGCTCGGCGATCTGCACGATCAGCGGATCCTTCAACACTTCGCCATAGGCCAGGGTCATGTACGACGTGATCTGGATGCCCTGACTCTGGGCGAATTCCACGACCTTGCGGTTTTGCAGGTACGGGTGCAATTCGATCTGATTGGTAGCGATATTTTCCGCGCCGACCGCAGCGATCGCCTGTTTCATCAGGTCGATGGTGAAGTTGGACACGCCGATCTGCCGGGTCAGGCCCAGGCGTTTGGCTTCCATCAGCGCGCCCATGAATTCTTCGACCGGCACCTGATCTTCCGGCGACGGCCAGTGGATCAGCGTAAGGTCGAGGTAATCGGTCTGCAGCTTTTGCAGGCTCTCCTTTAGGCTTTCGATCAAGCGATCCTTGGCGAAGTTGGCGATCCAGATCTTGCTGGTGATGAACAGCTCTTGGCGGGCGATGCCGCTGGCAGCGATGGCCTCGCCAACGTCGGCTTCGTTTTCGTAGATCTGAGCGGTGTCGATGACCCGGTAACCGAGCTCAAGGGCAGTGCTCACCGAATTGATGACCACCTGACCTTGCAGGCGAAACGTACCAAGACCGAATGCGGGAACAGACATGCAGGAACTCCAGGGTTGCAGTGGGAATGGGCAGAAGTATCCGCGTCTGATTCCTTGGGAAAAACCGCTGTCGGGGCAAAGTACTGTTGACTGGAAGTCACGAATCACCGCAATCGGTATCGTTCCACCAATAGAACGATGAGGACGGTTTTGGCTGACTAGTACTAAATACGTGGTGAATTTATGATCGTTCCATGATCAACCTGATGACGGAGTCCACCATGAAAAACCTGATCGGTCTCTACACCAGCCCTCGCGGCCACTGGGTCGGCGATGGGTTTCCGGTGCGTACCCTGTTTTCCTACGACAACCTGGGCAAGCACATCAGTCCGTTCCTGCTGCTGGACCACGCCGGCCCGGCGCAATTTACCCCGACCACCGAACGCCGTGGCGTGGGTCAGCATCCGCACCGTGGCTTCGAGACCGTGACCATCGTTTACGAAGGCGAAGTGCAGCACCGCGATTCCACCGGCAGCGGCGGCACCATCGGCCCGGGCGATGTGCAATGGATGACGGCGGCTTCCGGAATCCTGCATGAGGAATTCCATTCGGAAAACTTCGCTCGAACCGGCGGCAACCTGGAAATGGTGCAGCTGTGGGTGAATCTGCCGGCCAAGGACAAAATGGCCGCGCCGGGTTACCAGACCATTCTGGACAGTGAGATTCCGAATATCGCGCTCAAGGATGACGCCGGCAGCCTGCGTCTGATCGCCGGTGAGTTCGACGGTCACAAGGGGCCATCCCGCACGTTCACGCCTATCGATGTGTGGGATCTGCGGCTGAACACCGGCAAGTTGCTCTCGCTCGATCTGCACGAAGGCCGCAACACCGCACTGGTGGTGTTAAAGGGTTCGGTACAGATCAACGGTGTGGAGACGATGCGCGAAGGGCAGTTGGCGCTGTTCGAGCGTGATGGCGATCGCATCACCCTCGAAGCCAGCCAGGACGCGGTAGTGCTGCTGCTCAGCGGCGAGCCGATCGACGAGCCGATCGTCGGCCACGGCCCGTTCGTGATGAACACCGAGCAGGAAATCCATCAGGCTTTCGCCGACTTCCAGTCCGGCCGTTTCGGCCAGATGCACGGCTGAAAATCCCGGCAGGTGCCACGTGCGCCTGCCGGTTTTTTTCGAGCGCGTTCGGTGGCGCTCATCCCGCCAAATCAATTACTCCTACACTGAGCCCAATCTGTGCGATCTTCTCGCGACTGGCCCCTGTCGGAGTTGTTTGATGCTGTCTCTGCTCACCGATCATCCGTTGTTTTGCGCCTTGATCCTGATCCTGATCGATCTCGGTCTGTGGCGTCTGATCAGCTCCCACGGCAGTTCGTGGAAACTGTTGGTGCGGGTACTGATTTTTGCCCTGTTCAGCATTTTGCTGTTCAACGAAGGGCTCAATCCGATGGAGCCTGCGCCGTGGGCCGACAACGTGCCGTTGCACCTGGCGGCGACCGGGTTGCAGATTGGCTGGTGGCTGTTCGGCGCGCGGACCCTGACGGTGTTGATCGGCGCGGTGATGATGCAGCGGGTCGGGCACACCGGGCGGTTGTTGCAGGATCTGCTCGGTGCGGTGATTTTCCTGATCGCAATCATCGCGGCGCTTGCCTACGTGCTGGACCTGCCGGTCAAAGGCGTGCTGGCAACCTCCGGGGCGCTGGCGATCATCGTCGGTCTGGCGTTGCAGAGCACCTTGAGTGACGTGTTTTCCGGGATCGTGCTCAACACCACCAAGCCTTATCAACTGGATGACTGGATCTCCATCGACGGCACCGAAGGCCGGGTCACCGACATCGACTGGCGCGCCACGCGGCTGCAAACCAGTCAGGGCAGCATGGCGGTGATTCCCAACTCGCTGGCGGCCAAGGCCAAGATCATCAACTTCAGCCGGCCGAGCAATATGTTCGGGGTTGCCGTCAGCGTGCAGGTCAGTCCCCATGCTCGGCCCAGCTCGGTGATTGATGCCCTGGAGCGGGCGATGCAGGGTTGCCGCCAATTGCTGGAGAGCCCCGCGCCGAGCGTTGCGCTGAAGAACTCCAGCAGTGCCGGCACCGAATATGAAATCAGCGGGTTTGTCGCCTCGATGAGTGAAAAACGTGTGGTGCGCAATCAGCTGTTCGACCTGGCGTACCGACACCTGCAAGCGTCCGGGGTCAATCTGCTGTCGAGCGATGAGCCTGGCGTGCCGAGCAATCTCTCAAGGCCACGGGCGTTGCTCGACAGCTCGCCGATTTTCTCCACGCTGCGTCAGGAGGAGAAGGAAACCTTCAGCCAGAACATGACCCTGCAGACTTTCCGTGCCGGCGAGGTGATCCTCGCGGGCGGCGAGGTCAGCGATCACCTGTTCATCATCGAGTCCGGCGTGGTCTCGGTGACGCTCAAACGCCACGGCACACCGTTCGAGTCCGGGCGGATGGGCCCGGGCGAAGTGATCGGCGAGGCGGGGATTCTGTCCGATACATCATTGCCGGCCGACTTCTCCGCCAAGACTTTCTGCGCGCTGTACCGCATCGAGAAGTCTTATCTCAAGCCGTGCCTGGACGCCCGTCACGACATCAACGACGCGATGCAGGCGCTGCTCGATTTCCGTCTGCACAAGGCGCAATCCCTGACCGAAGAAACGCCGGTAACTGCGCCGAAGAAAGGTTTCCTGCAATGGCTGCGCAATCGCGTCTGACCGTTCAGTGCAGGCCGTAATCCGCCAGTTTGCGTTCCAGGTTCAGGCGTACTTGCGGCCATTCGTCATCGATGATGCTGAAGCGCACCGAGTTGCGCTTGCGGCCGTCCGGCATGATGCGTTCGTGGCGGACGATGCCTTCCTGTTGCGCGCCGAGCCGCAGGATCGCATTACGCGATTTCTGGTTGTTTTCGTCGGTGGTGAACTGCACGCGCACGCAATCGAGCACCTCGAAGGCGTGGCGCAGCATCAGGTACTTGGCCTCGGTGTTGACGAAGGTCTTCTGAAAGCGTGCCGAGATCCAGCTGCTGCCGATCTCCAGCTTGCGGTTGAGCGGGTCGATCTTCCAGAACCGGGTCGAGCCGATCACTTCGCCGGTTTCCTTCAGCACGATGACAAACGGCATGACCGTCCCAGCCTCACGGCCGTCGAGGGCTTTCTTCAGGTAAGCGTCGACGGTAGAGGCTGACGGCACCACGGTGACCGTGAGATTCCACAGTTCACCGTCGGCGGCAGCGCGGAGCAGGGCATCGGCGTCGGAGTATTGAAGCGGGCGCAGGATGATGCCCTGACCTTGCAGCGTGGTTTGCATGTGGGGATTCTCGGCGATCGGGCGAGGGCTTATTACGCCGTACGGGATGGATCCGACGCAACCGTCGCGGTGGGTGGATGTCACAGTTTTTATCGGTCAATGGCAGGAATTCGCACGATGAAAAAAATGCGCATTGCCACGTTCAACGTCAACGGCCTGCGGGCCCGACTGCCGAACCTGCTGGAATGGCTCAGGCGCGAGCAGCCGGACATCGCCTGCTTGCAGGAGCTGAAACTGGTGGACAGCGCGTTTCCTGCCGCCGATCTGGAGGCCGCCGGTTATGGCGCCATCTGGCACGGACAGGCGTCATGGAACGGCGTGGCGATTCTTGCCCGCGATGCGCAACCGCTGGAGAGCCGGCGCGGCCTGCCCGGCGATCCCGACGATAAACACAGCCGCTACCTCGAAGCGGCGGTGCATGGAGTGCTGGTGGGGTGCCTGTACCTGCCCAATGGCAACCCGCAACCGGGGCCGAAGTTCGACTACAAACTGGCCTGGTTCGAACGCCTGATCAAATACGCCCGGGATTTGCAAAGCAGCGATCATCCGGTGGTACTGGCCGGCGATTACAACGTGGTGCCTACCGATCTGGATATCTACAACACCCGTTCGTGGCTCAAGGATGCGTTGTTGCAACCGGAGAGCCGCGAGTGCTATCAGCGCCTGCTGGATCAGGGTTGGACGGACTCTTTGCGGCATCTGTATCCCGAAGATCGGCTGTACACCTTCTGGGATTATTTCCGCCAACACTGGCAGAAGAACTCCGGGCTGCGGATCGACCATCTGCTGCTCAATCCAAAGCTGAGCCCTTATCTGCACGAGGCCGGTGTGGATGCCTGGGTGCGCAACGAACCGCATGCCAGCGACCACGCGCCGACGTGGATTCGCATCGATTCGCGTAAAAGGCGCTAGCAGGTGATTGGTTAATTCAATTGTCGATTCGATGCCCGGATCCCGTATACATGGCGACCATCGGCGGAACGATCCGCGCCCCCATGCAGAAGGACCCAGCCATGAGCGAGCCACGCCTGACGAATCTGAAACAGTACCTGCAACGCCTGGGATTCGATGCGCCCCCGGCACCGACCCTTGAAACCCTGCGCTCGTTGCAATTGCGCCACACCGGCGCCTTTCCTTTCGAAAACCTGTCGACGCTCAGTGGCGAACCCGTCCTGATCGATCTGCCGTCCATCGAGCGAAAAGTTTTGAATGACGCCCGGGGCGGTTACTGCTACGAGCTGAACAATCTGTTTCTGGCGTTGCTGTTGGAGCTGGGGTTCGATGCGCGGGGGATCAGCGGGCGCGTGGTCATGAATCAGCCCGAGGGCAGCTGGACGGCGCGCACTCACCGCTTGAGCCTGGTGACCATTGACGACGTGCGTTACATCACCGACGTCGGCTTCGGTGGCATGGTGCCGACCGCACCGCTGGTGCTCGATACCGACGCCGAGCAATCCACGCCGCATGAACCGTATCGCATCGAAGTGCAGGCGGATGGCTACATGCTGCGGGCCAAGGTTGCTGGCGAATGGCGGCCGATGTATCTGTTCGACCTGCAACGCCAGGAAGACATCGATTACACCCTCGGCAACTGGTACGTCTCGACCCACCCGGACTCGCCATTTGCCCAGCGCCTGATGGTTGCGCGTACCGGCGACGGCTGGCGGCGCACACTGAACAACGGCAGTTTCGCGATCCATCGCATGGGCGCCGAGAGCGAGCGGCGTGAAGTGACGGATGTCGATGAACTGATCGAATTGCTGGAACGGGAGTTCGGCCTGCACTTGCCGCACCAGCCCGGTGCACGAGAGGCTCTGGCGCGCTTGATTCAGCCAGTTTGAACGCTACGGTTTGACGTCCGGTTCCAGTACCCGCCGGATCTCGTTCACGGCCGCCGACAGTTTTTTCTCAAGGCTCTTGAGGTCGGTGGCGGTGATGCCTTGCTTGAATGGCCCGCTGGAATGTTCGAGTTCCTCGGTAGCGCCACGGCTGTTAAGCAATGCGTGGCGCAGGGTGTTGTTGATGACCGTCTGATAGCCAAACCCCTCGCTTTCAGCGACCTCGCGCGCGGCTTCGATCACCGCGTCATCGAGCATGATGGTGATGCGCGTTTTACCCTTGGTGGGAGCAATGGCGCCGCGTTTACCGTCGCTGAAATTGTATTCATCTTTCATTGATCACCTCTGCACAAAGTTGCCATCGCTCGCTGGGCTCGAATGCGTTGGCAGCATTCTTGCTTTTATCGGACCGAATCTTGAATGACTTCATTATGCATACTTTATATGTATAAAAAGAACGCGACCGCGCCGTCGGTTGCCATGAACACTTCAGCTTGGGCGGATAAAGCGTGGAATCGATTGGGGATGTGTTGCCGAATTTGTGGGATGAAAGCAGCGAGATAGAAGGTTGGGTGGCTAGCTAACCATTATGTGACTGATAAGTTGTATACAAGTCTATGGACATTTGTCCTAACTCTTGCATACAGTGTGCGCATAACAAAAACCAGGGAACTCCCCCACCATGAAAACGCCCCATGTTTCACACCAACGGCCCGAGGACGAGAATCTCGGGGTCGGCGCGAATATGGCTTACGGCCTGCAACACGTTCTGACCATGTATGGCGGTATCGTCGCGGTGCCACTGATCATCGGTCAGGCCGCCGGGCTTTCGCCGGCGGACATCGGTCTGTTGATTGCTGCTTCATTGTTTGCGGGGGGGCTGGCCACGTTGCTGCAAACCCTGGGTTTACCGTTTTTCGGCTGTCAGTTGCCGCTGGTGCAGGGCGTGTCGTTCTCCGGCGTTGCCACCATGGTGGCGATTGTCAGCAGTGGCGGGGAGGGCGGCTTCCAGTCGGTGCTTGGCGCGGTGATTGCGGCGTCGCTGATCGGCTTGCTGATCACGCCGGTTTTTTCGCGAATCACCAAGTTCTTTCCTCCGCTTGTTACCGGCATCGTGATCACTACCATCGGCCTGACGCTGATGCCGGTGGCCGCACGCTGGGCCATGGGCGGTAACAGCCACGCGCCTGACTTCGGCAGCATGCAGAACATCGGTCTGGCGGCGGTCACGCTGGTGCTGGTGTTGCTGCTGAGCAAGGTTGGCAGTTCCACCATCTCGCGTCTGTCGATCCTGTTGGCCATGGTGATCGGCACGGTGCTGGCGGTGTTCCTCGGCATGGCGGATTTCTCCAACGTCACCCAGGGCCCGATGTTCGGCTTCCCGACGCCGTTCCATTTCGGCATGCCGACCTTCCACTTCGCCGCGATCCTGTCGATGTGCATCGTGGTCATGGTGACCCTGGTGGAAACCTCGGCGGACATTCTGGCGGTCGGTGAAATCATCGGCACCAAGGTCGACTCCAAACGCCTGGGCAACGGCCTGCGGGCGGACATGCTGTCGAGCATGTTTGCACCGATCTTCGGCTCGTTCACCCAAAGCGCCTTCGCCCAGAACGTCGGGCTGGTGGCGGTGACCGGGATCAAGAGCCGCTATGTGGTGGCGACCGGCGGTATCTTCCTGGTGATCCTCGGCCTGCTGCCGTTCATGGGCCGGGTCATCGCAGCGGTGCCGACCTCGGTACTCGGTGGTGCCGGTATCGTGCTGTTCGGCACCGTGGCGGCGAGCGGTATCCGCACGCTGTCCAAGGTCGATTATCGCAACAACGTCAACCTGATCATCGTCGCCACCTCGATCGGCTTCGGCATGATCCCGATTGCCGCACCGAACTTCTATGATCACTTCCCGAGCTGGTTCGCGACCATTTTCCATTCGGGCATCAGCTCGTCGGCAATCATGGCGATCCTGCTGAACCTGGCATTCAACCACTTCACGGCGGGCAACTCGGATCAGCAGTCGGTGTTTGCGGCGGCAGAAGAGCGGACCCTGCGTTATCGCGATCTGGCAGCGTTGCGTGAAGGCGACTACTTCAGCGACGGCAAACTGCATGACTGCGACGGCAATGAAGTGCCGGTGATCGATCCGGATGCGGATCACGGTCACGGCGTGCCGAAGGTACATGCCAAGAGCAGCGAGCACGTCTGACCGTTGTAGTTGAATGAAAAGGGCCGATCAGTTGCGAAACTGATCGGCCCTTTTTATGGCGCTGACTTTTTCAATGCCCACAAAAAAGCCCCTGAATCTTTCGATTCAGGGGCTCTGTATTTGGCTCCACAACCTGGACTCGAACCAGGGACCCAGTGATTAACAGTCACTTGCTCTACCAACTGAGCTATTGCGGAATTGGTGCGTATGTTACTGATTTAAAAAGACTAGTCAAGCGCGAGATGTAAATTTGTTGGAAAGGTCAGGACGGGCGGCGGTTTATCGGCGATTGGCGGTTACCAGAACCGTAGCAGAGGTCTACCATGGCCGCCCGGAAGTGGTCACACGCTGCCGGCCATTCGCCGAAAAGGTACGCGCCATGAATAGCCCCATCCTCACCCATCGTCCTGTCGAGGTGTTCGCATGAGCACCGCACAAATCAGCCTGCCCAAAGGCGTTGGTCCACACGCCGAAAAGCTTTTCGACGCGATCACTCAGGCCGCCACGGCTGAAGAGCTGAACCGTGCAGGCGGCAAGGCCGAAGGTTTTGTCCTCGGTCTGGAAAGCACCAAGGCCATCAAGAGCCAGATCGCCGAATCGCTCTACGTCGTTTATGACGATGCGGCGACTCAGCGTGCAGCGGAACTGGCTTAACCGCCGAACGTGAAGGTGCCGAGCATCAGTTTGGCGTACAGCATCGTTGCGCCCAGTTGCACCAGCCACAGCGCCAGCCCGCCGAGAAACACCCCGGCCGCGACTTGCAGCACCAGGTTGTTGCCGCGTTTGGCCGGGGCGCGGGGGATGAAGTCATCCAGATCGTCGCGGTCGGCGCGCAGGTCATCGTTTTTCATGTCGTCTCTCTGAAATATCGTTTGGGTGCAGTCTAGAGGGTGTATCGGTTTTTCTTTAGACAAATAAAAAACGGGAAGCCCGAAAGCTTCCCGTTTTTAGTGCCGCGTCGGGTCAGATGACCTGAACGATGGCGTCTGTCACGGCTTCGATGTTGCTCTGGTTCAGCGCAGCGACGCAAATGCGGCCGGTGTCCAGGGCGTAGATGCCGAACTCGTTGCGCAGGCGGTGAACCTGTTCGGTGGTCAGGCCGGAGTAGGAGAACATGCCGCGCTGACGACCGACGAAGCTGAAGTCACGCTGCGGGGCTTTCTTGGCCAGCAGAGCAACCATCTGCTCGCGCATACCGCGAATGCGCAGGCGCATTTCAGCCAGTTCGGCTTCCCACTGAGCGCGCAGTTCCGGGCTGTTCAGCACGGCGGCGACGATGCTTGCACCGTGGGTCGGCGGGTTGGAGTAGTTGGTGCGGATCACGCGTTTGACTTGCGACAGGACGCGGGCGCTTTCTTCTTTCGATTCGCTGATGATCGACAGTGCACCGACACGCTCGCCATACAGCGAGAACGACTTGGAGAACGAGCTCGAGACGAAGAAGGTCAGGGCGGATTCAGCAAACAGACGCACGGCAGCGGCGTCTTCGGCGATGCCGTCACCGAAACCCTGGTAAGCCATATCGAGGAACGGCACGTGACCTTTGGTCTTGACCGCTTCCAGCACGTTGTTCCAGTCCGCCGGGCTCAGGTCGACGCCGGTCGGGTTGTGGCAGCAGGCGTGCAGCACGACGATCGAGCCGTTCGGCAGGGCGTTGAGGTCTTCCAGCAGGCCGGCACGGTTCACGTCGTGGGTGGCGGCGTCGTAGTAGCGGTAGTTCTGCACCGGGAAACCGGCGGTTTCGAACAGCGCGCGGTGGTTTTCCCAGCTCGGGTCGCTGATGGCCACGACGGCATTGGGCAGCAATTGCTTGAGGAAGTCGGCACCGATTTTCAGTGCGCCGGTACCGCCGACGGCCTGAGTGGTGACAACGCGGCCAGCTGCAAGCAGTGGCGAATCATTGCCGAACAGCAGCTTTTGCACGGCCTGGTCGTAGGCCGCGATGCCGTCGATTGGCAGGTAGCCGCGCGAGGCGTGCTGAGCGGCGCGAATGGTTTCGGCTTCGATGACGGCGCGCAGGAGTGGAATTCGCCCCTCTTCGTTGCAGTACACACCTACCCCGAGGTTGACCTTATTGGTCCGGGTATCGGCGTTGAATGCTTCGTTGAGGCCCAGGATTGGATCGCGGGGTGCCATTTCGACAGCGGAGAACAGGCTCATTTTTACGGCAGCTCTATTGGAGAGTGGAGGGACGTGTGGCGCTCCAGCCGAATGCACTAGAGCGGTGCACAAACGGGGAGCTAGTATAGAGGCCATCATCGATCAATGGCGACAGGCGAATCGGCTTTTAAGGTAAGTTTTTCCGATTATTTCTCGACCGTTAGTCGAATGAACCTGTCAGAGACTTTACCGGATGTAGGACGTTTGCCTTGAAAGGCGAGGCAATCGGCTCCACATTCAGCACAATCTTCGTTTTTCCTTGCGCGACATCGGTCGTTTGCGGTCTTTCTCGTGGTGCTGCGGTTACCCGCCGCATCGCGATTCCAGAGGTGTTTATGTCTGAATTCCAGCTCGTCACCCGTTTCGACCCTGCCGGCGATCAGCCTGAAGCCATTCGCCTGATGGTCGAAGGCATCGAAGCCGGGCTGTCGCACCAGACGCTGCTCGGGGTGACCGGGTCGGGCAAGACCTTCAGCATCGCCAACGTGATCGCCCAGGTGCAGCGTCCGACCCTGGTTCTGGCGCCGAACAAGACCCTGGCCGCGCAGTTGTACGGCGAGTTCAAGTCGTTCTTCCCGAACAACGCTGTCGAGTACTTCGTTTCCTACTACGACTACTACCAGCCCGAAGCCTATGTGCCGTCGTCCGACACCTTCATCGAGAAGGATGCGTCGATCAACGACCACATCGAGCAGATGCGTCTGTCAGCGACCAAGGCATTGCTCGAGCGCAAGGACGCGATCATCGTCACCACGGTGTCGTGCATCTACGGTCTGGGCAGCCCGGAAACCTATTTGAAAATGGTCTTGCATGTCGATCGCGGCGACAAGCTCGACCAGCGTGCGCTGGTGCGGCGCCTGGCCGACCTGCAATACACCCGCAATGACATGGATTTCGCCCGTGCGACCTTCCGGGTGCGCGGCGATGTGATCGACATCTACCCGGCGGAATCCGACCTGGAAGCGATCCGCATCGAGTTGTTCGATGACGAGGTGGAAAGCATTTCCGCGTTCGACCCGCTGACCGGTGAAGTCATCCGCAAGCTGCCGCGCTTCACCTTCTATCCGAAGAGCCACTACGTGACGCCGCGGGAAACCCTGCTCGACGCCATCGAAGGGATCAAGGTCGAGTTGCAGGAGCGCCTCGAGTATCTGCGCAACAACAACAAATTGGTGGAAGCCCAGCGTCTTGAGCAGCGCACCCGGTTCGACCTGGAGATGATCCTCGAGCTCGGCTACTGCAACGGCATCGAAAACTACTCGCGCTATCTGTCGGGTCGTCCGGCCGGCGCTGCGCCGCCAACGCTCTACGATTACCTGCCGGCCGACGCCTTGCTGGTGATCGACGAATCCCACGTCAGCGTGCCGCAAGTCGGCGCGATGTATAAGGGCGACCGTTCGCGTAAGGAAACTCTCGTGGAGTATGGCTTCCGCCTGCCGTCGGCGCTGGACAACCGGCCGATGCGCTTCGACGAGTGGGAAGCGGTGAGCCCACAGACGATTTTCGTCTCGGCCACGCCCGGCAACTACGAAGCCGAACACGCAGGTCGGGTGATCGAGCAAGTGGTGCGCCCCACCGGTCTGGTCGACCCGCAGGTTGAAGTACGCCCGGCGCTGACTCAGGTCGACGATCTATTGTCGGAAATCACCAAACGTGTTGCGGTGGAGGAGCGAGTGCTGGTCACCACGCTGACCAAACGCATGGCTGAAGACTTGACCGATTACCTGGCCGATCACGGCGTGCGCGTGCGTTATCTGCACTCGGACATCGACACCGTCGAGCGGGTCGAAATCATCCGCGACCTGCGTCTGGGTACTTTTGATGTGCTGGTGGGGATCAACCTGCTGCGTGAAGGTCTGGACATGCCCGAAGTATCGCTGGTGGCGATTCTCGACGCGGACAAGGAGGGTTTCCTGCGTTCCGAGCGTTCGCTGATCCAGACCATCGGCCGCGCGGCGCGGAACCTCAATGGCCGGGCGATTCTCTACGCGGACCGCATTACTGGTTCGATGGAGAGGGCTATTGGTGAAACCGAGCGTCGTCGCGACAAGCAGATCGCCTTCAACCTGGCCAACGGCATCACGCCGAAGGGCGTGTTCAAGGACGTCGCCGACATCATGGAAGGCGCCACCGTGCCCGGTTCGCGCAGCAAGAAGCGCAAGGGCATGGCCAAGGCCGCCGAAGAGAACGCCAAGTACGAAGCCGAATTGCGCTCGCCGAGCGAGATCACCAAACGCATTCGCCAACTGGAAGAGAAGATGTACCAACTGGCCCGCGACCTGGAATTCGAAGCGGCAGCGCAGATGCGCGACGAAATTGCCAAGCTGCGTGAGCGGCTGTTGGCTGTCTGACTGATCGTTCCCACGCTCTGCGTGGGAATGCAGCCCTGGACGCTCTGCGTCCGCTCAAGGTTAATGCGCCTCGCCGGCCTTCAGTCCGGCGGGCAGTTTCTTGGTCAGCAAAATCGCCAGCATGCTGATCCCCAGCGCAATCCCGACAAAGTGAAACGCATCGTTGTAGGCCATGATCAGCGCCTGCTGATGGACAATTTCGCTCAACTTGCCCAACGCCGCCGTGTCACTGCCGAACCGATCGGTCATCGACGCCAGGCGTTCGGCCACCTGCGGATTGGTCGGCACCACCGCTTCGCGCAGGTAATCGAAGTAGGTCTTGGTGCGCGCGTCCAGCAGTGTGGCGAGCAGGGCGATGCCGATGGCGCCGCCGAGGTTGCGCAGGATGTTGAACAGGCTCGACGCCGAACCCGCGTCCTGCGGCAGGATGTACGCCGTGGCGATCAGCGAAATGGTCACCATGATCAGCGGCTGACCCAAGGCGCGGATAATCTGGATCTGGTTGAACTGCGGCCCGGCGAAATCAGGGTTGAGCACCCCGGATGAAAAACTCGCCAGCCCGAACAGGCCGAAACCGATCGTACACAGCCATTTCGGCGAGACGAACTTCATCAGCTTCGGCACCAGTGGAATCAGAAACAGCTGCGGCACGCCCATCCACATGATCACTTCGCCGATCTGCAAGGCGTTGTAGTTCTGGATCTGCGCCAGATACAGCGGCAGCAGATAGATCGAACCGTACAGCCCGACGCCCATGCCGAGGCTGGAAATACTCGACAGCCCAAAATTGCGATTGCGCAGGATGCCGAGGTTGATCAGCGGGTTGGGCTTGGAAATCTGCACGATCACGAAGGTGATCAGGCTCAGCAGGGCGATGCTGCCCAGCGTCACGATCAGGCTCGATTCCAGCCAGTCCTTGCGATGGCCTTCCTCAAGAAAAACCTGCAGGCAACCGAGGCCGATGCCCAGCGTGAGAATGCCGGTGTAATCGGTGCTTTTCAGCAGTTCCCAATGCGCTTCTTTCTTCTCCAGCCCGTACATCAGCCCGGCGATCATGATCAGCCCCGGCGGGATGTTGATATAGAAGATGTACTCCCAGCCCCAGTTTTCCGTGAGCCAGCCGCCGAGGGTCGGGCCGATGGACGGGGCGAAGGTGGCGGTCATGGCGAACATCGCCATGCCTTTGGCCCGGTGGTGTTCGGGGAGTTTGATCAGAGTCAGGGTGAACGCCAGCGGGATCAGCGCGCCGCCGGTGAATCCCTGCATGGCGCGAAACACGATCATGCTCTCCAGGCTCCAGGCCATCGAGCACAACAGCGACGAAATCAGAAATCCCAGCGACACCCACACCGCCAGCCGACGGGCCGACAACAACTGCACCAGCCAGGCGGTCAGCGGAATCATGATGATTTCCGCCACCAGATAAGACGTCGAGATCCACGAGCCTTCTTCCAGCGTCGCCGACAGGGCGCCCTGAATGTCCTTGAGCGAGGAGTTGGTGATCTGGATGTCGAGCACCGCCATGAAGGCGCCGAGCATCACGCTCATCACCGCGATCCAGTCCCGCCGGGTCGGTTCGCCGACCGGGCGGATCAGTGAATCACCGGCCATTGTCCGGGGCGTCTTTGATGTTCACGGTGGCGGTGACGGACATGCCCGGACGGATCTTGCCGTGCAGCGGGTTATCGGCCTTGAAGGTCAGCTTGACCGGAATCCGCTGCACGACCTTGGTGAAGTTGCCGGTGGCGTTGTCCGGCGGCAACAGGCTGAACTGCGCGCCAGAGGCGGCGAACAGGCTGTCGACCCGGGCTTCTATCGGCGTATCACCATAGGCGTCGAAGAGCAGTTCGGCCTTCTGGCCCGGCTGCATGTGGCCGATCTGGGTTTCCTTGAAGTTGGCCTGCACCCAGATGTCCTCGTCCGGAACGATCGACAAAAGATACGCGCCGGCCTGTACCACTTGACCATTGCGCGCGGCACGCTGGCCGATCAGGCCGCTGATCGGCGCGTGGATTTCGCTGCGGGTCAGGTTCAGTTCGGCCTGGGCGAGGTCGGCGCGGGCGTTGGCGATCTGCGCGTCGAGGCGTTTGATTTCGGCGGTCAGTGCGTTGACCTGCTGGCGCTGGCTTTGGGCATCGGCCTGGGCCTTGGCCACTTGCGAGCGAGCGATGCGGGCGTCGGCGGAGAGGGTGGTGACCCGCTCCTCGGAAACGTAGCCGGGTTTGCGCAGGGTTTCTGCCCGCGACAAATCCACCTGCGAACGGCCGAGCGTCGCCTGGGTCGTGGCTACTTGCGCGTCGCTGGCGGCGATCAGGCTGGCTTGCTGGGTCAGTTTGCTCTGAGCTTGCAGGCGTTCGGCCTCGCGGGTGGCGAGGGCGGCGTTGGCGCGATCGACGGCGAGGCGGAAGTCATCGCCTTCGAGACGGATCAGCAACTGGCCTTTTTCCACGTGCTGATTGTCCTGCACCAGGACTTCGTCGATGCGTGCGCTCAACTGGCTCGACACGCGGGTGATTTCACCCTGGACATAGGCGTTGTCGGTGCTTTCATAAAAGCGTCCCTTGAAAAACCAATGAGCGAAAAAGCCCCCGGCAATCAACAGGACCAGCAACAGGAAAATGAACAGGCGACGCTTGAGTTGGGCAGGCATGGGCAAACTGTAGTCGAGGAATTGTAAGGAAAGTTATCAGCAGGCGAATCTGGCATACAGCCGATGAGCGGTAAATGCTGTCTGTTGATATTCGGCCATTCACCACGGCCAACGGGCGTTCCAGACGCAACCTTGGCTTAAATGCCCTGCCCGCTGGAGCGGGGCGGGTGTCGCCTGTTACCATTCGCCGCTTGATCGTTCTTTGCTTTTCATTCTTTTCGAGACATGCCATGACCACCGTCCGCACTCGCATCGCGCCATCGCCTACCGGGGATCCCCACGTAGGTACCGCTTACATCGCACTGTTCAACTACTGCTTTGCCAAGCAGCACGGCGGTGAGTTCATCCTGCGGATCGAAGACACCGATCAGTTGCGTTCGACCCGCGAGTCCGAACAGCAGATCTTCGACGCCCTGCGCTGGCTGGGCATCGACTGGAGCGAAGGCCCGGACGTTGGCGGCCCGCACGGCCCGTACCGTCAGAGCGAGCGCGGCGATATCTACCGGAAGTATTGCCAGCAACTGGTCGACATGGGCCACGCCTTCCCGTGCTTCTGCACCGCCGAAGAGCTGGACCAGATGCGCGCCGAGCAAATGGCACGCGGCGAAACCCCGCGTTACGACGGCCGTGCGCTGTTGCTGTCCAAGGAAGAAGTCGCCCGTCGCCTGGCTGCCGGCGAGCCGCACGTGATCCGCATGAAGGTGCCGAGCGAAGGCGTCTGCGTGGTTCCGGACATGCTGCGTGGCGACGTCGAGATCCCGTGGGATCGCATGGACATGCAAGTGCTGATGAAGACCGACGGTCTGCCGACGTACTTCCTGGCCAACGTGGTTGACGATCACCTGATGGGTATCACCCACGTGCTGCGCGGTGAAGAATGGCTGCCATCGGCGCCTAAACTGATCCTGCTCTACGAGTACTTCGGCTGGGAACAACCGGAGCTGTGCTACATGCCGCTGCTGCGCAACCCGGACAAGAGCAAGCTGTCCAAACGCAAAAACCCGACTTCGGTGACGTTCTACGAGCGCATGGGCTTCATGCCTGAGGCGATGCTCAACTACCTGGGCCGCATGGGCTGGTCGATGCCGGACGAGCGCGAGAAGTTCTCGCTGCAGGAAATGGTCGACAACTTTGACCTCAAGCGTGTGTCGCTGGGCGGTCCGATCTTCGACATCGAGAAACTGTCGTGGCTCAACGGCCAGTGGCTGCGTGATCTGCCGGTGGAAGAGTTCGCCGCTCGCGTGCAGAAGTGGGCGTTCAATTCCGAATACATGATGAAGATCGCGCCGCACGTTCAGGGCCGTGTCGAAACCTTCAGCCAGGTTGCACCGCTGGCCGGGTTCTTCTTCTCCGGTGGCGTGAACCCGGATGCCAAGCTGTTCGAATCGAAAAAGCTCTCGGGCGATCAGGTTCGTCAACTGATGCAGTTGATCCTGTGGAAGCTTGAGAGCCTGCGTCAGTGGGAGAAGGACAGCATCACCGCGACGATTCAGGCGGTGGTCGAATCCCTCGAGCTGAAGCTGCGTGATGCAATGCCGCTGATGTTTGCCGCGATCACCGGGCAGGCGAGTTCGGTGTCGGTGCTCGATGCGATGGAAATCCTCGGGCCGGACCTGACCCGTTTCCGTCTGCGCCAGGCGATTGACCTGCTGGGCGGTGTGTCGAAGAAAGAAAACAAAGAGTGGGAAAAGCTGTTGGGCGCCATCGCCTGATTGCGTTTGACTCTGCAGGACGCACCGAAGGTCAGGATCTTTTGATCCTGTCCTTCGGTGTTTTCCCCCGAATTTACGGGGGAGGGCGGTAAGTGATTGTAATGCCGACAAAAAATTTTGAATTTTTTCAAAAATAAGTTTGACAGCCTTTCGATACGCCCTTAAGATTCGCCCCGTCCTCAGCGATGACATCAACGATGAGGGGCTATAGCTCAGCTGGGAGAGCGCTTGCATGGCATGCAAGAGGTCGACGGTTCGATCCCGTCTAGCTCCACCAATTTACACTTCGAAGCCTGGCCACACCGGCTTCGAAGCGATCAACACTCAGCGTTGATCAGTTGTATAGAAGGGTTTGCGTCCCCTTCGTCTAGTGGCCTAGGACACCGCCCTTTCACGGCGGTAACAGGGGTTCGAGTCCCCTAGGGGACGCCAGTTTTACAGAAGCGATGTTGCAAGATGTCGCTCCGCCGAGAGGCGAAAAATCCGGGGCTATAGCTCAGCTGGGAGAGCGCCTGCATGGCATGCAGGAGGTCAGCGGTTCGATCCCGCTTAGCTCCACCAATTTACAGTTCAAGGTCTGGCCACACCGGCCTTGAATCGATCAGTACTCAGCGCTGATCATTTGTATAGAAGGTTTGTGTCCCCTTCGTCTAGTGGCCTAGGACACCGCCCTTTCACGGCGGTAACAGGGGTTCGAGTCCCCTAGGGGACGCCACGATTACCCGCTCTGCGGGATTTTATAAGGGTCATTCAATTATTGAATGGCCCTTTTGTTTGTCTGGCGTTTGGCCAAATCCTCTTTTTCCTTAACACTGTGCTTCAGACCAGCGGTCACGCTTGTGACTTGCGGAATATTATTATGAGAATAATATTGCTATCGTAATATTCGGAGGCGACGATGAACGACAAGAAAGCTCAAACCCGCGAACGCATTCTCAAGGCCGCCAGCGCTGCACTGATCCAGCGCGGCCCGGCTGAACCGAGCGTGGGCGAAGTGATGGGTGCAGCCGGCCTGACCGTCGGTGGCTTCTACGCCCACTTCGAAAGCAAGGACGCAATGATGCTTGAGGCGTTCAAGCAATTGCTCGGTCGCCGTCGCGACCTGATTGCCGACATGGACAGCGAGCTGACCGGTGAAGAGCGCCGCGCCCTTGTGGCTGCGTTCTATCTGTCGCGCAAGCATCGCGATTCCAGCGATTCGGCCTGCCCGATTCCGGCCTCCATCGGCGAGCTTGGGCGGCTGCCGGAAGAATTCCGCATAGCGCTGAACGAGCACCTGGAACTGATGATTGCGCAGTTGGCTTCAAGCCCTGAAGACATCGATAAAGCGTTGGCCGACGTGGCCTTGATGGTAGGTGGTCTGGCGCTCTCAAGGGCGTTGGGCCCTGGGGATTTATCCGATCGATTGCTGCGTGCTGCCAAGTCGGCGGTGCGTTGACCTGAAGGCTACAAGCCCGAGGAGAGAGCGATGAGCACGTTGAAGTGGGTTCGCGGCGTTAATGGCACCTTGGGCTGGTTCGCACCGAAACTGGTGGCGAGCAAAATGCGGCTGGCGTTCATGACGCCGCGCGCGAATGCACCGCGGGACTGGGAACTGCCGCTGCTGGCCAAATCCGAGCGCATTACCTTGCGTTTCGGTCTCTCGGCCCTGCGTTGGGGGCAAGGCCCGACTGTCTTGCTGATGCACGGTTGGGAAGGGCGGCCCACCCAGTTTGCTGCATTGATCACTGCGCTGGTCGAAGCGGGCTACACCGTAGTCGCGCTTGATGGTCCGGCCCACGGCCGCTCGCCGGGGCGTGAAGCCAATGTCGTGCTGTTCGCTCGTGCGATGCTTGAGGCCGCTGCCGAATTACCACCGCTGCAAGCGGTCATCGGCCACTCCATGGGCGGCGCCAGCGCCATGCTCGCTGTGCAACTGGGGTTGCGTACCGAGACCTTGGTGAGCATTGCCGCTCCGGCGCGAATTCTTGGTGTTTTGCGCGGATTTGCCCGCTACGTCGGCATGCCACCCAGAGCTCGTTCCGCGTTCATTCGCGAGGTTGAACAGGACGTCGGCATGCGCGCCGCCACCCTCGATGTCGCCCACTATCAACTGGATATACCGGGCCTGATCGTGCATGCCGAAGACGACACTTTCGTTTCGGTCAAGGAATCCCAACTGATCCACGAATCCTGGTTCGACAGTCGCTTGCTGCGTCTGGAAGCCGGCGGCCATCAACGCGTACTGGCCGACCCTCGGGTGATTGATGGCGTGTTATCACTGCTGGCCGGGCGCAGCCTTCAGGCGCGGCAATCGGCCTAGTCATCCGTTACACTGCCCCGGTTGAATCATTTGACCGGGAGTAGGGCATGGGCTGGGATCGGGCAACGCCGTTTACCATTGATCTGCAAGTGGGCGCCGAGGACATCGACGGGCTGGGCCACGCCAACAACGCGGTCTACGTGACCTGGCTCGAGCGCTGCGCCTGGCGCCACTCGCAGCGTCTGGGTCTGGATCTGGTCGAGTACCGGCGTCTGGATCGGGCGATGGCCGTTGTGCGCCACGAAATCGATTACCTGGCCGCCGCCTATGAAGGCGACGAGCTGCAACTGGCGACCTGGATCGTCGATTGGGATCAGCGCCTGAAAATGACCCGTCACTTCCAGCTGATTCGCCCCAGCGACAACGCCACGCTGCTGCGCGCCCAGACCACCTTCGTCTGCATCGAACTGTCCACCGGCAGGCCCAAGCGCATGCCCGCCGAGTTCATCGAAGGCTACGGCCCGGCCATACAGACGGCGGACATGGGTTTAACCCGCGAAACCCAGTAAACTGCCGCACGTTTTTCCTTGAGTGTGTGTTTCCCATGCAAATTGCTCTGGCGCCGATGGAAGGGTTGGTCGACGACATCCTGCGCGATGTCCTGACCCGTGTCGGCGGTATTGACTGGTGCGTGACCGAGTTCATTCGGGTCAACGATCAGTTGCTGACCCCGGCCTATTTCCACAAGTTCGGCCCTGAACTGCTCAACGGTGCGCGCACCGCTTCCGGCGTGCCACTGCGCGTGCAATTGCTCGGATCCGATCCGGTGTGCCTGGCAGAAAACGCGGCGCTGGCCTGCGAGCTCGGTTCTGAAGTGATCGACCTGAACTTCGGTTGTCCGGCAAAAACGGTCAACAAATCCCGTGGCGGTGCGGTGCTGCTCAAGGAGCCGGAACTGCTCAACCGGATCGTCGAACACGTGCGTCGTGCCGTTCCTGCACACATTCCGGTTACCGCCAAGATGCGCCTGGGTTTCGACAGCCCCGACGGCTCGCTGGTCTGCGCCACGGCGCTGGCCGAGGGCGGTGCCGAGCACATCGTGGTTCACGCCCGGACCAAGGTCGACGGCTACAAGCCGCCGGCGCATTGGGAGTGGATTCCGCGCGTGCAGGACGTGGTCAAGGTGCCGGTGTTTGCCAACGGTGACATCTGGAGCGTCGAAGACTGGCGCCGCTGCCGGGAAATCAGCGGCGTAGAAGACATCATGCTCGGTCGCGGTCTTGTATCGCGTCCGGATCTGGCCAAACAGATCGCCGCTGCCCGTGCCGGCGAGGAAGTCGTCGAGATGACCTGGACCGAACTGATGCCGCTGATCCAGGACTTCTGGCTGCAAGCCAAAGCTCAAATGACCGCGCGCCAATCGCCGGGCCGTTTGAAGCAATGGCTGGCCATGTTGACCCGCAATTATCCCGAAGCCGTCGAGCTGTTTACCGTGCTGCGCCGGGAGACCGAGCCGGATCAGGTCTCGCGTTTGCTGGGTTTGCCGGTCGCTGAAGCCGCCTGAAAAAATCTTCAAACGATCTCTTGAAAACAAAACGCAGGTCCCTATCTAAGGGTTACGCGATGCCGAATTCGGGTCGCGGAGACAAAAAAACTTGCTGATTGTTTTCAGGAGATTTGAATCATGAGTACTGCATTTTCCCTCGCTCCACTGTTCCGTTCTTCGGTGGGTTTCGACCGTTTCAACGACCTGTTCGAAACCGCTCTGCGCAACGAGCCAGGCAGCACCTATCCGCCTTACAACGTGGAAAAACACGGTGACGATCAATACCGCATCGTCGTGGCGGCGGCCGGTTTCCAGGAAGAAGACCTGGAACTGCAAGTCGAGAAAGGCGTGCTGACCATCAGTGGCGGCAAGCGTGATGCCAACGAAGGCGTCACGTTCCTGCACCAGGGCATTGCCCAGCGTGCATTCAAGTTGTCCTTCCGTCTGGCCGATCACATCGAGATCAAGGCCGCCGGCCTGAGCAACGGTCTGTTGAGCATCGACCTGTTGCGCGTGATCCCGGAAGAGGCGAAAGCCAAGCGCATCCCGATCAACGGAGCGCAGCCGGCTCTGCAACACTGAGTCACTTGCAGAAACAAATCGTCTGAACGGGCGATAAGCCGCTGAATGAAGGCCCCGATACGTCGGGGCCTTTTTTGTGGGCGCAAGAAAATGGCTGTTCGACTTTGCCGCCAGCGGCGGTTTCTCTACAATCCGCCGCAGTTTTGCCGACCCCCATCCTTATCGGTCGGCCTGGAGCCTTTTTTCATGGACGATATTCAACAGCGCTGGCTGTGCGCCCTTTCTGCGCCAATGGCAGCGCTCAACACCGGCGCCGGGTATGACGACCCTGCCTTCTGCGACGACCGCTATATCGACCTGAAAGGCAGCTGGGGAATCGATGACCGGCGACAATTGTTCGACATGCTTCAATGGATGACGGACGACGGACATGCCAAGCACCTGAGTGGCGCCTATTCGGCGTGGCAACGTTGTCTGCCGAATGAATGGCAACGCCTGCTCGAAGAGCTGAGCCCTCGCGAGCGTGTTCTGCATGAGTTTGCCAGTCGCACTTTTGGCGGTTGTGGTCCCGGAGGAATTTTGTCCTGGGACTACGGGCGGATGGGATTTCTCCTACGTTGCGCGGTGCGCAATCAGTGGATTGATCTGGCCGAAAGCAACTGGCTGCACAGTCGTTTGGCCGTCAGGGCGCAGTTTCACTACGGTAACTGGATGTCCTACTTCAATGGCTTTGTTGTGGGTCGCAGCTTTTGGTGCTGCCTGAACACAAGCGACGACGAGTTAGCCTGGGAGTTGGAGCGGCAGGGGGACAGTGCTCATAACCTGCGAATCACCCGCGGCCTCGCCCAGAACATCCCGCACTTTCTGGCCGACCTGCCCTGGCACATGGAAATTGATGCGTTACCCCGTCCGGCATCGCTCAAGGAGTTCGACTGGTCATGAGTTGCTGGATTCGCCTGGGCATCGAGCCCACCTCCGACGAAACCCGGATTCGTGATGCCTACCGCGCACGTTTGCCGTCGCATCATCCGGAAACCGATCCGGAAGGTTTTCAGGCGCTGCGTATGGCCTACGAAAACGCGTTGCGTCTGGCGCGGGAAGGCGAGGAAGAAGCGCCCGAGGAAGAAACTGAAGATTCAGGGCAGGAGGATGTCGAGGTCCCGCAGGCGTTCGTGGATTTCTGCGAATTACTTGACGATCCCGCGCGGCGGTTCAATGTCGGGGCATGGCAGGCATTTGTCCGGGCGCTTGATGAGCTGTCGCTGGAACAGCTTGATGAACTCAGTTGGGGGCTCTACCACCGGCTGGCCGACGCCGGTCCGCTGTCTTACCGCTGCGCGAATTTGTTGGCCAGGCGAATGGCCTGGGATCAGCAGTTGCTGGATCTGGAATTCGAAGACGCACAGCGGGTTGAAGCCTTTCTGCAACGAATTGAAACGCCTGACCCGTTCGATACCGATCTGATGAGCGCTTGGTCAGAGGCTGCGCAGACCGAAACACTCTGGTACGCACGCAGCCTTGACTTCATTTTCGCCAAGCGTCCACTCCATGAGTTTGCCGACTTCGCCGGTCAGCACACCTGTCTGCCGTTGCCGGATGATGCTGCGTTCATCAAGCGTTTGCTGGTGCAGTTCACTCAGGCGGGCATCGGTGCATCGACATTTTTGCAGTGCTGCGTCGAAAAGCAGCTGGAGGCACCTGATGACGTGGACTGGCTTTACCTGTTGGCGTGTCAGAGCAGTCTGCTGGGGCGGGACGATCAGGCATTGCCTTGCTGGATCCGACTGTGGAACGAGTTCCGCCATCCGATGGCCGAAAGTCGTCTGCTGGAATTATGCGCCAAGCGGCAACCGACTTTTCTGCCTCTGCTGATTCAGGCGTTCGATTGTCTGGGCGATTTCTCCGAGTGGCCTGCGGATCTCGGGGATGACGCGCAGGTATACGGCAGTCCGTCACAACGCCCCGAGACGCTGAACCGTTGGTTGGGTGTTGGACGGTTGAAGCTCGATAGCCTGGCGCAAAGTTTTGTCGATTGGCGCATGACAGGCGATGAGCTCCCGTTGCTTGCCCAACTGCTGGGTGAGAATGCCGACAGCAGGCTGCTGCAACTGTACCGGCATGCCTGGGCGCTGCATCGCGGTGATGCGGTCTTGCTGCAGCGGATTCTGGATCAGCCGCTCCCGGTCGATGCGCTTGAATGCCTGGTGTTGAGCGGGTTCAAAGTTCAGGCCGGACAACATCTGCGCTGGTTGGAGAATGCGCCGATTGCGCAGGCTATGAGCGTATTCAGCGAAGCGGATTCAATATCGCAGCAATTGCCGCAGGAACTGACAACAGGCGAGCTGCACAAGGTCTGTCGTCTGTGGCTGCGTCGCTTGCGGCCCTACAGTGACACCGCCCTGGAGCGCATCGCAGAAGCGTTCAAATTGGGCGCCGTCAAAGACGACTGTGACTTGTCCGAGCTCGATCTGCTCCTTCAGTTGAGCCGTCGCGGGATAGGGTTGCCGCCGGTGGGGCTGGGCGAGGCTGCCTGGGAGTGGCACGCTCAAACCGTGTTTTTGCTGGCGTTGCTGGATCAGCCGGAGCGCTGGCTGCCAATGATCGATGGGCAGTGCCTGGAGCGTCTGCCGTTCAGTCCGGCTCATCCTTTGAGTCGACTGCAGCCACTGTTGCGGCGGTTGCAACGCGAGCAAGGCAATTGCGACGGTTTACTGGGCTGGCTGCAAGGCAATGATCCGGTGCACGGCTTGTTGGTGCAGCAATTGTTCAGCGTGCAGCAGGCACTCGACAGCGCCCGATTGCCTGCCAATACCCTGCTTTACACCTGCATCGAGAGCGACCGCGCTGCGTGTGGCGACGATCTGTTGGGGCTGTTGATGTTCTGGGGCGTGCTCTATCACGACCCGAGCCTGAGCGCCGAGCAGCATCGTGCCTTGCTGCAGTCCATCGCGGCAGTCAGTTGCGAGGATGACTGGTTCGAAGGGTTTCGTGACGGCTTGATCAAGGGCGAGCCGGTGTGGCCGCCGCGCAAGGTGTTGACGGATTTTGGGGTCGACAAACTGTTGGCATACGAAGCCCTCGATTCGCTCAAGGCCATGGTTCGCTATGGCGCTGCCGGAGTGCCGAAAACGCGAGTGCTGCGCCAATTGCAGCAGGGCAAGGATGACGTGAAGAACAGTATCGGCTTGCGCCTGGCGCTGTGTGCCTTGCTGTCCTGGTCGGAGCGTTTGATGTTGGCCAAAAGTGATATTCAGCCGGTGCCAGCAGGGGCGATCTGGCGCCTGGGGTCGCGGCTGGGGCGCAAGGCTTTTATCGCCCAGGTCCTGGGGGGGGTGGTGATTACGCCGGTGGCAGGATTGATCAGCGGTACCACATTCTTTGGCATTCTGATCCTGTTACTGGGTGTTCTGCTGTTATTCGGTGCCACTCTGCGCCGTTTGCATGATATGGGACGAGGCCTGCCCACATTGCTGATATTCATGGCCTTGTCGCCGGTCTTGCCCTTCCTGCCGCTGCTGCTGTTCGGCTTTCCCGGTGACAAGTTGCCCAACCAGTACGGGGCACCACCGGACAGCGGCGGTGGTGAAATGCTGTCCGGTGGTTTGCAGGCTGCTCTGCGGCGACTCAACGGTTAGAGGCGCAGTTGATCCAGCGCCTTGTTGAGCTCTGAGCGGTGGCTGGCGATCTCGGCCGGCTGCTGTCCGCCGAGTACCGTGGTGAAGTTGTGCAGCCACTCGGCAATGTGTTCGCGCTGCGTGCCCAGACTTTGCATCCATGCCCGCTCCAGACGGGCCAGCAGTGTGCGGTTGGGCAATGCGTCGCGTGGATGGACCTTCAGCGTCGACAGACGGTTATGGCTGTCTCTGCGTGCTTGTTCATTCAGCCCGGTGGGACTGCGGTCGATGCTGTGGCTGTGGCGTTCGCCGGTCTGGAGCAGCGTGACGTCGACCTCGAGTAAACCGTTGATGTCGTAACTGAAGCGTACGTCCAACTCCTGAATGTTATCGGTGGGCGTCAAGGTGACATCGAAAGCGTCAATGAGGATGTTGTCACGTACCCACGGCCGCTCACCCTGATAAACGGCAATGCGCAGCAGCTCCTGCCGGGGATGGGTTGTGTGGTAGCGCTCGACCCGTGACGTCGGGATGATGGTGTTGCGTTCGATGATCGGTGAAAAGGCGCCGTCGATGCCTTTGCCACGCATGGTTGCGATGCCCAGCGTATACGGGCAGACATCGGTCAGAATCAGTTCTTCGATCGCACCATCGCGCGCCTTGCAGGCCGCTTGCGTGGCCGCACCCAGTGCAACGAGGGTGTCGGGATCAAGATGTCGGTAGGGCAGGCGTCCGAACAGTGTGGCGACCAACTGTTGTACCGCAGGCATCCGCGTTGCCCCACCGACCAGCACCAGACTGTCGAGATCCCGTGGTTTCAGGCGCGCATCGCGCAGGGCCTGTTCGATCGGCGCGCGCAATCGTGCCAGCAACGGTTCCCAGATCTTCACGGCAGCGGCTTCATCCAGCGACCATTCGTACAGTTCGTCGGCATGGCGCCAGTTCAGCGATTGAGGTCCTTCGCCGAGTTTGCATTTGAGTTGTTCCAGGGCATCGCCCAGGCTGGCCATGCCTTGCGGATCAATCATCGACGGGGTCAGTTGCCAGCTTTTCAGACAGGCATTCAGCAGTGCAGCGGTAAAGTCCTCCCCACCCAAAAAGTTGTCGCCGGTGGACGCATGCACTTCAATCAGCGGCAACGCATATTCCAGCACCGTGACATCGAACGTCCCGCCGCCCAGATCGAAGATCAGCGTGCGTTCGAATTTCTGCTCGTGCAGCCCGTACGCCATTGCAGCGGCGGTCGGCTCGTTGATCAGTCGGGAAACCTTCAGGCCCGCCAGTTCGGCGGCGAACAGCGTGCGTTTGCGTTGCTCGTCACTGAAATACGCCGGCACGGAAATCACCGCTTCAGCCACCGGGTGGCCGAGAAAGGCTTCGGCGTCCTGCTTGAGTGAGCCCAGCACCAGTGCCGATAACTCTTCGGGGCTGAAGGTTTTGGTGCCGAGTTCGATCTGCCGGTCGCTGCCCATGAATCGCTTGAACGCGGCGGCTGTTCGTTCCGGGTGGGTCGTCAGGCGTGCGCGTGCGGCTTTGCCGACCAGAATGGTCTCGTCTTCATCGAGGCTGACCACCGAAGGGGTCAGTACCTCGCCGAGGGCGTTGGGGATCAATCGGGCCTGACCGTCCTGCCAGACGGCGATCAAACTGTTGGTGGTGCCAAGGTCAATGCCCAGCAGGGCCGGGCGGGGGAGGGTTGCATCCTGCATGATCGATCTCGAAACAGCGCGAAAAAACGCGACCCTACAGGTTGCCGCCAACCCTGGCAATTACCGGCCTGGGTCAATACTTGCGACAAGCAATCGCAGGTGTCGGGTCATTTCAGCAATCCCTTCAACCCTTCCAGCGGCAACGGCCGGCTGTGCAGATAACCCTGATACAAATGGCAGCCCAGCCCTTGCAGGAAGGCCAGCTGTTCCGGGGTTTCCACGCCTTCGGCGATCACTTCCAGTTCCAGGCTGCGGGCCATGGCGACGATGGCGCGGATGATTTCGGCGTCGTTGGGGTCGGTGGTGGCGTCGCGGATGAACGACTGATCGATCTTCAGCGTGTCCACCGGCAATCGTTTCAGGTAGGTCAGCGATGAATAGCCGGTGCCGAAATCGTCCATGGCAAAACTCACGCCGAGTTTTTTCAGACGACGCATTTTGCTGATGGTGTCTTCCAGATTCTGAATGACGATGCCTTCGGTGATTTCCAGTTTCAGCAAGGAGCAGGGCAGGCCGTGGCTGCTCATGCTGCGCTCGATGCGCTCGACGAAGTCATTCTGGCGGAACTGCCGGGGGCTGATGTTCACGCACAGGCTGAAGGCCAGAGGGTCGATCAGTTTTTCGGCGATCAATTGCTTGAAGGCTTCGCACGCCTCATCGAGGATCCAGGTGCCGACTTCCAGAATCAGCCCGCTGTCCTCCAGCACCTTGATGAATTCGGTGGGCGATTGCGCGCCGAGTTCCGGGTGATTCCAGCGCACCAGGGCTTCGGCGCCGATGATGCGGTTGTCCCGGGCGTCGATTTGCGGTTGGTAGTGCACGTCGAACTCGCCCCGGGACAGCGCCAGGCGCAGGTCGGTCTCCATGCGCAGCCGTTCGCTGGCCGCCTTTTGCATGGTGTTGTGGTACATCTGCGTGGTGTTGCGCCCCGAATCCTTGGCCCGGTACAGCGCAATATCGGCGCGTTTGAGCAGGTCGGTCGGGGTCGAGCCGTGATCGGGAATCAGCGCCACGCCGATGCTCGGCGTCACTTGCAGGCGCTGGCCGTCGAGGAACATCGGCTCTGACAGCAGTTCGCGAATGGTGTCGGCCAGCTCGCGTACTTGCGCGCTGACTTCGTTGCGCGTGCCCTCCAGACCGCTGAGCAACACCACGAATTCATCGCCACCGAGCCGCGCCACGGTGTCTTCCATGCGCACGCTGGCTTCAAGCCGCGCGGTGATGATTTTCAGCACCGTGTCGCCAACCGGGTGACCCAGCGAGTCGTTGATGTGCTTGAAGTGATCCAGATCGAGAAACAGTAGCGCACCGCGCAGGTTGTGGCGCTTGAGCAGGGCAATCTGCTGGCTCAGGCGATCCATCAGCAGTGCGCGGTTGGGCAGGTTGGTCAGTGGATCGTGATAGGCCAGGTGGCGGATCTGCGCCTCGGCGTTCTTCAGCAGGCTGACGTCCCGGGCGGTGAGCAGCAGGCAGGCGGTTTCGTTGAGAGTGATCGGTTCGACCGAGACTTCCACCGTCAGGATCTCGCCGCGCTTGTTGCGCCCGAGCATTTCCTGATGGTGCACGCGGCCCTTGATCTGCAGCTCGGCGAGCAGTGCCGAGCGTTGTTTTTCCTCGGCCCAGATACCGACCTGATACACGGTTTTGCCCACCACTTCGTCGGCGCGGTAGCCGGTGAGGCGGCAGAAACCGTCGTTGACCTCAAGATAACGTCCGGTGTCGCGCTCGGTGATGGTGATGGCGTCGGGGCTGGAGTGGAACGCCTTGGCGAATTTCTCTTCGCTGGCCTTGAGCGCCGCTTCCGAGCGCTGTTGCTGGGTGATGTCGCGCAGCGTGGTAACGATGCACGGCTGGTTGCCGACGCTGATCTGACGGCTGGAAATCACGCAGGTCAGCGACTGGCCGTCCTTGTGCTGGACGATGATCGCAACATTGCTCAGGCCCTGTTCGCGGATCACCCGTTCGATGCGTTGCAGGCTTTTCGCCGAGGCGTCCCACAGGCCGATTTCTTCGGCGGTGTGGCCGATCACATCGCTGGCGCTCCAGCCGAAGGTTTGGGAGAAACTGGAGTTGATCTCGATGAATTCCCCGGTTTCCTGACGCGTGACGCAGATCGGGTCGGGACTGACCTGGAACAGCGTGGCGAATTTCTCTTCCGAAGCCACCAGCCGTTGCTCGCGTTCAACCTGATCGGTGATGTCCAGCAGGGTGCCGGCCATCCGCAACGGTACGCCGTTGTCGTCGCGATAGAGGCGGGCGCGGCTTTCCAGATAACGCGAGCTGCCGTCGGGCAGTTGTACGCGGTAAGTCAGCTGGTAATTGCCGGCCGGGCCTTCGCGCAGGCTGCGATAGGCGTCGCGCATGCTGTCGCGCTCTTCGCCGGGGACGCCCTCGAAGAACTCTTCGAACGACTCATGGAACGGTTTTGGCTCCAGACCGTGTAATTGCGCAGCGCGGGCCGAGCCATAGAGCATGCCGCTGGGAATGTGCCAGTCCCAGGTGCCGAGCTGCGCCGAATCCAGCGCCAGGTCGAGGCGTTCCTGGCTGTCTTTCAGGGCATGTTCGGCGGCTTTGCGTTCAGTGGTGTCGAGGAAGGTACTGAGCAGGTACGGCTGGCCTTCGAGTTCGACCTTTTGCGCGCTAAGGATGCCGTCGTGGATCTGGCCGTTGCTGGCGCGAAACTGCACCTCCATGCTGATCAGTTCGCCCTTGGCCTTGGTCTTCTTGACCAGCTCGGCCCGTTGCTCGGGATGCACCCACAGGCCCAGTTCCAGGGTGGTGCGACCGATGGCGCTCTGCACCGGCCAGCCGAACAGGCTTTCGAAATACTGGTTGGCCTCGCTGATCAGGCCGTCTTCCTGACGGGTCAGCAGTACCATGTTCGGGCACAGGTGAAACAGTGTCGCAAAACGTTTCTCCGAACTGCTGAGCGCCTGTTCCCGTTGCCGCTGGTGGGTGATTTCGCGGATCACCCCGATCATTCGGGGGCGACCGTGTTTGTCCGGCAACAGGCTTCCGTTGATCTCCAGCCAGTGCAGGCTGCCGTCGGGCCAGCGGATGCGGTGGTGCATCGCCTGTTCCAGCGGCGCACCGGCAATCACCGCGTGGAAGGCGCGGATGGTTTTCGCCCGGTCTTCCGGCGGCAGCAGGTCAAGGTATTCCAGGTCTTCGGGCAGCGGTTGCCGCGGATCGAAGCCGAACAAGGCCTGAGTGCCGCGCGACCAACTGATCTGCCCGCGCTCGATGTCCCAGTACCAGGCGCCGAGGCGGGCACCGTTGAGCGCCGCGAGCAATTGCGGCGCGCTCTCCCAGCTCTGCTCGGATCGCCGTGGATCAATGGCCTGAATACGCGGCATCGGCGGAATACGGTCAACAGATTTCGGCATTGTTAAGGGGCCTTGAGCTGATTTGGGCGTTAGGCACAGGGACGGCAGCTCTATAGGAGTAGCACAAGTTAGCCGAGAGTCCCTGGCAGATCGATTTGAGCGTCCAGCAGGGCCATAAACGCCCGTGCAGCATTCGACAGCGTCCTTTCAGTGTGCAGGATATAGCCTAGCTGGCGACTGAGCTGTATGCCCGGTAAAGGTATGCGCGCCACCTGTTCATCGAGCATCGTGCGCGGCAAAACGCTCCAGGCCAGGCCGATCGACACCATCATCTTGATGGTTTCCAGGTAGTTGGTGCTCATGGCGATGTTCGGCGTCAGGCCCTGAGCCTCGAACAGCCGTTGGACAATATGGTGAGTAAAGGTGTTGCCGCCGGGGAAAACCGCCGGATGGCCGGCAATGTCCGCCAATGTGACGGCGCCGTTGCTGATCAATGAATGCTCCGGGGCGACCACGAAATCCAGCGGGTCATCCCAGACTGGCGTGGCCTTGACCAGCGTATGTGGCTCCGGCGCCAGGGTGATGACCGCCAGCTCTGCGCGGCCGTGGAGGATTTCTTCGTAGGCCACTTCCGAATCGAGGAACTGAATATCCAGCGCCACCTGTGGGTAGCGGCGAGTGTATTCCCTCAACAGCGGTGGCAAGCGGTGCAGGCCGATGTGGTGACTGGTGGCCAAAGTCAGGCGACCCGTAACTTCTCCGGTCAGGTTGGTCAGAGCACGGCGCGTGTCGTCCAGTACGTTGAGAATCTGATAAGCCCTTGGCAGCAGGGCCCGGCCGGCCTCGGTCAGGCCCACTTCACGACCGAGCCGGTCGAACAGCCGCACATTCAATTGCTGCTCCAGCCCGGCGATGCGTTTGCTGATCGCTGGTTGTGTCAGGTGCAGCCGTTCACCGGCGCCGGAGAAGCTTCCGGTCTCGGCAATCGCGATAAAAGCATTGAGGTTGGCCAGGTCCATGTTCGTATTCCAGTTGGTTATCCAAAGCATAAAAAATATGAATTTGAGTTATTTAATCTAACCCCATAGGATCGGCCTCACAAGCCAAAGGGTTATTGATAAGCCCAGGGCATAGAAACAAGCTGATGAGGAACCGTCTGATGGCCGGCAAAACGCTCTACGACAAGCTCTGGGATTCGCATTTGGTCAAGCAGCGCGACGATGGCTCGGCGCTGATCTATATCGATCGTCACATCATCCACGAAGTGACCTCGCCGCAAGCCTTCGAAGGCCTGCGTCTGGCCGGGCGAAAGCCGTGGCGCATCGATGCCAACATCGCCACCCCGGACCACAACGTACCGACCACCCCGGAGCGCAAGGGCGGCATCGAAGCCATTGCCGACCAGGTCTCGCGTTTGCAGGTTCAGACCCTCGACGACAACTGCGATGAATACGGCATCGTCGAATTCAAGATGAACGACGTGCGCCAGGGCATCGTTCACGTGATCAGCCCGGAGCAGGGCGCGACCTTGCCGGGCATGACCGTGGTCTGCGGCGACTCGCACACCTCGACCCACGGCGCGTTCGGCGCCTTGGCTCACGGGATCGGCACCTCCGAGGTCGAGCACGTGCTCGCCACTCAGTGCCTGGTCGCCAAGAAAATGAAGAACATGCTGGTGCGCGTCGAAGGCCAGTTGCCGTTCGGCGTGACCGCCAAGGACATCGTCCTCGCCGTCATTGGCAAGATCGGCACCGCCGGCGGTAACGGCCATGCCATCGAATTCGCCGGCAGCGCGATCCGCGACCTGTCCATCGAAGGCCGCATGACCATCTGCAACATGTCCATCGAAGCCGGCGCCCGCGTGGGCCTGGTGGCGGCGGACCAGAAGACTGTGGATTACGTCAAGGGTCGTCCTTTCGCACCGAAAGGTGCCGAGTGGGATCTGGCGGTCGAATCCTGGAAAGACCTGGTGTCCGACGCCGACGCGCATTTCGACACCGTGGTCGAGCTCGACGCCACGCAGATCAAGCCGCAGGTCAGCTGGGGCACTTCGCCGGAAATGGTGTTGGCCGTTGATCAGAACGTGCCGGACCCGGCTAAAGAGATGGATCTGGTCAAGCGCGACTCGATCGTCCGCGCCTTGAAATACATGGGTTTGACCGCCAATCAGGCGATCACCGACATTCAGCTCGACCGCGTATTCATCGGTTCCTGCACCAACTCGCGGATCGAAGACTTGCGCGCTGCGGCGGTGATTGCCAAGGGCCGCAAGGTTGCGTCGACCATCAAGCAGGCCATCGTCGTGCCGGGCTCGGGTCTGGTAAAGGCGCAGGCCGAGGCCGAAGGTCTGGACAAGATCTTCCTCGAAGCCGGTTTCGAATGGCGCGAGCCGGGTTGCTCGATGTGTCTGGCGATGAACCCGGACCGTCTGGAGTCCGGCGAACATTGCGCCTCGACCTCCAACCGTAACTTCGAAGGCCGTCAGGGCGCCGGTGGCCGTACCCACCTCGTCAGCCCGGCCATGGCCGCTGCGGCGGCGGTGAACGGTCGTTTCATCGACGTTCGTGAATTGATCTAAAGGAGCGCAGCATGAAAGCTTTTACCCAGCACACTGGTCTCGTCGCGCCTCTGGATCGTGCCAACGTCGACACCGACCAGATCATTCCGAAACAGTTTCTGAAGTCGATCAAGCGCACCGGTTTCGGCCCGAACCTGTTCGACGAGTGGCGTTACCTCGATGTGGGTCAGCCGTATCAGGACAACTCCAAACGTCCACTGAACAAGGAATTCGTGCTCAACGCCGAGCGTTATCAAGGCGCCAGCGTGTTGCTGGCCCGCGAGAACTTCGGTTGCGGCTCCAGCCGTGAACACGCGCCGTGGGCGCTGGAAGAGTACGGTTTCCGCAGCATCATCGCGCCGAGCTATGCCGACATCTTCTTCAACAACAGCTTCAAGAACGGCTTGCTGCCGATCATCCTGAGCGACGCCGAAGTCGACGAGCTGTTCAAGCAGGTCGAAGCCGCGCCGGGCTATCAGTTGCAGATCGATCTGCACGAGCAGACCGTCACCAGCCCGAACGGCAAGGTCTACCGCTTCGAGATCGACGCCTTCCGCAAACACTGCCTGCTCAACGGCCTGGACGACATCGGCCTGACCCTGCAGGACGGCGATGCGATTGCCGCGTTTGAAGCCAAGCATCGCGCGAGCCAGCCTTGGTTGTTCCGCGACGCGTGAATCTGAAAGGTTGAAACCCAGAAAAGGACGTACCCATGACCAGCACCGCCCACAGTCAGGTTGTACAAAAGCAATTCGGTGAACAGGCCGCCGCCTACCTGAGCAGCGCCGTTCACGCTCAAGGCACTGAATTTGCGCTGCTGCAGGCTGAACTGACGGGGCAGGGCGAGGCTCGGGTGCTGGACCTGGGTTGCGGCGCCGGTCACGTGAGTTTTCACGTCGCCCCGTTGGTGAAAGAAGTGGTGGCCTATGACCTGTCGCAGCAGATGCTCGACGTGGTGGCCGCCGCTGCCGTTGATCGCGGTTTGAGCAACGTGTCCACGGTCAACGGCGCCGCCGAGCGTCTGCCGTTCGCCGATGGCGAGTTCGACTTCGTGTTCAGCCGTTATTCGGCGCACCATTGGAGCGATCTCGGCGTGGCCTTGCGCGAAGTGCGCCGGGTGCTGAAACCGGGCGGCGTGGCGGCGTTCATCGATGTACTGTCGCCGGGCAGTCCGCTGTTCGACACCTATTTGCAGAGCGTCGAAGTGCTGCGCGACACCAGCCATGTGCGCGATTATTCGGCCGGTGAGTGGTTGCGCCAGGTCAGCGAGGCCGGGCTGCACACCCGCAGCACCACGCGTCAGCGCCTGCGTCTGGAGTACAACAGCTGGGTCGAGCGCATGCGCACACCCGAAGTGATGCGCGCCGCGATCCGCCAGTTGCAGCAATCGATGGGCAACGAAGTGCGCGAATATTTTGAGATTGAGGCCGATGGTTCGTTCAGTACAGATGTACTGGTGCTCTGGGCTGAAAAGTAATCCTGAAACGATAAGTATTTTTCCGGGCGCGCCAGTCGATGGCGCACCGACTGAAGACACGAGGAAAGCATGAGCAAGCAGATTCTGATTCTCCCAGGCGACGGTATTGGTCCGGAAATCATGGCCGAAGCGGTCAAGGTGCTGGAGCTGGCCAACCACAAGTACAGCCTGGGCTTCGAGCTGAGCCATGACGTGATCGGTGGTGCCGCCATCGACAAGCACGGCGTGCCGCTGGCCGACGAAACCCTCGACCGCGCTCGCGCTGCCGATGCCGTTCTGCTGGGCGCCGTGGGCGGCCCGAAATGGGACACCATCGAACGTGACATCCGCCCTGAACGCGGCCTGCTGAAAATCCGCGCGCAACTGGGCCTGTTCGGCAACCTGCGTCCGGCGATCCTGTACCCGCAACTGGCCGACGCTTCGAGCCTGAAGCCGGAAATCGTTGCCGGCCTGGACATCCTGATCGTCCGTGAGCTGACCGGCGGCATCTACTTCGGCGCGCCGCGCGGTACCCGTACTCTGGAAAACGGCGAGCGCCAGTCTTACGACACGCTGCCGTACAGCGAAAGCGAAATCCGCCGTATCGCCCGTGTCGGTTTCGACATGGCCCGCGTGCGTGGCAAGAAACTGTGCTCGGTGGACAAGGCCAACGTACTGGCGTCCAGCCAACTGTGGCGTGAAGTGGTCGAGCAGGTCGCCAAGGATTACCCGGACGTCGAGCTGAGCCACATGTACGTCGACAACGCCGCGATGCAACTGGTGCGTGCACCGAAGCAGTTCGACGTGATCGTCACCGACAACATGTTCGGCGACATCCTGTCCGACGAAGCGTCGATGCTCACCGGCTCCATCGGCATGCTGCCGTCGGCCTCGCTGGATGCCAACAACAAGGGCATGTACGAGCCTTGCCACGGTTCGGCGCCGGACATCGCGGGCAAAGGCATCGCCAACCCGCTGGCGACCATTCTGTCGGTATCGATGATGCTGCGTTACAGCTTCAATCTGCACGAAGCGGCGGACGCCATCGAGAAAGCGGTCAGCGTGGTGCTGGATCAAGGTCTGCGCACCGGCGATATCTTTTCGACCGGTTGCACTAAAGTCGGTACGCAGGAAATGGGTGACGCAGTAGTCGCCGCGCTGCGGAATCTGTAATCTCTCGGGCCCGCTGCGAAATTCAATACAAAGCAGCGGCCCACTTTTCAAGAAGGTGTAGTTGCGATGAAACGTGTAGGTCTGATCGGTTGGCGCGGCATGGTCGGTTCCGTGCTCATGCAGCGGATGCTGGAAGAGCAGGATTTCGATCTTATCGAGCCGGTGTTTTTCACCACTTCCAATGTCGGTGGCCAAGGCCCGTCCGTGGGCAAGGACATTGCTCCGCTCAAGGACGCATACAGCATTGAAGAGCTGAAGACCCTCGACGTGATCCTGACCTGCCAGGGCGGCGACTACACCAGTGAAGTATTCCCGAAGCTGCGCGAAGCCGGCTGGCAGGGTTACTGGATCGACGCGGCCTCGAGCCTGCGGATGAACGACGACGCCGTCATCATCCTCGATCCGGTCAACCGCAAGGTCATCGACCAGCAGCTCGACGCGGGCACCAAGAACTACATCGGCGGCAACTGCACCGTCAGCCTGATGCTGATGGGCCTGGGCGGTCTGTTCGAGGCCGGTCTGGTCGAGTGGATGAGTGCCATGACCTATCAGGCGGCCTCCGGTGCCGGCGCGCAGAACATGCGTGAACTGATCAAGCAGATGGGCGCGACCCACGCCGCTGTCGCCGATCAACTGGCCGATCCTGCCAGCGCGATCCTCGACATCGACCGTCGTGTGGCCGAAGCCATGCGCAGCGACGCGTACCCGACCGAAAACTTCGGCGTACCGCTGGCCGGCAGCCTGATCCCGTGGATCGACAAGGAACTGCCGAACGGCCAGAGCCGCGAAGAGTGGAAGGCCCAGGCCGAGACCAACAAGATCCTCGGTCGCTTCAAGAGCCCGATCCCGGTCGACGGCATCTGCGTGCGCATCGGCGCCATGCGTTGCCACAGCCAGGCGCTGACCATCAAGCTGAACAAAGACGTGCCGATCGCCGACATCGAAGGGCTGATCAGCCAGCACAACCCTTGGGTCAAGCTGGTGCCAAACAACCGCGATATCAGCATGCAGGAGCTGAGCCCGACGAAAGTCACCGGCACCCTGAACGTACCGGTTGGTCGTCTGCGCAAGCTGAACATGGGTTCGCAGTTCGTCGGTGCTTTCACCGTCGGCGACCAACTGCTGTGGGGCGCGGCCGAACCGCTGCGTCGCATGCTGCGGATCCTGCTTGAGCGTTGATCGCTTGATGCAATGAGAGAACCCGCGCCTCGCAAGAGGCGCGGGTTTTTTTGTACCTGTTGATCGTTCCCATGCTCTGCGTGGGAATACAGCCATGGACGCTCCGCGTCCGCTCTTCGCGGCGGGCGCGAATTGCCTGCGTGCGACTCACCCGGTAAAGTGCCGCTCCCCCCGTTTCGCCAGAGGTAGCAACATGACCCAGACCCTTGATATTGCCGTGATCGGCGCCACCGGTACTGTCGGCGAAACCCTCGTGCAGATTCTCGAAGAGCGCGACTTTCCGGTGGGCACGTTGCACCTGCTGGCCAGCAGCGAATCCGCCGGCAGCTCGGTGCTGTTTCGCAACAAGAACGTGCGCGTGCGTGAAGTCGACGAGTTCGATTTCAGCAAGGTCAAGCTGGCGTTCTTCGCCGCCGGCCCGGCCATTACTCTGAGTTACGCCGCCCGCGCTCACGCGGCAGGTTGCTCGCTGGTCGACTTGTCCGGCGCCTTGCCGGCGGATCAGGCGCCGCAAGTGGTGCCGGAAGCCAATGCCGCTGTGCTGGCCGGTTTGAAAGTACCGTTCCAGGTCAGCAGTCCGAGCCCGTCGGCCACCACATTGGCCGTGGTGCTGGCGCCGCTGCTCGATCTGATCGAGCTGCAATACGTGCATGTCACCGCCAATCTGGCGGTTTCCGCCCAGGGCCGCGAAGCCGTGACCGAGCTGGCGCGCCAGACCGCCGAGTTGTTGAACATGCGTCCGCTGGAGCCGACATTCTTCGACCGGCAGATGGCTTTCAACCTGCTGGCTCAGGTCGGCACGCCCGACGCGCAAGGCCATACGCTGCTGGAAAAACGTCTGGTGCGCGAGCTGCGTCAGGTGCTGGCCAAGCCTTTATTAAAGATTTCCGCAACTTGCGTTCAAGCCCCGGTGTTTTTTGGCGATAGCTTTAGCGTGACCTTGCAGTCAGCGAGCGCGGTCGACCTGGAAAAGGTCAACGCCGCGCTTGAAGAGGCCGAGGGCATCGAGCTGGTCGAGGCCGGCGATTATCCGACCGCCGTCGGTGACGCGGTGGGGCAGGACGTGGTCTACGTCGGGCGGGTGCGTGCCGGTGTCGACGAACCGTCGGAACTTAATCTGTGGTTGACGTCAGATAACGTACGCAAAGGTGCGGCCCTCAACGCCGTGCAGGTCGCCGAGTTGTTGATAAAAGACCTGCTGTAAAAGATACTTGGCAACAATTTGTCGACTGATTCTAGGCGAGCGCTATGCTTGGCCGGAGCACTCGATGACGTGTCACCCTCCGGGACTTTCCGGGGCATCAAAGAAATGATCGCGCGCGGCATGCTGTCGTCGTCGCGCGCAATGCCTTACGGCAGCGACAATCAACATCTTCTCGCTGGCCGAGGAACGTTCAAACAAAGGAAGAGGCTATGGTTCAAGTTCGCAAACTGGTGTTAGCAATAGCGGCCGCCTCGGCGCTGTCCTCCGGTATGGCGCATGCCCTCGGGCTCGGGGAGCTGACCCTGAAGTCGACCCTGAACCAGCCGCTGGTGGCGGAAATCGAGCTGCTCGATGTCAAGGATCTGACCGCTGCCGAAGTGGTGCCGAGCCTGGCCTCGCCGGAAGATTTCGCCAAGGCCGGCGTCGATCGCCAGGCCTTCCTCAATGATCTGACCTTTACCCCGGTACTCAACGCCAACGGCAAAAGCGTGCTGCGTGTAACGTCGAGCAAGCCGCTGTCGGAACCGATGGTGAAATTCCTCGTGCAGGTGATGTGGCCGAACGGCCGTCTGCTACGTGATTACAGCGTGCTGCTGGATCCGTCGAAGTTCTCGCCGCAGACCGCTGATGCCGCCGCTCAACCAGCGCCGGCACAAACCATCACCGCACCGACCACCGGCGCCACGCATTCGACCCACACCACCACGCCGCGCGACACCCTGTGGGAAATCGCCGCCAAGGCGCGCACCGGCGGTTCGGTGCAGCAGACCATGCTGGCGATCCAGGCCTTGAACCCGGACGCGTTCATCGGCGGCAACATCAACCGCCTGAAGACCGGACAGGTGCTGCGTCTGCCGGATCAGGTGCAAAGCACCGCGCTGCCTCAGTCCAAAGCGATTGCTGAAGTGGCTGCGCAGAACGAAGCCTGGCGTCAGGGCCGTCGTTATGTGGCCAAGCCGGGCACCGGTCAGCAGCAACTCGATGCGACCAATCGTGGCCGCGCCAATGCCGGCGCTGCGCAAAACGCCAAGGACAACCTGAGCCTGGTGTCCGCCGAAAGCGCCAAGGCGCGTGGCAAGGGCCCGGCCGGCGACGCCAAGGCCCTGAGCAACAAACTGGCGGTGACCCAGGAAAGTCTCGACACCACCCGTCGTGACAACGAAGAACTGAAAAGCCGCATGGCCGATCTGCAAAGCCAGCTGGACAAGCTGCAGCGCCTGATCGAGCTGAAGAACAATCAACTGGCGAAAATGCAGGCCGAAGGCTCGGGCGCTGCTCCCGCGACCGCCGCCACTGCGCCAGTGGTGCCGGCGATCACCGCGGAACTGGCGGCCACGCCGCCGGCTACTCCGGCAGAGGCTGCTCCGGCCGCACCTGCGCCTGAGGCTGCTGCTCCCGCACCGGTAGAGCCGGTTGTCGAGCCTGTGGTTGAAACCACGCCGGCCGCCAATGACGAAAAAACCTTCAACGAACTGCTGACCAATCCGATCCTGTTGGGTCTGGTCGGTGGCGGTGCAGTGGTTCTGCTGCTCCTGCTGTTGCTGCTGGCTCGTCGCCGCAAGGCCCAGCAGGAAGCCGAAAAACACCTGCGAATGGCCCGTGCCCTGGAGGAGCAATCGTTCTCCCAGGACCTCGATCTGCCGGAAAGCAGCTTCGAAGGTCTGGAAGTGCCAGCCGCCAGCGTCAAGCTGAACCCAGCCCCAGCCGCTGCTGCTGTAGTTGCTCCAGTCGTGATGGCCGAGCCGATCGCCGCGCCGTTGGTGGCACCTGCCGCCGAGCGTTCCGACGACGTGCTGGACAAGGCGCAGTCGCACATCGACGGCGGTCGCCTGAATCAAGCGGCCGCGCTGCTGGAGGAGGGCGTGAGTCTGGAGCCGCAGCGCAGCGATCTGCGTCTGAAATTGATGGAAGTTTACGGTCGCCAAGGTGATCGCGATGCCTTCGTCGGTCAGGAGCGCCAACTGGTTGCCAATGGCGACAACTTCGCCAAGGTCGAAGAGCTGAAAAGCCGCTTCCCGGCCATGGCGGTCGTCGCGGCCAGCGGTCTGGCGGCAGCGGCCATTGCCGCCGAGCTGGACGAGGATTACGTCAAGGAGCTGTTGCTCGACGAGCCTGAAGCGCCTGCTGCGGCAGATGCCGAACTGGACAGCGCTTTCGATCTGAGCCTTGACGATCTCGACAACATCACGCCGGTTGAACCTGTGGCGGCTGTCGAGCCGGAAGCGCCGGTCGAACTCGACGCATTCCCGACTGACGACGATCTGAGCTTCGAATCGGTGCTGCAGCAGCAGACCGATATCAAGGAAAACCTCGACGACCTGTCGGACTTCGACCTGGATCTGGACCTCGGTGCCGATCCTGCGCCTGCGCCGGTCGAGCTGGCAGACGATGATTTCCTGCTGGATCTGGACGAGGGCGTAAAGGATCTGCCGCTGGTCGACACCCCAACCGTGGCCGACGTGCCGCAGGACGATCTGGAGCTGCCAGCCGATTTCGACCTGTCACTGGCTGACGAAATGGACGCGGCGCCTGCCGAGCCGGATGCGTTCGCCGCCGAACTGGACGACGTCAACGCCGAGCTGGATCGTCTGTCGAGCAGCATCAATGAGCCAAGCTTCACCGAAGCTGATGCCGCGTTGGGCGACGATCTAGGTGAGGATGACTTCGACTTCCTGTCCGGTACCGACGAAGCCGCGACCAAGCTCGATCTGGCTCAGGCCTACATCGACATGGGCGACAACGACGGCGCGCGCGATATCCTCAATGAAGTCATCAGCGAGGGCAACGACAAACAGAAGAGCGAAGCGAGCGAAATGCTTTCGCATCTGGCCTGAGTCGGCATTCAGCGGTAAACAAAGCGGCAGCCCATGAGGCTGCCGTTTTTGTTTGGGTCTGGTTTCCCCGTCCCGTCGCCTTATAATGCCCGCCTTTGTAGATCAGCAGGCTGTCCCGACTTGGCAAACATAGATAACCCGGCCGCCGAAATGGCACCCGAAGGCTTTTTCCGCGTCGCGCTGGGCGTTGAATACAAGGGCTCGCGCTACAGCGGCTGGCAGCGCCAGTCCACCGGTGTGCTCACCGTGCAGGAAACCCTGGAAAAAGCCCTGTCGAAGGTCGCCGACTCGCCGATCTCGCTGCAATGTGCCGGGCGCACCGACGCCGGTGTGCATGCCTGCGGGCAAGTGGTGCATTTCGATACCCAGGTCGACCGTTCGCTGAAAGCCTGGGTCATGGGCGCCAACATCAATCTGCCCCACGACATCAGCGTCAGTTGGGCGAAGGTCATGCCGGCGCATTTCCATGCGCGATTCAAGGCGATTGCCCGGCGCTATCGCTACGTGATCTACAACGATCAGATCCGCCCGGCGCATCTCAACGAAGAAATCACCTGGAATCACCGTCCGCTGGACGTCGAGCGCATGGCCGAAGCCGCGCAGTACCTGATCGGTACCCATGATTTCAGCGCGTTCCGTGCCGGCCAGTGCCAGGCCAAGTCGCCGATCAAAAAGATGCATCATCTGCGCGTGACCCGTCACGGCAAAATGATCGTTCTGGACATCCGCGCCAATGCGTTCCTGCACCACATGGTGCGCAACATTGCCGGGGTGCTGATGACTATTGGCGCCGGCGAGCGGCCCGTGGAGTGGATGAAAGAAGTGCTGGAGAGCCGCGAGCGGCGTTCCGGCGGGGTCACGGCGCATCCGTTCGGCCTGTATCTGGTACAGGTCGAGTACCACGACGAGTTCCCGTTGCCCGAGCGTTTCATCGGGCCACATTTCCTTACGGGTTTCTCGGAACTTGACGGCTGACGCCCTCGAACGCATTTGTTACCATCCGGGACTTTCTCGGATTTGCCTTGGGGTTTTTATCGACATGTCAGCCGTTCGCAGCAAGATTTGCGGGATTACCCGCATGGAAGATGCGTTGGCAGCCGTCGAGGCCGGGGCCGATGCCATCGGTTTTGTGTTCTACGCTAAAAGTCCCCGGGCCGTGACCGTGCAGCAGGCGCGGGCGATCATCGCCGCCTTGCCGCCGTTCGTGACCACGGTCGGGTTGTTCGTCAATGCCAGCCGCTGCGAACTCGGGGAAATCCTCGATGCCGTGCCGCTGGATCTGCTGCAGTTCCACGGCGACGAAACCGCCGCCGAGTGTGAAGGCTGGCACCGGCCGTACATCAAGGCTTTGCGGGTCAAGGCGGGCGATGACATTGCCGCTGCCTGCGATGCCTACCCGAGCGCCAGCGGCGTGCTGCTCGACACTTATGTCGAAGGCGTGCCCGGCGGAACCGGCGAGGCGTTCGACTGGTCACTGATTCCGCAGGGTTTGAGCAAGCCTTTGATTCTGGCCGGCGGCCTGACGCCGGAAAACGTCGCCGATGCGATCGCCCGGGTGCGGCCGTATGCCGTGGATGTCAGCGGCGGGGTAGAGGCGAGCAAGGGCATCAAGGATCACGCAAGGATTCGTGCATTCATCAACGCCGTACGCTGATGTGACGGCTGGCAGACTGCCGCCGTCCACAGCTCTGTAGAAAAGAGGCTGAGGGTCTTTTCGGGGTGTACGCAGGTCAGTTCCGCTGACCCGGCAGTCCGGACGATCATCGCCACACATGAATTTAGCTGAAGGGCATACGCGGGGCCGCGAACCAGAGCGTTCGGGCCGCCGGTACTGGAGAAAGAAAGCATGAGCAACTGGTTGGTAGACAAGCTGATCCCTTCGATCATGCGTTCCGAGGTCAAGAAGAGCTCGGTCCCTGAAGGTCTGTGGCACAAATGCCCGTCCTGCGAGGCTGTGCTGTATCGTCCGGAGCTGGAAAAGACCCTGGACGTTTGCCCTAAGTGCAACCACCACATGCGCATCGGCGCACGTGCGCGCATCGACATCTTCCTGGACGCCGAAGGCCGTGCCGAGCTGGGCGCCGATCTGGAGCCGGTTGACCGTCTGAAATTCCGCGACGGCAAGAAGTACAAGGACCGTCTGGTCGCCGCCCAGAAGCAGACCGGCGAGAAAGACGCACTGGTTTCCATGAGCGGCACTCTGCTGGGCATGCCGGTTGTGGTTTCGGCGTTCGAATTCAGCTTCATGGGCGGTTCCATGGGCGCCATCGTCGGTGAGCGCTTCGTACGCGCCGCCAACTACGCGCTGGAAAACCGTTGCCCGATGGTCTGCTTCTCCGCCTCCGGTGGCGCGCGGATGCAGGAAGCCCTGATCTCGCTGATGCAGATGGCCAAGACCTCGGCCGTGCTGGCGCGTCTGCGTGAAGAAGGCATTCCGTTCATCTCCGTGCTGACCGACCCGGTCTACGGCGGCGTTTCCGCCAGTCTGGCGATGCTGGGCGACGTGATCGTCGGCGAGCCTAAAGCCCTGATCGGCTTCGCCGGTCCACGCGTGATCGAGCAGACCGTGCGCGAAAAACTGCCGGAAGGCTTCCAGCGCAGCGAGTTCCTGCTGGAGCACGGCGCCATCGACCTGATTATCGACCGTCGCGAATTGCGTCCGCGTCTGGGCAACCTGCTGGCGCAACTGACCGGCAAGCCGACGCCTAAATTCGTTGCTGCGCCGATCGAGCCGATCGTCGTTCCGCCGGTGCCTGCCAACGTATGACCGAGCGCACCCTTGGCGAGTGGCTCGCCTACCTTGAGCAGTTGCATCCATCGGCCATCGACATGGGGCTGGAGCGTTCGCAACAGGTAGCGTCCCGCATGGGACTGGGCCAGCCGGCGCCACGGGTGATTACGGTCACCGGCACCAACGGCAAGGGTTCGACCTGCGCTTTCGTGGCTTCATTGCTGCGGGCGCAGGGCCTGAACGTCGGTGTCTACAATTCTCCGCACCTGCTGCGTTACAACGAGCGGGTGCAGCTCAATGGCGTCGAAGCCACTGACGCGCAGCTGTGCGAAGCCTTCGCGGCGGTCGAAGCGGGGCGCGGCGAGACTTCCCTGACTTACTTCGAAATGGGCACTCTGGCGGCGTTCTGGCTGTTTCAACAGGCCGGGCTCGACGCGGTGGTGCTGGAAGTCGGGCTGGGCGGGCGTCTGGATACGGTCAACGTGGTCGATGCCGATATCGCGCTGGTCACCAGCATCGGTGTCGACCATGCCGATTACCTGGGCAATACCCGCGAATCCGTGGCCTTCGAGAAGGCCGGGATTTTCCGTCAGGGCAAGCCTGCGCTGTGCGGCGATCTGAATCCTCCACAACCCCTGCTGGACAAGGCGCGTGAGCTTGCTTGTCCGTTCTTCCTGCGCGGGCGGGATTTCGATCTGGGTATCACGGATCAATTCTGGCAGTGGCGCGGTACCGATGCTGACGGTCAGGTCGTCGAGCTGCGCGATTTGCCGCTGCTCGATCTGCCGATGGAAAACGCCGCGCTGGCGTTGCAGGCGTATCTGCTGCTCGGTTTGCCATGGGATGCCGAACAGATTGTTGCGGCGTTGCAGGCGACTCGCGTGGTCGGTCGCCTTGATCGTCGTTCGTTCGTATGGAACGGCAAGCGCTTGAATCTGCTGCTGGACGTTGGCCATAACCCGCATGCGGCGGAGTATCTGGCGCGGCGTCTGGCTGCTCGTCCACCGGTCGGCAAGCGTCTGGCGGTGTTCGGCCTGTTGGCGGACAAGGATCTGGACGGTGTCATCGGTGAATTGAATGCCAGCGTCCAGCATTGGGCGGTGGCGCCGCTGGATTCGCCGCGTGCGCGGCCGGTGGCTGAATTGAATGTTGCACTGCAGAACCTTGGCGCATCGGTCACGTCTTATGACAGTGTGGCGGCTGCGCTGGAGGGGCAGTGTGCAGTGGCCACCAGCGACGACGAGATCTTGCTGTTCGGATCATTTTATTGTGTCGCCGAGGCCCTCGAATGGCTGTCTCGGCGCTCCACGGAGGAAGCGGCAAATGGCTTTGCTGGATAAAGCGTACAAACAGCGCATGGTCGGTGCCCTGGTGCTGGTGGCGCTGGCGGTGATTTTTCTGCCGATGCTGTTTTCCCGTCAGGATGAGCAGCGTCAGGTGACCGTCGATGCGCCGGCCGCACCGCAGGCGCCTGCCGTGGCGCAGATCCAGATGGAAACCGTGGCCGTGCCCGAGCCCCAGGTTCTGCCGCAAGAGCCAGTGCCGAGCGATGACGAAGTCGCCGAGCAGGCAGTGCCAACGGCACCAATTGCTTCCGCCGCGCCAGCCCCGGCTCCGGCGCCGGTAGCCAAACCGGTTGCACCGGCGCCTGCTCCGGCTCCTGTGGTCAAGCCAACCACAGCCCCGGCCCAGCCGATCGCTGCGCTGTCTGCCAAACCGGATACCACTCAAAGCCGCGTCGATGCCAATGGCCTGTCGGTGAGCTGGTCGGTGCAACTGGCCAGTCTGTCGAGCCGCGCCAGCGCCGAAAGCCTGCAGAAAACCCTGCGCAGCCAGGGCTATAACGCTTACATCCGTTCCGCCGATGGCAAGAACCGGGTGTTCGTCGGCCCGCTGATCGAGCGTGCCGAAGCCGATCGCCTGCGCGATCTGCTGAGCCGTCAGCAGAACCTCAAGGGGTTTGTGGTGCGCTTCCAGCCCGAACGCGGCTGATATCTATCACCTCGATAGAAATGCACTGAAAATCGCAGCTTACCGACAGCCATGCGCTCTGCTAAAATGCGCCGCCTTATCCGTCTGTAGGCTGCACTGTGCCATTTACCTGGGTTGACTGGGCGATCGTTGCAATCATCGCCATTTCCGCTTTGATCAGTTTGAGCCGCGGCTTCGTCAAAGAAGCATTGTCGCTGGTGACCTGGATCATCGCAGGAGCCGTTGCCTGGATGTTTGGTGGCTCACTGTCCGAGTACCTCGCCGGATACATTCAAACACCGTCGGCTCGTGTGATCACGGGCTGTGCCATCATGTTTGTCGCCACACTGATCGTGGGCGCAATGATCAATTATCTTATCGGCGAGTTGGTTCGCGTCACCGGGTTGTCCGGGACCGATCGATTCCTCGGCATGGCCTTCGGCGCTGCGCGTGGCGTGTTGCTGGTGGTCGTGGCGGTCGGGCTGTTGAGCCTGGGGCCGGTACAGCAGGACGGGTGGTGGAAAGAATCACAGCTCGTGCCAAAGTTTCTATTGGTCGCAGACTGGTCCAAGAACCTGATTCTCGGGTGGAGCAGTCAGTGGCTTGCCAGCGGAATCAGCGTACCCGCTGATATTCCGTTCAAGGAGCAACTCTTGCCGTCGGCGAAAACGCCTCAGTGAGTGTTGTTCAGTTCAGATCCATTAAGTAGGGGTTGCGTCGCATGTGTGGCATCGTCGGTATCGTCGGTAAGTCGAACGTCAATCAGGCGCTGTATGACGCGCTAACCGTGCTCCAGCACCGCGGCCAGGACGCTGCCGGTATCGTGACCAGCCATGATGGCCGGTTGTTCTTGCGCAAGGACAATGGCCTGGTGCGTGACGTGTTTCAACAGCGTCACATGCAGCGCCTGGTCGGCCACATGGGGATCGGCCACGTCCGTTACCCGACTGCCGGCAGCTCGACCTCGGCCGAGGCTCAGCCGTTCTACGTCAACTCGCCGTACGGCATCACCCTGGCGCACAACGGTAACCTGACCAACGTTGAACAGTTGGCCAAAGAGATCTACGAATCCGATCTGCGTCACGTCAACACCAGCTCCGACTCGGAAGTGTTGCTCAACGTGTTCGCCCACGAGCTGGCCCAGCGCGGCAAGCTGCAACCGACCGAAGAAGACGTGTTTGCCGCCGTGACCGACGTGCACAACCGTTGCGTCGGTGGTTACGCCGTCGTGGCGATGGTGACCGGTTACGGCATCGTCGGTTTCCGTGACCCGCACGGCATCCGCCCGATCGTGTTCGGCCAGCGTCACACCGACGAAGGCGTCGAGTACATGATCGCCTCCGAAAGCGTTTCGCTCGACGTGCTCGGCTTCACCCTGATCCGCGACCTGGCACCGGGCGAAGCGGTCTACATCACTGAAGACGGCAAGCTGCACACCCGTCAGTGCGCGACCAATCCGTCCCTGACCCCGTGCATTTTCGAACACGTCTACCTGGCGCGTCCGGACTCGATCATCGACGGCGTGTCGGTCTACAAGGCCCGTCTGCGCATGGGTGAGAAGCTGGCCGAGAAGATCCTGCGCGAGCGTCCGGAGCACGACATCGACGTGGTCATCCCGATTCCGGACACCAGCCGCACTGCCGCGCTGGAGCTGGCCAATCATCTGGGCGTGAAATTCCGCGAAGGCTTCGTCAAGAACCGTTACATCGGCCGTACCTTCATCATGCCCGGCCAGGCCGCGCGCAAGAAATCGGTACGTCAGAAGCTCAACGCCATCGAGCTGGAATTTCGCGGCAAGAACGTGATGCTGGTGGACGACTCGATCGTTCGCGGCACCACCTGCAAGCAGATCATCCAGATGGCCCGCGAAGCCGGCGCGAAAAACGTCTACTTCTGCTCGGCCGCTCCGGCTGTACGCTTCCCGAACGTGTACGGCATCGACATGCCGAGCGCTCACGAGCTGATCGCCCACAACCGTTCGACTCAGGATGTCGCTGATCTGATCGGCGCCGACTGGCTGATCTATCAGGACCTGCCTGACTTGATCGAAGCGGTCGGCGGCGGCAAGATCAAGATCGAAAACTTCGATTGCGCAGTGTTTGACGGCAAGTACGTCACCGGCGACGTCGACGAGGCTTACCTGAACAAGATCGAACAGGCACGCAACGATGCCTCGAAGGTCAAGACCCAGGCGGTCAGTGCGATCATCGATCTGTACAACAACTGAGTTTCAACCGGCCCTTAGGGGCCGGTTTTGTATCTGGCAAAAGACTTTTATTTATCGAGAACAGGGCAAGGAGTGACAGCATGAGTCAGGAATGGGATGCCGGTCGGCTGGACAGCGACCTCGAAGGCGTAGCGTTCGATACCCTGGCCGTACGTGCCGGTCAGCACCGTACGCCGGAAGGCGAGCACGGTGATCCGATGTTCTTCACTTCCAGCTACGTGTTCCGTACCGCCGCTGACGCCGCCGCACGGTTTGCCGGGGAAGTGCCGGGCAACGTTTACTCGCGTTACACCAACCCGACCGTTCGCGCGTTCGAAGAGCGTATTGCCGCGCTGGAAAGCGCCGAGCAAGCGGTTGCTACCGCCACGGGCATGGCTGCGATCATGGCGGTGGTGATGAGCCTGTGCAGCGCCGGCGACCATGTGCTGGTGTCGCGCAGCGTGTTCGGTTCGACCATCAGCCTGTTCGAGAAGTACTTCAAGCGTTTCGGTGTGGAAGTTGATTACGTGCCGCTGGCCGATCTGTCGGCCTGGGACGCAGCGATCAAGTCCAACACCAAATTGCTGTTCGTCGAATCGCCGTCCAATCCGTTGGCTGAGCTGGTGGATATCACCGCGCTGTCGGAAATCGCGCACGCCAAGGGTGCGATGCTGGTGGTCGACAACTGCTTCTGCACGCCGGCGTTGCAGCAGCCGTTGAAATTGGGCGCAGACATCGTTGTGCACTCGGCCACCAAGTTCATCGATGGCCAGGGCCGTTGCATGGGCGGTGTGGTTGCCGGTCGCAGCGAGCAGATGAAAGAAATCGTCGGTTTCCTGCGTACCGCTGGGCCGACCCTGAGCCCGTTCAATGCCTGGATCTTCCTCAAAGGTCTGGAAACCCTGAACCTGCGGATGAAGGCGCACTGCGCCAACGCCCAGCAATTGGCCGAATGGCTGGAGCAGCAGGAAGGTATCGAGAAGGTGCATTACGCCGGACTCAAGAGCCATCCGCAGCACGAGCTGGCCCAGCGTCAGCAGAAGGGTTTTGGTGCGGTGGTGAGCTTTGAGGTCAAGGGCGGCAAAGAGGGCGCCTGGCGCTTCATCGATGCGACCCGTTTGATTTCGATCACGGCCAACCTGGGTGACAGCAAAACCACCATCACCCACCCGAGCACCACGTCCCACGGCCGTCTGGCGCCGCAGGAGCGTGAGGCAGCCGGCATTCGTGACAGCCTGATCCGTATCGCGGTCGGTCTGGAAGATGTCGCTGACCTGCAAGCCGACCTGTCGCGCGGTCTGGCGGCGTTGTGATCGAGTTGTCTACGCCAAAGATCGGCACCCATGGCCGCGTTGCATTGGTCACGGGTGCCGCGCGCGGGATCGGTCTGGGCATCGCTGCGTGGCTGATCAGCGAAGGCTGGCAGGTGGTGTTGACGGACCTGGATCGTACACGGGGTTCGAAAGTGGCGAAGGTGTTGGGTGAGAACGCCTGGTTCATCGCCATGGACGTCGCGGACGAAAGCCAGGTGGCGTTGGGTGTCGCTGAGGTGCTGGGGCAGTTTGGTCGTCTGGATGCGTTGGTGTGCAATGCTGCCGTGGCGGACCCCCACAACATCACGCTGGAAAGTCTCGATCTGGCTTACTGGAATCGGGTGTTGGCGGTGAACCTCGGTGGGCCGATGTTGCTGGCAAAGCACTGTGCGCCATATCTGCGTGCGCACAACGGGGCGATCGTCAATCTGGCCTCGACCCGAGCGGCGCAGTCGGAGCCTGATACGGAGGCCTATGCGGCGAGCAAGGGCGGTTTGCTGGCGCTGACTCACGCACTGGCGATCAGTCTCGGGCCGGAGATTCGCGTCAACGCGGTCAGTCCTGGATGGATCGATGCGCGGGACCCTTCCGCCCGACGCGCGGAGCCGTTGACCGATACCGATCATGCCCAGCATCCGGCGGGCAGGGTAGGGACGGTCGAGGATGTGGCGGCGATGGTGGCGTGGTTGCTGTCGAAGAATGCAGGGTTTGTGACGGGGCAGGAATTCGTGGTCGATGGCGGCATGACCAAGAAGATGATTTATAAGGAATGAAGCAATTTCGTCTTTTTTAGAAAAACTTCAATCCTGCTATTGACTTAGGTTCGCTACCTGCGTAAATTTCGCGGCCTCGGAGATGCAAACGGGTGATTAGCTCAGCTGGGAGAGCGTCTGCCTTACAAGCAGAATGTCGGCGGTTCGATCCCGTCATCACCCACCACTCCCGAGATACTTGCGTAAGCAAGCGCGTAGGCTGAAAGTGCCTGCACCGACGCGCAGCGGTAGTTCAGTCGGTTAGAATACCGGCCTGTCACGCCGGGGGTCGCGGGTTCGAGTCCCGTCCGCTGCGCCATATTTAACGAGTCAGACACTGTCTGGTTCGCGATTGAAAAGCACCGAAGCTTTCAGTCAAACGAGTTACTTGAGCGTCAGCTCAAAGCGATACGCAGCGGTAGTTCAGTCGGTTAGAATACCGGCCTGTCACGCCGGGGGTCGCGGGTTCGAGTCCCGTCCGCTGCGCCATATCTGTTTCAAGGACCACTGAACGCCTTGAAACACCGAAAGCAACCTCGGGTTGATTCGGCATCGATAGCAAAGACCCTGGTCGAAAGACCGGGGTTTTTTGTGTCTGAAATTTGACCTTTCCCCAATTCCTCCTTTGTAGCCGGCGACGAACGCAAGCCGTGGCTCGTTCGATGCTGTCGCGCAATCTGCGCCTGCGTCCATGGGTCGCTGCGATGCGATGCCGCATTGATTTTTGATTCTTTGGTCAAATTTTTGTAACTGGTTGTTTGCTGCGAGCGCAGAAACCTTTAAAGTTAACCTTTCGGTCAGCTTTGCACTGTCATCACGCCCTTTGTTTAGCCAAAAAGGGCTTCTGCAAGACTCGAGATTCCCAGTAGATAACCAGAAGGGCGGATCCATAACCGCCCAGAGGATGATCCATGTCCAACCGTGAAATATCCCGGCGCTCGTTCCTTCAGGGCGGGCTGGTGGCGGGTGTGAGCGTTACGTTCACACCGCTCAGCAGTCAGGCGCTGGCTGCCTTGATGGAAAACAGCGTGACCGTGCCGTCCGAGCAGTGGCTCGGCAACAACGGCAAGGCGCGCCAGCGTAATGATGCCTTGTCCAAGGTCTGCGGCAGCAAGGTGTTTGCCCGCGACATCCGTTCCAAGGACATGCCGGGCTGGCCCCAGCAGCAAGGCCACGCCATGTTGCTGAAAACCATCAAGGCCGACCGCATCTACGACGGTTACGACCTGTCGTGGCTCGGCGCCGATCTGCAGCCTGATCGTATCGTTACCGCCGCCGACCTGGACAAGGACGGCATCGTGTTCCCTGAAGAGCACGCACCGGATCCGCTGCTGCCGGAAGGCAAAGTGCCGATGTTCATCGGCCACCCGGTTGCGATCCTGATCTGGAACGACTTCGAGCGTTTCCGCCAGGCCAAGAACAAACTCAAATTCAATGACAAAGCGATTCGTTACGGTGCGCAAGTACCGTTCTACGAAGGCGATCCCTATGGCAGTTTTCGCTACGTGCGCGTCGGTGGCCCGACGTCGGCGGACGAAGACGAGTTCGCCAGCCTCAAGGACTCGATCCTGTTCCCGATGCTGAAAAACCGTCGTCCGGTGTGGAATTCCCAGCCGAACCTGCACGGCAACCTTACCGAGCGCGGCCTGTTCTACGCCGATCGCATGAAAAAAGAGATCGACACCCCCCCGGACAACTGGCTGGTGTTCGACGAACGCTACAAAACCCCGTCAATCGAACCCGCTGCGATGGAGCCGGACAACGGCAACGGCTGGTACGACCCGGCGACCAAGACCCTTCATTTCGTCGTCGCCACTCAGTGCCCGCTGGAAACCGCCACCGAGACCGCGAAGATGATCGGGCCGTCGCGTTTCGGCCTGGCGAACCTGAACATGCACCCGTGCTACACCGTCGGTTACGGCTCCAAAGACCACAATATTTTCGTCTACTACGCGGCCCTGGCGGCGTTGTACGGCGCAGGTGTGCCGATTCGCCTGGCCAACGACCGCTACGAGCAGTTCCAGAGCGGCATCAAGCGTCACCCGTTCGACATCCGCTACCAATTGGCAGTGGACAAGACCGATCACAGCTTCAAGATTTTCCGTGCCGAGATGAGTGTCGACGGTGGTGGCCGGATCAACTACAGCCCGTCGGTGGCCGCCGTTGGCGCCACTGCGGCGCAGTCGATCTACTACATGCCGCAGAACGACCTGCAGGTCACCGCTTACCATTCCCGCGCCGTTGAAGCGGGTTCGATGCGCGGCTACGGCACGCTGCAGAGCATGGCCTCCACCGAAATGATGGTCGACGAAATCGCCGATCGCCTTGGTGTCGATGCCATTGATCTGCGCCGCAAGAACGCGCTGCGCTCGGGAATGAAAAACACTCAGGGCGCGATCCCGGCCGGTGCGTTGCGCCTGCACGAGATTCTCGACAAGGCTTCGCTGCACGAAGTCTGGAAAAACCGCGACGCGATCAAAAAGCAGCGCGAAGCGGCAGACCCGGACAACTGGTACGGCGTAGGTTTCGCCATTTGCCAGAAAGACTTCGGCACCGGTTCCGAAGCGCCGATGGCCAGCATCGAGTTCACTGCTGACGGGCGCATTTCCCTGCGTCACATCGGCATCGAGATCGGCACCGGCATGTCCACCTCGCAAGCGTTGGTGGTGGCTGATTTCCTCGGCAGCGCGGCTCACGATGTGAAGACCGGTGAAACCGAGTGGGATGAAATGCAGTTGGTCACCGCCGGCAACCCTTACATCATGAGCCAGGCCGAGCAGGACAACTTCCTGCGTAACCCACGCTGGGTCGGCAAGCTGGCATCGGCCTCGTCCGCGACCAACTCCGCCTACTACTTCAGCCACGCCACCCGTGAAGCGGCGCGCGTGCTGTTCAACCACGGTCTGTGGCCGGCGGCGCTGGAGATCTGGCGTCAGGGCCCGTACGGCGGCCAAGCCAACCCTTACGTGGTGCGTCGCGAAGATGCGCATTGGGTCGACGGCAAGCTGACCGCCAACGGCATGCAGCCGCTGACCTTCGAAGAGCTGGCCAAGCGTGCTCACGAGCGCGGTCTGGTCACCGGCGCCACGGTTCACGGTTTTAACCGCTGGAGCTGGGCCGAAGCTGAATACAGCATCGACGGCGTGCGCGAGCGTCTGCCGCTCGACGGTCTGGCGGTGAAGTACGGCGACGGCGCCCCGAAAGCGAAAAAGGCGCAGATGACCAGCGCCGGTTTCCACCTGCTGGATCGGCAGAACATCGCCTACCCGGTGGTTCAGTTGAACAACGCCGCCGTGACCTACTACAGCCCAGTCGCAACGCTGGTCGAGTTGAAGGTCAACAAAGGTTCGGCAGAAGTCGAAGTGCTCAACCATCACTCGTGGCTGGAATGCGGCCGGGTGCTGGTCGAAGAACTGGTTCGCGGCCAGCTCGAAGGCGGGATCGCCATGGGCATCGGTCACGCCTTGATGGAAGAGATGCCGTTGTACGAAGGCGGACCGGGGGAGGGTGACTGGAACTTCAACCGTTATCGCCTGCCGATGGCGCGCCATGTGGCGGTATGGAAGCAGACGTCGGAAATCCTGCCACCGCTGTCCCCGAGCGACCCGTCCAAAGGCATCGCCGAAGTGGTGATGATCCCGGTGGTCGGCGCCATCGGTAACGCCGTGGCCCACGCCATCGGTAAACGTGTTCGCGATCTGCCAATCACTGCTGCGCGCATCAAGGAGGCCCTCAATGGCTAACCGTCCGCTTCAACTGACCCTCAACGGTCAATCCGTCGGCCCGGTGGACATCCCTGATGACCTGCCGATGATCGATTACCTGCACGAATACAAAAACCTCACCGGTTCGCGCCTGGGCTGCGGCCAGGGCATCTGCCACGCCTGTGTGGTGATCGTCGACAACCCGGACGGCACCAGCGAAGAAGTGCGCACCTGCATCACCGGCGCGCATTACTTCGAGGGCAAGAAAGTCCGCACCATCGAAGGTCACGCCAAGCGCGACGAGCAGGGCCAAGTCACCGAGCTGAACCCGATCCAGCAGCGTTTCGTCGACGAATTCGCCTTCCAGTGCAGCTACTGCGCACCGGGCTTCGTCAACGCAGCGACCGTGCTGGTGGAAAAGCTGCAGCGCCAGCCAATCGTCAAGAGCAAACTGGAACAAGTCATCGAGGACAGCCTCGGCCATCACGTCTGCCGCTGCACCGGGTACGTGCGTTACTACAACGCCACCCGCAACGTGCTGACCGATCTCGGCCTGGTCAAGGAGGGTTAAGCATGAAGCAATTACTGACCCGCCTGACCCTGGCGGTCGGGCTGGCTGTGCCTGTGTTGGCGGTGCACGCGGATGATCAGGTCAAGCGCGGCGAATACCTCGCCCGCGCGGCCGACTGCATGGCGTGCCACACGGCGCCCGGCGGCGCGCCATTTGCTGGCGGCCTGCCGATCGTGTCGCCGTTCGGCACGATCTACGGCACCAACATCACTCCAAGCAAAGAGCACGGCATCGGTTTGTACAACGACGACGAGTTTTTCGCTGCGCTGACTGAAGGCAAGCGCCGTGACGGCGCGAACCTATATCCGGCGATGCCGTACACCTCGTATCACTTGATGCCGCGTGCGGATTCGGATGCGATTCACGCGTATCTGAAAACCATCGAGCCAATCGAGCGTGCCGCACCGGTGACCAGCCTTAGCTTTCCGTTCAACGTGCGTCCGGGCCTGATCGGCTGGAACATGATGTACGGCAAAGCCTTGAAGCTCGAATCTGCCGAAGGCAAAAGCGACGCCTGGAAACGCGGCCAGTACATGGTCGAAGTGCTCGGCCATTGCGGCGAATGCCATACGCCACGCGGCCTGCCGGGCGCGATGCAACTGGACAAGCGCCTGACCGGCGGCATCCTCAACGGCTATCTGGCACCGAGCCTGCTGGCCACTGATCTGGCGGCCCGCGGCTGGAACCATCAGGACCTGAGCACGTTCCTCAAGCACGGCATGAGCGCCCAGGGCACGATGTTCAACGAGATGTTCCCGGTGTTCCACAACAGCACTCAGGGCCTGAATGATCCGGATCTGGCGGCGATGGCGATGTTCCTGCTGGGCGACAAGCCTCCGGCGGCGAAAGAGCTGACCGACGTGCCGGTGGAAAAACTCAGTGCCAGCGCTCAACGCGGTCGTCAGGAATACTTGAACGTCTGCGCCGGCTGTCACGCGGCCGGTGGCGAGGGTAAGCCGCACATCGCGGTGGCCATGCGCGGCAACACCACGCTGCGTCTGGAAGACCCGCGCAACCTGTTGCGAGTGATCGAGGATGGTATCGGCGAACAGAAATTCGCCGGATTCGAACACATGCAGCCGATGCCGGGTTTCGCCGACAAGCTGAGTGCTGATCAACTGACCGATCTGCTGAACTACCTGCGTCAGGGTTGGGGTGGTCAGTCGGCCGAGCTGGCGGTCAGCGATGTGCAGAAGCTTCAGGCTGACGCCCCGTCCATCGAGCACAAGGCGCACTGATCATGCAGCATCTCGATCTGCAGGTTGTGCGTCGGGCGCTGGAGTGGTCGACGGCGGGGCAGCGCATCTGGCTTTGCACCGTGCTGACCACCTACGGCTCGGCGCCGCGCGCGCCGGGTTCACTGCTGGCGGTGAACGACGGCGGACAGTGGATCGGGTCGCTGTCCGGTGGTTGCGTCGAGGAAGACTTTCTCGAACGCGTCGCCGAAGGTGCGTTTCTCGATGCGATCAATGTCGTGCGTTATGGCGAAGGTGACGATCCGCGCTCGCGGGTCAGCCTGCCGTGCGGCGGCATTCTCGACGTGCTGGTAGAGAAATTTGACGCCGGCTGCGATGTGCAGGCGCACCTGCGTGAACTCGAATCGGCGTTGCTGGGGCGGCGCCGGTTGATTCGCGAGGTCGATCTGACCACGGGCGCGCGTAGCCTGTTTGCCGATCGCGAACAGGGTGCGCGGATCGAGCGTGAAATCGACCGGGTACGGATCCGCATCGGCGCCGCTCAGCGCTTGCTGCTGGCGGGGTATTCCAGCGTGGCGCAGGCGTGTGCGGAGTTCGCGGTGGGTCTCGGCTTCGAAGTGATTCTCTGCGACCCACGTCATGAGGTGCTGGAAGGCGCGGTGCTCAATGGCGTGGAGATCCGCCGGCAATTGCCGTCGGTGTTTATCGCCGATGGTGGTTGTCACCGGGATACGGCGGTGGTGGCGTTGACCCACGATCCGCGTATCGACGATCTGGCGATGATGGAAGCGGTGCGTACCGAAGCGTTCTACATTGGCGTAATGGGTTCGCAGCAGACGTCGCAGAAGCGCTTCGAGCGATTGCGCCGGATTGGCGGTCTGGGGGAAAGCGAACTGGCGCGGATTCATGCGCCGATCGGTCTTAACCTCGGCAGCAAGACGCCGTCGGAAATCGCTTTGGCGGTGCTCGCGGATATCCTGCGGATTCGCAGCGGGATTGCGCGGGATCAGTTGTGATTTGAGCTGAATGTAAAAAGGGCCGCTATTCAGCGGCCCTTTTTTTGGCTCGTCAGAAACCGAGCTTGTCGCGCAGTCCGTAGTACCACGCGCCCAGCGCGGCAAACGGTGTGCGCAGCAGTTGCCCGCCGGGGAACGGGTAGTGCGGCAAGTCGGCAAACGCATCGAAGCGCTCGGCTTGCCCGCGCAGCGCCTCGGCCAATACCTTGCCGGCCAGATGCGTGTAGGTCACGCCGTGGCCGCTGCAGCCCTGGGAGTAATAGATGTTGTCGCCCAGGCGCCCAACCTGAGGCAGACGCGACAGGGTCAGCAGGAAATTGCCGGTCCAGGCGTAGTCGATCTTCACGTCCTTGAGCTGCGGGAAGGCCTTGAGCATTTTCGGGCGGATGATCGCCTCGATGTTTGCCGGATCCCGCGCGCCATACACCACACCGCCGCCGAAGATCAGACGTTTGTCGCCGGTGAGGCGGTAGTAGTCGAGCAGGTAGTTGCAGTCTTCGACGCAGTAGTCCTGCGGCAGAAGGGATTTCGCCAGCTCATCGCCCAATGGCTCGGTGGTGATGACCTGAGTGCCGCACGGCATCGATTTGGCCGCCAGTTCCGGCACCAGATTGCCGAGGTAGGCGTTGCCGGCCACGATGATGAATTTGGCTCTGACCTTGCCCTGCGGTGTATGCACGACCGGATTGGCGCCGCGTTCGATGCGTACGGCCGGCGACTGTTCATAGATGGTGCCGCCCAGGGATTCCACGGCAGCAGCTTCGCCCAATGCCAGGTTAAGCGGGTGGATATGGCCACCGCTCATGTCGAGCATGCCGCCGACATATTGATCGCAGGCGACCACTTCACGGATGCGGCGCTGATCGAGCAGTTCCAGTCGGGTATGGCCGAAGCGTTCCCACAGGCGCTTCTGCGATTCGAGGTGGCCCATTTGCTTGGCGGTGAGGGCGGCGAATACGCCACCGTCTTTCAGGTCGCACTGGATGTTGTACTTGCTGACGCGTTCACGAATGATCCGGCCGCCCTCGAACGCCATCTGCCCGAGCAGTTGTGCCTGTTTCGGGCCGACGCTGCGTTCGATCACATCGATGTCACGGCTGTAGCTGTTGACGATTTGTCCTCCATTGCGCCCCGAAGCGCCGAAGCCGACCTTGGCGGCTTCCAGCACGGTCACGCGAAAACCGTTCTCGAGCAGGAACAGGGCCGAGGAAAGTCCCGTATAACCAGCGCCGATCACACAGACATCCGTCTCCACGTCATCCTGCAGGGCAGGGCGTGGTGGCACGGCGTTGGCCGACGCAGCGTAATAAGACTCTGGGTAAGGGGTGTTCGCCATCCTGCAGCCTCTGTTTAATATATTTTACGAGTGCAGCGATCCTACCCCAGTTGAAAAACCTCCGCCAGCCACCGGGAAATCTTCTTGCGGCGGGTCGAAATTAAATATTTTGCATATTCATAGGGTTAGGTGAAAAAAAGGTGTTGACACCCCTTCGGAATTCCGTAGAATGCCGCCTCACAGCAGGCACGTAGCTCAGTTGGTTAGAGCACCACCTTGACATGGTGGGGGTCGTTGGTTCGAGTCCAATCGCGCCTACCAAACAAAATCCGCTCTGCTGGGCGGTCTGGAAGGGCTCACCGAAAGGTGGGCCCTTTTTTGTTGTCTGCGATTTCAGAACCTTTGCAAAATTTCGGTTTGGTCGACCGCAGCTACACTCCGGCACATTTGCAGAGGTGTATTCATGAGTCGCCAATTCAGGCGCGCCGGTCCAGGCGATATCGAAAGCCTGTTGAAGATTGATCCTGTCGCTGAAAAAGATAGCTGCCGTCGCGAGTACATCGCGAGGGCTGTACGGGCGCAGGAGTGCTGGGTTGTCTGCGAGGCGGACGATCCTGGCGCTCCCGTCGGCTACGGATGTCTGGATCGAAGCTTTCTTGGAGAGTGGTTCATACCTCTCGTGATCGTCTCCAGTGCGAACAGGCGTTCCGGCGTGGGGCGGCAGATCGTGAGCGGTCTGGAGCAGCATGCTTGTGCAGAAAAGATCTTCACGTCGACCAATACGTCCAACTCGCCGATGCGACAGCTGCTTACAAATCTTGGATATCAGCACAGCGGAATGGTAGAGAATCTGGATCCGGGGGATCCCGAGCTCATTTTTGTAAAATTCTTGAGCCAAGCGCGTATTGATCGTGATTGATTTTGATCCATTCGTCGCCGACCGTCGCGAGCGACCTTTTAAATAGTGTGGATATTTAAGGGGTTACGGATTTTATTAACCATCCGGTTATCAAAAATACGTTGTTACATACTGGAAAAATCAGTAATATCCGCCCCGCGTTCACCACCACGGTTTATGCATTTTTAAATCCCAAGCTTCCATCAGCTGCTTGGGATTTTTTTTGCCCGCGATTTGCCTTTCCCGCACCTCTGCCCAGCCTCTCGTCTCGCCCGTTCCTGTTTTCCGGGAGCGGTGACAGGCAAGTCCATATTTTTTCGACTACTACTGTCAGGCTGATTTCAGCTCTGCCGGACAGGAGTTCATCGATGCTGATTCATTGGTTTCTTGCAGCGATTCATTTACTGGCTTTTGCCATGGGCTTCTGGGCGGTGTTGACGCGTGGGACGGCCTTCAGTCGTTTGGCGTCCGGCTCCGGTGATGTCGGGCGAGTGTTGCTAGCCGACAATCTTTGGGGGCTTTCGGCGTTGGTGTTGCTCATCACCGGCGGCATGCGCGCCTTCGCAGGTTATGAGAAGGGAACCGACTATTACCTGCATCAGCCACTGTTTCATCTGAAGATGACGCTGTTCGTGCTGATTCTGCTTCTGGAGCTCATGCCGATGATCACCCTGATCAAATGGCGCGTGTCCAAGGCGCGCGGCGCTGTCCCTGACACGGGGCGTGCAAAGATGTTCGCGCGGATCAGTCATGCCGAAGCGCTTCTGTTGGTATTGATGGTCGTGGCGGCCACCGGAATGGCGCGTGGCGTTACATTCGGCTAGTCGGGCGAGATTCCCAGCCGCTATTCGGAAATGTCCGACAGCCAGCTCGTTGAATGACGGTTAGTATCGGTTGCGAGAAGGGTTGAGGCAGGAAGTGGCGTGGCACGCGCCGTCACCAGGGAGGTGGGGGATGGCAATACGGCGCTTGAATCTTTAGCCAGTCATTGCGCGCAGGCAAACGAACTGGCTACTGACTGCTTAGGGCTCAGGGCGTTTGTGGCTTGTCCGGTGCGGTCAGGCCAGCCTGGATGCGCTGGTAGATCTCTTCCCGGTGCACTGCAACGTTCTTCGGAGCATTGATGCCGATTCGAACTTGCTGGCCGCTGACGCCGAGAATGGTGATCGTGATGTCATCACCAATGTTTATGCTTTCACCGACTTTGCGGGTGAGTATCAGCATGGTCTTCTCCTTGATTGCTTTGTAGGGCACCTGATTCAGACAGTGCAGAGGTCGGTGGTACGTATAGATTAGTGCGAAGTCTTACAGTTTGGGTGCCTCTTTCTGACGCGCAGCAGCGGCATTAATTCCCAGCGCGTAACTATACAGGGGCCGTCGGCATCAATCTCGTAGTTTTATGCCGCAATTTGCGGGGCTCGGAAAGTATTCTCGAATGTTAAGATCGCCGCTTTGAGAATTCAGAGGGAAGCGTTGTGCGCAAATTGGTCTGGGTAGTCGCGGCACTGGCATTGGCAGGATGTGGCGAAGGCAAGAGTGTGGATGCGCAAAAGCCGAAACCGGCGGTGGTAGCGGCGCCTGCTGCGGTGGGCCCGCAGTGGGATCTCGAAGTGCGCGGTGAAACCCCTCAGGCCGTCAGCGACCTCAGCGGCTGGCTGATAGAGCATGGCTTTGTGGCCAGTGTCATCAAGGACGCCAGCGGCAAGACCCGGATCCTGCTCGGCCCTTTCAATTCGAAGGCTGACGCCGAGGCGCGCCAGGCAGATGTGAACGCCGCATTGATCAAGGCGAAGAAGCAGAACATCGAAACGCTGGTGATCGAGCGCACGGCGACGCAATAAGGGGCCTTTCGACGGAGCTGACTAAAGGGTGTCCCCCGTGATTCGTTTTTCAAGGAGTCACTGAAGATACCCAGAAGGAGCTCCGCATGGCCTCCGCCAATCCTTACAAGTTGTTCGACGTCGTTTTGCGTCACAAGCAGCAATTGAGCCCGCATCTCATGCGGATCACGCTCGCAAGCCCCACGGTCACCGAGATGGCGACCTGGGCGCCGGATCAGCGAGTGAAGCTGTTTTTCCCGGCAGCCGACGGTTCATCCGCCAAGCTTTCTCAGGGCGAAGGGTGGTACGCCCGTTTCCGCTCGATGCTGGTTGATCGTCGCCCGGCGATGCGCACTTACACCATCCGTCATTTGCGTGCCGAGTCGGGTGAAGTCGATATCGATTTCGTCCTGCACGGCGAAACCGGCCCGGCCTCCCGTTGGGCGTTGCGAGCGCAACCTGGCGAGTCGATGCAGATTCTGGCGCCCGACAGCCGATTCTCGGCACAAGAGGCGGGGGGATTTGAATGGAAGCCACCGCAAACGCTCAAGCAACTTCTGTTGGTCGCCGACGCCACAGCGTTGCCGGCCGCCATGGGGATCCTGGAAGAACTGGCGACACTGACTGAACCGCCGCAGGCCCAGGCGTTTTTTGAAGTCGACAGTCGTGAGGATATGTTGGCGGTTCCTGACTGGCCCGGACTTTCGGTGCAATGGCTGATCCGCGATCACGCAACTGCCGGCACGTTGATGGTGGAAGCCGTGCAGCAGGCGACGTTGCCTGTCGATGCATCGCCGGTTGGGCAAGCGGTCGAGCTGGCGGATGTCGACATCGAAGAAGAGATTCTGTGGGAGATCGCCGATACGGCCAGCGAGTGTTTCTATGGTTGGATCGCCGGAGAATCCGCTGCGGTCATGAGCCTGCGCAAATACCTCATCAAGGAGCGCGGCATTCCGCGCGAGTCACTCAATCTGATGGGCTACTGGCGTCACAACAAATCCGGCGGTTGAGCACAAAAAAGGCCTTGAGTTTATCGCTCAAGGCCTTTTCTTTTGATCAGACAATCAACCGCAGGCTTTCAGGTTCACCGGGCCGACAAATTCGTTGCCGCGCCCCATCACACACGCCACGCTCTGATTACGCTGGCGCTCCCAGTCTTGCACCGGGTAAGTCTTGTCCCAGGCTTCGTACAGTTGTCGATCCTGCTTCGACAAGCGCAAGCCGTATTGTTTGCTCATGTAAAAGTAGGTGCGGGCGATCATGCCGCGGATCGAAGGGCGGGGCATGACCTTCTTCGCCTTGAAGTCGACCTGAGTCAGGCAGGAGCCGTACTGACCTTTTTCGACCGGCAGCCAGCCGTAGCTGAAATTGCTGCGGTCGCCATTCACCTCGCCGATGCTCGGCACCAGGTTGTGCAGGTCGGCTTCGGCTTTCTGATAGCTCGGGTCGTAGCGGGTGCAATTCTTGCGGCCGCCTTCCTGCCAGCATTGACGCTGATGGCCGAACTGCCAGGCCGGAACAATGTGCTCCCATTCGATGCGGGACGCTCGCTTGGCGTTCTTGCGCGGGACGTAGCCGCAGGCGGCAAGATCGACCTTGTTGCCGGTGTATTTGCACCCGCAATAGAACTCGGTGGATTGTGGTGCGTACAGCTTCCAGGCGACCTTCTTGGCTTCGGTGAACGTACGCGGCGCGCCAGCTTGCGCACCCAGGGAAATGAACAGCAACAGCACAGCAGCAAAACGCAGAATCATTGAATCAATCTTCCTTCGGCACAACCCAGAAAATCTGTACACCGCCATCGTCGCGGTAGGCGAGGGTGACGTTGTCGTTCTCGTCGATCTCTTCCAGCAAGCGCTCCCAGTCATCCACCGGCTCGTCCGGAAGGCGGAAGATCAGTGCGGCTTTGGCTTTTTGTGCGGTGGGGGAATTGATGATTTTTTGAACGCGCATGCCCATGCGTTCGTAAGCGTCAGGAGCATCAGGGGAAGTGGCCACGAGGTTATCCTTATTAAGCTGTACGTGCATACAGTATTTAACTGTAGGCATTTTCGCAACTGCTTAAAATTCAAGAAAATCCTCTGACAGCGGTTTTCCGGGTTTGATGTCACTCAGGTGAAATTTATCTTTGGAGGAGGCGCAAGCTTCACCCTCCGTCAAGTTGACGAAGGGTGAAGTCAGTGCCCGATCAGGAAAGGATCAGGCGAGGATGAATCAGTATTCCCAGAACATCCGTTGCAGCTCTTTGCTGTCGTTGGTCTTGGTCAGCGCGACCATGGCCAGGATGCGGGCTTTCTGTGGGTTCAGGTCGTGAGCAACCACCCAGTCGTATTTGTCGTCAGGCTGTTCGGCGTTGCGCAGGACGAAACCACCGGCATTGACGTGAGACGAGCGAATGATCTGCACGCCGTCCTTGCGCAGCGCCTGCAGGGTCGGAACCACGCGGGAGGAAACCGAGCCGTTGCCGGTACCGGCGTGGATGATCGCCTTGGCGCCGGACTGGGCGAGGGCCTTGTAGGCTGTGTCGCTGACATTGCCGTAGGAATAGGCGATTTCTACATCAGGAAGGCTCTTGATGTTTTTGATGTCGAATTCCGAATCCATGGTGTGGCGCTTGGCTGGCAGGCGGAACCAGTAGGATTTGCCTTCTACCACCATGCCGAGCGGGCCCCAGGCGCTTTTGAAGGCTTCGGTCTTGATGTTGATCATCTTGCTGACATCGCGACCCGACTGGATTTCATCGTTCAGGGTCACCAGTACGCCTTTGCCGCGCGCTTCTTTGCTGCTGGCGACGGCCACGGCGTTGTACAGGTTTAGCATGCCGTCCGCCGACATGGCGGTGCCCGGGCGCATGGAGCCGACGACGATGATCGGCTTGTCGGTTTTTTCCACCAGGTTCAGGAAGTACGCGGTCTCTTCCAGGGTATCGGTGCCGTGGGTGATGACGATGCCATCGACGTCTTTGCTGTCGGCCAGTTCGGAAACGCGACGTCCCAGTTGCAGGAGGTTTTCGTTGGTGATGCTTTCCGAGGCGATTTGCATGACCTGTTCGCCGCGCACGTTGGCCAGCGTGCTCAGTTCGGGAATGCCGGCGATCAATTGTTCGATGCCCACTTTCGCGGCCTGATAAGTCGCGCTGTTGGCAGCGCTGGCGCCCGCGCCGGCAATGGTGCCGCCGGTGGCCAAGACCACTACATTGGCCAGTTTGGTCTGGGTTTCAGCTTCTTTTGCCTGGAGGGCGGTTGGCAGGAGCAGGAGGAGGGCCAAAGCGCCCGGAACGAAACTCTTCAAAGCAGATGTCATTATTTTTCTCTCTAGTAGTGAGACGGTGCTGATGCAGGTTCATCTAGATGCGCCCCGGGCCGATCTGAATGCCAGGGGTGCAGGGAGGGAGCAGGATCTGTACCAGTCGTACTGTGCTTGAGAGAAATGTTTAACCTTATGATTTGAATCAAGATTTATTTTAAGAGTGGTTGTGAGCTTGCCTCGCTCATCCGGGTTTCCGAACACGGGATGTTTTCTCGTTCGGCTCACCGAAAAGGACTACGAGCCTCGTCCACAGACTGAACTGGCTGCTTTTCAGATCTCTGCTAAAGAAAACGGCGCGCTGGCCGATGCGCCTTGATAGGGATCCAATTTTTCAGGAGTTCAAATGTCATTGACTATCGGTTTTTCAAATCCCGGTTCGGTCACGATCGGCGGCAAAACGGCCGCTACGATCAATGCAATGAGTGAAGCTGAAGCCGACGCGTCTGCCGAGGCACTGGGTACCGAAAAGGTTGAAACCAATCAGGTCAGAACCGGTGGTCCTGCTCAGGAAGCAAGCGCAAGCGAGGCTGAAGGCGGTGACAATCTGAGCATCACTATCAAGACGCTGCTCAAACGGATGCAGGAACTGCAGAAGCAGCTTCAGGAGCAGCAACAGCAACTGGCTGCCGCGCAGGCTGCGAGTTATCCAACCCCCGAAGCCAAGTCGCAGGCGGTGATGTCCATACAGGGGCAGATCGCTCAAACCAGCGGTGCGTTGCTGGAAGTCTCGGCTGCATTGGTCAAGGAAATGTCGAAGGGTTCTTCTGCCGGTAACGTGGTCAACACCACGGCTTGAGTACTCAAGGGGCGGATCGATGGATTCGCCCTGCAACGCAATACCGATTTCTGATTGTTGACAAATTTCGGCGTGATTCGCATAGTTCGGTCTACGCAAACGTTTGCGCGGCCTTCGCGATGGATTTAATTGTCGTGGGGTGCAGCGAGCTTACGCCAGCGCAAGCGTTGCTCACAATAATCATAAGATCGGAGTGAACCCATGAAGCTGCCATTCGCTGGACGTCTTCTTGCTGTCGCCATGCTGGCTGCCGCATCCGCCGCACTGCCTGTCTCTTCGGCTTTCGCCGAATCCCCTGAAAAACCCAAAGTCGCCCTGGTCATGAAATCCCTGGCCAACGAATTCTTCCTGACCATGGAAGACGGCGCCAAGGCCTACCAGAAAGAACACTCCGCCGATTTCGACCTGATCTCCAACGGCATCAAGGACGAAACCGACACGGCGGGGCAGACGCGCATCGTCGAGCAGATGATTCTGGCAAAGGTCAACGCGCTGGTCATCGCACCGTCTGATTCCAAGGCGATGGTGCCGGTGATCAAGAAAGCCGTCGATGCCGGTATCACTGTGATCAACATCGACAACCAGCTCGATCCGGCTGTGATCAAAAGCAAGAACATCAGCGTTCCGTTCGTAGGCCCGGACAACCGCAAAGGCGCGCGTCTGGTGGGCGAGTACCTGGCCAAGCAACTGAAGGCCGGTGACGAAGTCGGCATCATTGAAGGCGTCTCCACGACGACCAACGCCCAGCAGCGTACCGCTGGCTTCAAGGATGCGATGGAGGCTGCGCAGATCAAGGTTGTTTCCCTGCAGTCCGGCGATTGGGAAATCGACAAGGGCAACAAGGTGGCCGCTTCGATTCTCAGCGAGTACCCGGACGTCAAGGCGCTGCTGGCCGGTAACGACAGCATGGCCGTGGGTGCCGTTTCCGCCGTGCGCGCTGCCGGCAAAGCCGGTCAGGTGCAGGTTGTCGGTTACGACAACATCAATGCCATCAAGCCCATGCTGAAGGACGGCCGCGTTCTGGCGACGGCCGACCAGTACGCTGCGAAGCAAGCGGTGTTCGGTATCGAGACCGCGCTGAAAATCATCAAGGGCGAGAAAGTCGACAGCGGTGCCAATGGCGTGATCGAGACGCCTGTCGAGCTGGTCACCAAGTAAGTCCTTTGGCGACACAATGGCGCTCGTCCGTCCGGGCGAGCGCATGGAGATTTTTATGTCAGTTTCCGCTCCGAACGCTGTCCTCTCGGTCAGCGGTATCGGCAAGACCTATGCGCAACCGGTTCTGACCGGCATCGACCTGACGTTGATGCGCGGTGAAGTGCTGGCGCTGACCGGTGAGAACGGTGCCGGCAAAAGCACCCTGTCGAAGATCATCGGCGGGCTGGTCACACCTACCACCGGCCAGATGCAGTTCCAGGGCAAGGACTATCGCCCCGGCAGTCGCACGCAGGCTGAAGAGCTGGGTGTGCGCATGGTCATGCAAGAGCTCAATCTGCTGCCGACGCTTTCGGTGGCGGAGAACCTGTTCCTCGACAACCTGCCAAGTAACGGTGGCTGGATCAGTCGCAAGCAGCTGCGCAAGGCCGCCATCGAAGCCATGGCTCAAGTCGGCCTCGATGCCATCGACCCGGACACACTGGTCGGCGAATTGGGCATCGGTCACCAGCAAATGGTCGAGATCGCTCGCAACCTGATCGGCGATTGCCATGTGCTGATCCTCGACGAACCGACCGCAATGCTCACCGCTCGCGAAGTTGAAATGCTTTTCGAGCAGATCACCCGGTTGCAGGCGCGCGGCGTCTCGATCATCTACATCTCGCATCGCCTCGAAGAGCTGGCCCGGGTAGCACAGCGCATTGCCGTGTTGCGCGACGGCAACCTGGTCTGTGTCGAGCCAATGGCCAATTACAACAGCGAGCAACTGGTCACCCTGATGGTTGGTCGGGAGCTGGGCGAGCATATCGATCTGGGGGCTCGCAACATCGGCGCGCCGGCCCTGACGGTCAAAGGTCTGACCCGCTCCGACAAGGTGCGTGACGTGTCCTTTGAGGTTCGCGCCGGTGAGATTTTCGGCATTTCGGGGCTGATCGGAGCAGGGCGCACCGAGCTTTTGCGGCTGATCTTCGGCGCCGATGTCGCGGACAGCGGCACGGTGGCACTCGGTTCGCCGGCAAAAACGGTGAGCATTCGCTCGCCAGTCGATGCAGTGCGCAACGGTATCGCCTTGATCACCGAGGATCGCAAGGGCGAAGGCCTGCTGCTGAGTCAGTCGATCAGCGCCAACATTGCCTTGGGCAACATGCCGGAAATTTCCAGCGGCGGGTTCGTCAACAACGGCGATGAAACTAAGCTCGCGCAACGGCAGATCGACGCCATGCGCATCCGCAGTTCCAGCCCGACGCAGCTGGTGTCCGAGCTGTCCGGCGGCAACCAGCAAAAGGTGGTGATCGGGCGCTGGCTCGAGCGCGACTGTTCGGTGCTGCTGTTCGACGAGCCGACTCGCGGTATCGATGTCGGCGCCAAGTTCGATATTTATGCCTTGCTCGGCGAACTGACTCGGCAGGGCAAAGCGCTGGTCGTGGTGTCCAGCGATTTGCGCGAGCTGATGCTGATCTGCGACCGCATCGGTGTGTTGTCGGCAGGGCGCCTGATCGACACGTTCGAGCGCGACAGCTGGACCCAGGATGACTTGCTTGCCGCCGCGTTCGCCGGCTACCAGAAACGTGATGCGTTGCTCAACGAAGCAGCGCCTAGGGATCTCCCATGAAAACTGCATCTTCCGCCGGCAAATCCAGTGGCAATTTCTACGGCCTCGGCACTTATCTGGGCCTGGCAGGCGCGTTGCTGGCAATGATTGCGCTGTTCTCGGTCATGAGCAGCCATTTCCTGTCGTATAACACCTTCAGCACCCTGGCCAACCAGATTCCCGACCTGATGGTTCTGGCGGTGGGCATGACGTTCGTCCTGATCATCGGCGGGATCGACCTGTCGGTAGGCTCGGTACTGGCGCTCGCGGCATCTACCGTCAGCGTGGCGATTCTTGGCTGGGGCTGGAGCGTATTGCCGGCTGCCTTGTTGGGTATGGCCGTTGCAGCGTTGGCCGGCACGGTGACCGGCTCGATTACCGTGGCGTGGCGAATTCCGTCATTCATTGTGTCGCTCGGTGTTCTGGAAATGGCCCGTGGCCTGGCTTATCAGATGACCGGTTCGCGCACGGCCTATATCGGTGATTCCTTCGCCTGGCTGTCGAACCCGATCGCCTTCGGCATTTCGCCGTCGTTCATCATCGCCTTGCTGGTCATTTTCGTTGCCCAGGCCGTTCTGACCCGTACCGTGTTCGGCCGCTATCTGATCGGCATTGGCACCAACGAAGAAGCGGTGCGTCTGGCGGGGATCAATCCCAAGCCCTACAAAATTCTGGTGTTCAGCCTGATGGGGCTGCTCGCCGGCATTGCGGCGCTGTTCCAGATTTCCCGGCTGGAAGCGGCCGACCCGAACGCTGGTTCCGGCCTTGAGCTGCAAGTCATCGCTGCCGTGGTGATCGGCGGCACCAGCCTGATGGGCGGACGTGGTTCGGTGATCAGCACCTTTTTCGGTGTGTTGATCATCTCCGTCCTGGCGGCCGGTCTGGCGCAGATTGGCGCGACCGAGCCGACCAAGCGCATCATCACCGGTGCGGTGATCGTGATCGCCGTGGTGCTCGACACCTATCGCAGTCAACGCGCAAGCCGACGGGGCTGATAAATGGCAACGATCAAGGATGTGGCGGCACTTGCAGGAATTTCCTACACGACCGTGTCCCACGTAGTAAACAAGACCCGACCGGTGAGCGAAGAAGTGCGGCTCAAGGTCGAGGCGGCGATCAAGAGTCTCGACTATGTACCGAGCGCCGTGGCCCGATCGCTGAAAGCGAAAACCACCGCCACCATCGGTTTGCTGGTGCCCAACAGCCTCAACCCGTACTTCGCCGAACTGGCGCGCGGGATCGAGGATTACTGCGAGCGTAACGGCTACTGCGTGATTCTCTGCAACTCCGACGACAACCCGGACAAGCAGCGCAGCTACCTGCGGGTCCTGCTGGAAAAGCGCATCGACGGATTGATCGTCGCCTCGGCAGGTGGCGACAGTGGTCTGGCGCAAGGACTGGCGGGCGTAAAGACGCCGATGGTGATCGTCGACCGTGGACTCGAAGGCGTGGACGCCGACCTGGTGCGCATCGATCACGAATATGGCGCGTACCTCGCGACGCGGCATTTGCTTGAGCTCGGTCATCGCGATATCGCCACGATCGGTGGTCCGACGAGTACCAGCGTCGCGCAAATGCGTCAGGCCGGTTTTGCTCGAGCGCTGAAAGAGGCGGGTGTTGAAGTGGCCCCGTCGCGCATGCTGGAAAGCGACTTCACCAGCACCGGCGGTTACAACGCGGCTTCGGTTCTGCTTGAGCACAACCCGCCGAGCGCGATTTTTGCCGGTAACGACATGATCGGCATTGGCGTGTTGCGAGCGGCGGCGGAACGTAACGTGCGCGTGCCCGCCGAGCTGTCGGTGATCGGCTTCGACGATATCCAGATGAGTCGCTATGTGTATCCAGCGTTGACGACCGTGGGCCAGTCGATCCTGCAACTGGGCGAGATGGCCGCGGAAGTGTTGTTGCGAAGAATTGCCACCCCGGATCTGGCGACGGATCAGCGGATCGTGACCCCGAGTATTGTCCTGCGCGAATCGACTGCACCGCTGTCCGGGGTGTTCACCGAATACCGCTGAAACCGAATTGATGAGTAATGATGTATGTCCGCAAATGTAGTGGTAATAGGCAGCCTGAACATGGACCTGGTCACTCGGGCGCCGCGCTTGCCCCGGGGCGGTGAGACGCTGATCGGCCATTCTTTCGCGACTGTGTCCGGCGGCAAGGGCGCCAATCAGGCGGTAGCCGCTGCACGGCTGGGTGCGCAGGTGTCGATGGTCGGCTGTGTCGGCAACGATGACTATGGCGTGCAATTGCGCGACGCGTTGCTGGCCGAGCAGATCGATTGTCAGGCGGTCAGCGTGGTGGAGGATTCCAGTGGCGTGGCGCTGATCGTGGTCGATGACAACAGTCAGAACGCGATTGTCATCGTGGCCGGCGCCAATGGTTCGATGACCCCGGCGGTCATCGACCGGTTCGACGCCGTGCTGCAAGCGGCCGACGTGATCATCTGCCAATTGGAAATCCCCGACGCCACGGTAGGCCATGCGCTGAAACGTGGACGTGAACTGGGCAAGACGGTCATCCTCAACCCTGCGCCGGCCAGTCGCCCGCTGCCGGCAGACTGGTTTGCCGCCATCGATTACCTGATTCCCAACGAGAGCGAGGCCGCCGCCCTCAGCGGTTTGCCGGTGGACTCGCTGGCGACCGCTGAAAAAGCCGCTGCGCACCTGATGTCACTGGGCGCCGGCAAGGTCATCATCACGCTGGGGGCTCAAGGCTCGTTGTTCGCCAACGGCACGGGTTACCAGCATTTTCCTGCACCCAAAGTGAAGGCGGTCGATACCACCGCCGCCGGGGATACGTTTGTCGGCGGATTTTCGGCGGCACTGGCGGCCGGCAGAACCGAGGACGAGGCCATTCGTTTCGGGCAGGTCGCTGCGGCCCTGTCGGTTACCCGGGCAGGTGCCCAGCCGTCCATTCCCACCACCTCCGACGTACAGGCATTCAAACCCGCATGAAAAAGACTCCTTTGCTCAATGTCGCCCTGTCGCGGCTGATTGCTTCCCTTGGGCATGGCGACATGGTCGTGATCGGCGATGCCGGCCTGCCGGTGCCGCCGGGTGTCGAGTTGATCGACTTGGCGTTGACGCACGGCGTTCCGGATTTCGTCAGCACCCTGAAAGTCGTGCTCAGCGAAATGCAGGTGGAAAGCCACGCGCTGGCCAAGGAGATTTTCGACAAGCAACCGACCGCGCTGTCCACGCTGGACGAGCTGAATGACGAAGGCTCGCTGGGGCGGCGTGACCTGCTCAGTCACGAGCAATTCAAAGTACTCAGCCGACAGGCACGAGCGATTGTTCGTACGGGCGAATGCCAGCCGTACTGCAACATCGTGCTGGTGTCTGGAGTTACGTTCTAAACAGGGTTCGCCCCTTTTGATTTCATCTGCACAAGGAATGCGCCATGCAGCGCTATGCTCAAAAAATGCATCAATTGATTCGGAGTCTGCTGCTTTTGTCCGTGATAACCGCGACCGGCGCCCAAGCGGCGGAAAAGATCGACCTGATCATCGACACCGATCCGGGCGCCGACGACGTGGTCGCCCTGTTGTTAGCCATGGCCTCACCGGAGGAGCTGAACATTCGCGCGTTCACCACCGTGGCCGGCAACGTGCGTCTGGACAAGACTTCGCGCAATGCGCGGTTGGCCCGTGAGTGGGCAGAGCGGGAAGAGATTCCGGTGTACGCCGGCGCGCCAAAACCGTTGATGCGCACGCCGATCTACGCCGAAAACATCCATGGCAAGGAAGGCCTGTCGGGTGTCACCGTGCACGAACCGAAAAAAGGCCTGGCCGAGGGCAATGCGGTCAACTACTTGATCGACACACTGAAAAAAGCCAAGCCGCACAGCATCACAATCGCGATGCTCGGCCCGCAGACCAACCTGGCTCTGGCGCTGATCCAGGAGCCGGAGATTGTTCAGGGGATCAAGGAAGTGGTGATCATGGGTGGCGCCCACTTCAATGGCGGCAACATCACGCCAGTGGCCGAATTCAACCTGTACGCCGACCCGCAAGCGGCAGAAGTGGTGCTTAAAAGCGGGGTGAAACTGACCTACCTGCCGCTGGACGTGACCCACAAGATCCTGACCAGTGATGCGCGCCTGAAGCAGATCGCGGCGCTGAACAACAATGCGAGCAAGATTGTCGGCGACATCCTCAACGAGTACATCAAAGGCGATATGGAGCACTACGGCATTCCGGGTGGTCCTGTGCATGACGCCACCGTCGTGGCTTATCTGCTCAAGCCTGAGCTGTTCACTGGCCGGTCGGTGAATGTGGTGGTCGACAGCCGTGAAGGCCCGACCTTCGGCCAGACTATTGTCGACTGGTATGACGGCCTCAAGGCGCCGAAGAACGCCTTCTGGGTGGAGAACGGCGACGCCCAAGGCTTTTTCGATCTGCTGACCGAGCGTCTGAAACGTCTGAAGTAAGCGATACGCCCGCAGGTGCCAGCTTGCGGGCTTTTACTCCCTCTCGGTGTCCGATGTGCCTTTGAAGTCATCGGGATACTTTTCGAACAACTGGGCGATGAACGACTGCGCGCCTTGCGTTCCCAGCGCCTTCACCAGCAAGTCAATGCTGATCAATGCCAATTCCTCCGGACTGCCCGGACTGTAAGAGCTGTGCCCTTGCGGCCAGGCGGCCTTGATGTCGGCGGTAATGCTTACGGTGGTCATGGCAAGGCTCGGTCGCGGGATCGGAGTTTTGAGTTAACCACTTTGCCGAGCGTTTGGCACTGCGACTTAGGCATGAGCGCAGGGCTATGCGACACTTGGTCGTTTCCGCAAAAAAACAAGGATTGCGCTGTGCAGATCGATTTGAATAGCCCCGACGGCCTGACCCTTGATGCTGTCCGCCGGATGCTGGCGTCAGCCAGTGATGACGAACACACTCAACTGCGCGTGACCAAGGGCGGGATTGCGTATATCTCTTCGGGTGTCACTGGTGGTCAAGACATAGATGGCCTGCTATTTCGTCTGGAGACCTGGGCAAAAGGCTCGGGATACGTGGGAAATGTCGCGGCCAACGACGAAGTCTGGGTCATGCAGATCTTCAACGCGCTCAAGGACAACTGGCCAAATCCTCCCTTCGATTACATAGATGTCTACTGAGCGTCATTAATATTCAGTGACGTTTTACGGGGTGAAGCTTCAGACGTTGCTCAGGCACACTCAGTGTTTTTCCGATTGTGGGGCGGGGTGATAGCACTCACCGTGAAACCAAACGCCGTATTGGCGGTCGCACGATCTCTGCTCAAAATTGAAATAAGGAGGCTTCAATGCCTTGGAAGTTCGCGTCACTGGGTGCACTGATGGCCGTTGCTCTGTTGGCTGGTTGCTCTACGACCTCCAGCGAGTCGCAGAAGGATCCCGTGGCGACTGAGGCCGGACATGGTCGTTGTGAAGCATCGGCTGCGGAGTTCGCTCTCGGCAAGAAAGCTTCGCCGGAACTATTGGAGCAAGCGCGCAAGAAAGCCGGTGCGCAGAACGCCCGATTCCTCAAGCCAAATGACATGATCACTTTGGAGTACCGCTCCGATCGCCTCAACCTGAATACCGATCAGAACCTGGTAGTCACCCGCGTCAACTGCGGCTGAGCCTTTCGGGCGTTTGTTTCACCCATAAAAAACCCCGTCACATGGACGGGGTTTTTTTAGTGCGCCGGGAAATTACTCTGGGCGAACTTGTGCAGCTTGCATACCCTTTTGGCCTTTCTCAGCCACGAAGGAAACGGTCTGGCCTTCTTTCAGGCTTTTGAAACCGTCGGATTCGATAGCTTTGAAGTGTACGAACAGGTCGTCACCGCCACCTTGAGGAGTGATGAAGCCGAAGCCTTTTTCATCGTTGAACCATTTAACGGTGCCGGTTTGGCGATTAGACATGGTGTATCTCCAAGAAACATATATTTTCAGTAGTACTGTGCTGCTCAGGCCAACTGGGCACACTGGGGTATCATAGTCGAAATGTTCGCTTTGGTAGCCCCCCGGACGTGCTGTTTGCCAATCAGTCGTGTTTTCTTTACTGCCTGTTTCGGCTGGAGGCCCCGGTTTAAAAGGCTTCTGGCGAAAAATAAAGACAATAAAAAAACCTGTAAAACCTGCATAAATCGTACGAAAAGGCCTGAATCAGATGCTTTTCAGCGGTGCTGGGGGCAGTGAAAAGGCCTGTTTCATCATTTTTTCGCCGGGGTATTGGCCTTGCATTTGGCAATTTGCCCCAGGGCTTTCTGCTGCAGTTCCTGGCTGGCCTTGTTGTCCATCAGTGCCTGAATGTCGCTGGCCGGGTAGGACTTGATCGCATCGGCACCGCACGCGCAGTGGGACTTTGCGGCAGCGGCACCGATTTGCGGAGTGGCCGCCTGGGTGCACTGAGCCATGTATTTCTCACGCTCGCCCTTCGGCCAGTCGGCGTGGGCGCTCAACGGCAGCAGCAAAACGAGGGGGGCGACTGCAGCAAGCAGGGTGTTAAGACGCATGCGAGGATGCTCCTTGTGGGTCAATGTCTTGTTATCTGAGGGGCCTAAGGCCGATCAAGTTCAGCACTCTGGCATAAAACGGACGATTTGCCTCCCGGTAAAACCAGAGTGCATCGGTGACCGTTCATCTGTGCTAGCATGCCTGGCTCGGGCGTTCGCAAGCTCCGGATGACCTTCAGTCCTGGCAGCGGCAGCGTACGAATTTTCTGATTTGAATCCCAGTCACTCTGGTTCGGTTTTCCGGTTGGCCGCAAGGCTCCTGCCGCTGTAAGGCAGGCGTTCGTCATTGAATGGCCTGGATCGGATCTTGTACTGGCTCATCCCAACCCACGTGACCTTTGGTAGGGGTCACCACTAGGAGAGGAGGCGCCATGCCAACTATTACTCTTCCCGACGGCAGTCAACGTTCATTCGATCACCCGGTTTCCGTAGCCGAGGTCGCCGCATCCATCGGTGCAGGCCTGGCCAAGGCCACCCTGGCCGGCAAGGTGAACGGCAAGCTGGTTGACGCCAGCGACATCATCGACAGCGACGCAACGCTGCAAATCATCACGCCAAAGGATGAAGAGGGGCTGGAGATCATTCGCCACTCTTGCGCCCACCTGGTTGGCCACGCGGTCAAGCAGTTGTACCCGACGGCCAAAATGGTCATCGGTCCGGTCATTGATGAAGGCTTCTATTACGACATCGCCTTCGAGCGTCCTTTTACGCCGGACGACATGGCGGCCATCGAACAGCGCATGCAACAGCTGATCGACACTGAATACGACGTCATCAAGAAAGTCACTCCGCGTGCCGAAGTGATCGAAGTGTTCAAGGCTCGTGGCGAAGATTACAAGCTGCGTCTGGTCGAGGACATGCCGAACGAGCAGGCCATGGGCCTGTACTATCACGAAGAATACGTCGACATGTGCCGCGGTCCGCACGTGCCGAACACTCGCTTCCTGAAATCCTTCAAGCTGACCAAGCTGTCCGGCGCCTACTGGCGCGGTGATGCCAAGAACGAGCAATTGCAGCGCGTTTACGGCACCGCGTGGGCTGACAAGAAGCAACTGGCTGCTTACATCCAGCGTATCGAAGAAGCTGAAAAGCGCGATCACCGCAAGATCGGCAAGCGCCTGGGCCTGTTCCACACCCAGGAAGAAGCGCCGGGCATGGTGTTCTGGCACCCGAATGGCTGGACGCTTTACCAGGTTCTCGAGCAGTACATGCGCAAAGTGCAGCGCGACAACGGCTATCTCGAGATCAAGACGCCGCAAGTCGTTGACCGCAGCCTGTGGGAGAAATCCGGGCACTGGGCCAACTACGCCGACAACATGTTCACCACCGAGTCGGAAAGCCGCGACTACGCCATCAAGCCGATGAACTGCCCTTGCCACGTGCAGGTGTTCAACCAGGGTCTGAAGAGCTACCGCGAGCTGCCGATGCGCTTGGCCGAGTTCGGTGCCTGCCATCGCAACGAGCCGTCGGGTGCGCTGCACGGCATCATGCGTGTGCGTGCGTTCACTCAGGACGACGCCCACATCTTCTGCACCGAAGAACAGATGCAGGCTGAATCCGCAGCGTTCATCAAGCTGACCATGGATGTTTATGCCGACTTCGGCTTTAAAGACATCGAGATGAAGCTGTCCACTCGTCCGGAAAAACGCGTCGGTTCCGACGAGCTGTGGGATCGCGCCGAAGCGGCCCTGGCTGCAGCGCTTGATAGCGCTGGTCTGCCGTACGATCTGCAGCCGGGTGAGGGCGCTTTCTACGGTCCGAAGATTGAATTCTCGCTGAAAGATTGCCTCGGTCGCGTGTGGCAGTGTGGTACCTTGCAGCTCGATTTCAACCTGCCGGTGCGTCTGGGAGCCGAATACGTCTCCGAAGACAACAGCCGCAAGCATCCGGTGATGTTGCACCGTGCGATCCTCGGTTCGTTCGAGCGTTTCGTCGGGATTCTGATCGAGCACTACGAAGGTGCATTCCCTGCGTGGCTGGCGCCAACCCAGGCAGTGATCATGAATATCACTGATAAACAGGCAGATTTCGTCGCTCAGGTCGAAAAAACTCTCAACGAAAGCGGGTTTCGTGCCAAGTCCGACTTGAGAAATGAAAAGATCGGCTTTAAAATCCGCGAGCATACTTTGCTCAAGGTTCCATATCTCTTGGTTATTGGGGATAAGGAAGTCGAGATGCAGACTGTCGCTGTGCGTACTCGTGAAGGTGCTGACCTGGGCTCGATGCCCGTCGCCCAGTTCGCTGAGTTTCTCGCGCAAGCGGTTTCCCGGCGTGGTCGCCCAGATTCGGAGTAATTATTATTAAGCGTGAAATGAGACAAGATAAACGAGCTGCACCGAAAGCCCCGATCAACGAGAATATCTCGGCACGCGAGGTTCGGTTAATTGGCGCTGATGGCGAGCAGATTGGCATCGTCTCGATTGATGAAGCGCTTCGTATTGCTGAAGAAGCAAAGCTTGATCTGGTAGAAATCTCTGCCGACGCAGTCCCGCCGGTTTGCCGGGTGATGGACTACGGCAAATCGATCTTCGAAAAGAAGAAGCAGATTGCTGCGGCGAAGAAGAACCAGAAGCAGATTCAGGTAAAAGAAATCAAGTTTCGTCCAGGGACGGAGGAAGGGGATTACCAGGTAAAACTGCGCAACCTGGTACGTTTCCTGAGTGACGGGGACAGGGCCAAGGTATCCTTGCGATTCCGCGGCCGTGAGATGGCCCACCAGGAGCTGGGGATGGAACTCCTCAAGCGGGTTGAACAAGACCTGCTCGAGTACGGTTCGGTCGAACAGCATCCTAAGATGGAAGGACGCCAGCTGATCATGGTCATCGCCCCGAAAAAGAAGAAGTAATCAACAGGGCACGGCAGGCCTTCTGATTATGTTTATCAACTGAATGCGGAGTATCCGAACATGCCAAAGATGAAAACCAAAAGTGGTGCTGCTAAGCGGTTTCTGAAAACTGCTAACGGTATCAAGCACAAGCACGCTTTCAAGAGCCACATCCTGACCAAAATGTCGACCAAGCGTAAGCGTCAACTGCGCGGTAGCAGCTTGCTGCATCCGTCTGACGTGGCAAAAGTCGAGCGCATGCTGCGCCTTCGTTAATTTTTGGATCAAGAATAGAGGAAGTAACTCATGGCTCGTGTAAAGCGTGGCGTCATTGCCCGTAAACGTCACAAAAAAATTCTGAAACTTGCTAAAGGCTACTACGGCGCACGCTCCCGCGTATTCCGTGTTGCCAAGCAAGCGGTAATCAAGGCAGGCCAATACGCCTACCGTGACCGTCGTCAGAAAAAACGTCAGTTCCGCGCTCTGTGGATCGCTCGTATCAACGCTGGTGCTCGTGTTAACGGTCTGTCCTACAGCCGTTTCATCGCTGGCCTGAAAAAAGCGTCCATCGAGATCGACCGTAAGGTTCTGGCTGATCTGGCAGTGAACGAAAAAGCGGCGTTTGCTGCGATTGTCGAGAAAGCTAAAGCCACCTTGGCTTAAGTACCCCCGACAGTCACCTGGCCACACCTCTGTGGGGCCAGGTGTTAAACGTCATAAATAGGGGAAGAGCCTTCAAGCTCTTCCCCTATTTTGTATCTGGAGTCTGTACATGGAAAACCTGGATGCGCTGGTCTCTCAAGCACTAGAGGCTGTGCAAAGCGCTGAAGATATCAATGCCCTGGAGCAAATCCGGGTTCAATACCTTGGCAAAAAGGGTGAATTGACTCAGGTGATGAAGACCCTGGGGAATTTGCCGGCAGAAGAGCGTCCGCAGGTCGGCGCCCTGATCAACGTTGCCAAGGAACGTGTTACAGGCGTTCTCAATGCGCGCATGGCTCTGTTTGAAGAAGCCGAACTGGCTGCCAAACTGTCTGCCGAATCGATTGACGTGACCCTGCCGGGCCGCGGTCAGACCTCCGGTGGTCTGCATCCGGTAACCCGGACTCTGGAACGTATCGAACAGTTCTTCACCCATATCGGCTACGGCATTGCCGAAGGCCCTGAGGTTGAAGACGACTATCACAACTTCGAGGCGCTCAACATCCCAGGCCACCACCCGGCCCGGTCGATGCATGACACCTTCTATTTCAACGCCAACATGTTGCTGCGCACCCATACCTCGCCGGTACAGGTCCGCACCATGGAATCGAAAAAGCCGCCGATCCGCATTGTCTGCCCAGGCCGTGTGTACCGCAGCGACTCCGATATCACCCATTCGCCGATGTTCCACCAGGTCGAAGGCCTGCTGGTCGATCGCGATATCAACTTCGCCGACCTCAAAGGCACGATCGAAGAGTTCTTGCGGGTGTTCTTCGAGAAAGAGCTGGCGGTGCGTTTCCGTCCTTCGTACTTCCCGTTCACCGAGCCTTCCGCCGAAGTCGACATGGAATGCGTGATGTGCAGTGGTAAAGGCTGCCGCGTCTGCAAACAGACCGGCTGGCTGGAAGTGATGGGCTGCGGCATGGTTCACCCGAACGTGTTGCGCATGTCCGGGATCGATCCGGAAGAGTTCTCGGGCTTCGCCTTCGGCATGGGCGTTGAGCGTCTGGCCATGCTGCGTTACGGCGTGAACGACTTGCGTCTGTTCTTCGACAACGACTTGCGGTTCCTCGCGCAATTTCGCTAGTCGTAACGAATTCTTAGGAGAGCAGGATGAAATTCAGTGAACAATGGCTGCGTGGCTGGGTCAGCCCGCAGGTAGATCGCGACGCGCTGGTTGCCCGTCTGTCGATGGCCGGTCTTGAGGTCGATAGCGTTACGCCGGCCGCCGGTGTTTTCAGTGGCGTGGTGGTGGGTGAGGTGCTGAGCACCGAGCAGCACCCCGATGCCGACAAATTGCGCGTGTGCCAGGTCAGCAATGGCGCGGAAACTTTCCAGGTCGTGTGCGGTGCGCCAAACGTGCGTCCAGGCCTGAAGATTCCGTTCGCGATGATCGGTGCCGAGCTGCCGGGCGACTTCAAGATCAAGAAGGCCAAGCTGCGCGGTGTCGAGTCCAACGGCATGCTGTGCTCGCAATCCGAGCTGCAGGTCGGTGAAGGCAATGACGGTCTGATGGAGCTGCCGGCCGATGCGCCGGTGGGCGAAGATTTCCGTGTTTATCTGGACCTGGAAGACGCCAGCATCGAAGTCGATCTGACTCCGAACCGTGGCGACTGCCTGTCCCTGGCCGGTCTGGCCCGTGAAGTCGGCGCGCTGTACGACGCTCCGGTCACTCGCCCGGTGGTGATGACCGTTCCGGCTGTGCACGATGAAGTGCGCTCGGTAGAAGTCCTGGCACCTGCTGCCTGCCCGCGTTACCTGGGCCGTGTCATCCGTAACGTTGACCTGTCCAGGCCGACGCCGCTGTGGATGGTTGAGCGTCTGCGTCGCGCCGAAGTCCGCAGCATCGACGCCGCCGTCGACATCACTAACTACGTGATGCTCGAGCTGGGCCAGCCTCTGCACGCCTTCGATCTCGCCGAAATCAATGGCGGCATCCGTGTGCGCATGGCGGAAGAGGGCGAGAAGCTCGTTCTGCTCGACGGTCAGGAAGTCAGCCTGCGCAGCGATACGCTGGTGATCGCCGACCACACTCGCGCTCTGGCGATTGCCGGCGTGATGGGTGGCGAGCACAGTGGCGTTTCCGCGACCACTCGCGACGTGTTCCTTGAAAGTGCGTTCTTCGACCAGATCGCTGTCGCGGGCAAGGCTCGTTCGTATGGTCTGCACACTGACGCTTCGCACCGCTATGAGCGCGGTGTGGACTGGCAACTGGCCCGTGAAGCCATGGAGCGCGCCACCGGCCTGCTGCTGGAAATCACCGGTGGTGAAGCCGGCCCGATCATCGAGACCGTCAGCGAGCAGCACTTGCCGTCGATCGCGCCGATCACCCTGCGCGCTCAGCGCATCACCCAGATGCTGGGCATGGAAATGGATTCGGCCGAAGTCGAGCGTCTGCTCAATGCTTTGGGTCTGAAGGTTTCCGCCGACGGAGCAGGGCAGTGGCGCGTAGAAGTGCCAAGCCATCGCTTCGACATCAGCCTGGAAGTCGATCTGATCGAAGAGCTGGCTCGTCTGTACGGTTACAACCGCCTGCCGGTTCGTTACCCGCAAGCTCGTCTGGCGCCACAGGCCAAGGCCGAAGCGCGCAGCGATCTGCCGGAGCTGCGTCGTCTGCTGGTTGCCCGTGGCTACCAGGAAGCGATCACCTACAGCTTCATCGATCCGAAGCAGTTCGAGCTGTTCAACCCGGGCGTGGAGCCGCTGCTGTTGGCGAACCCGATCTCCAATGACATGGCCGCCATGCGTTCGTCGCTGTGGCCGGGTCTGGTCAAGGCGTTGCAGCACAACCTCAACCGTCAGCAGGATCGTGTTCGTCTGTTCGAGAGCGGTCTGCGCTTTGTCGGTCAGCTGGAAGGTCTGAAGCAAGAGCCGATGATCGCCGGTGTGGTATGCGGCAGCCGTCTGCCGGAAGGCTGGGCGCAAGGTCGCGATACCGTGGACTTCTTCGACGTCAAGGCTGACGTAGAAGCAGTGCTGGGCTTTGCCGGTGCGCTGGATCAGTTCACTTTTGCACCGGGCAAACACCCTGCGCTGCATCCGGGCCAGACCGCACGCATCGAGCGGGAAGGGCGTGAAGTCGGCTTTATCGGCGCGATTCACCCTGAACTGTCGAAGTCCCTGGGTCTCGACCGTCCGGTCTTCGTCTTCGAGCTGGTTCTGCCTGAAGTCGCTCTGGGTAAAATGCCGAAATTCCACGAGTTGTCGCGCTTTCCTGAAGTGCGTCGTGACCTGGCACTGATTGCGCACAAAGACGTTGCAGCCTCGGCTGTACTGGACGTAATCCGTGAAAATGCAGGCGAATGGCTGACAGACCTCAGGCTATTTGACGTATATCAGGGTAAAGGCATTGATCCTGATAGAAAAAGCCTCGCAGTCGGCTTGACCTGGCAGCATCCATCGCGCACTCTTAATGACGATGAGGTGAATTCGACGACGCAAAATATCCTCACCTCGCTCGAACAAAGGTTGAACGCCACGTTAAGGAAGTGACGTATGGGGGCTTTGACGAAAGCTGAGATGGCGGAACGTCTGTATGAAGAGCTGGGCCTGAACAAGCGGGAAGCCAAGGAATTGGTTGAACTGTTTTTCGAGGAAATCAGGCACGCTCTTGAAGACAACGAGCAGGTCAAATTGTCGGGTTTCGGCAATTTCGACCTTCGGGACAAACGCCAGCGGCCTGGCCGCAACCCGAAAACGGGGGAAGAAATCCCGATCACGGCTCGCCGTGTGGTCACCTTTCGTCCAGGGCAGAAGTTGAAGGCCCGAGTTGAGGCTTATGCTGGAACCAAGTCATAACGACGAACTCCCCGTCATCCCGGGCAAACGCTACTTCACCATTGGTGAAGTCAGCGAGCTGTGTGCGGTAAAACCGCACGTGCTGCGCTACTGGGAGCAGGAGTTTCCTCAGCTCAACCCCGTCAAACGCCGCGGAAACCGCCGGTATTATCAGCGCCAGGACGTGCTGATGATCCGGCAGATCCGCGCGCTCCTTTACGATCAGGGGTTTACCATCGGCGGCGCGCGACTGCGTCTGTCCGGCGATGAAGCCAAAGACGACACCACCCAATACAAGCAAATGATCCGCCAGATGATCGCCGAGCTCGAAGATGTTCTGGTGGTTCTCAAGAAATAATTTCCTGCTTTTAAATACTTCCAGTTTTCAAAAGCTTGCGATATATTCTTGAGCGTTCTTCGAGATGGAGAACGAGTTTCAAACCTAGTCGGGGCGTAGCGCAGTCCGGTAGCGCACTAGCATGGGGTGCTAGGGGTCGAGTGTTCGAATCACTCCGTCCCGACCATATAATTCAATGACTTAGCCCAACTTTAGCGAGTTGGGCTTTTTCATGCGCAGGGACTTTTACAGGGGATCCAGTTTACTTCCTCATCAAAGTCCGACACTCAAGCCGATCACCTAGATCGGCTTTTTTGTGCCCGCACAAAACTACCCAGTGATTTCACTGACAGACACCCAGCGTCGTTCCTCAGCCGCGACCCGAATCGCCGTCGCCAGCCTCTCAACTTCTAATGCCTCTTCAAAATCAGTCCCGGTCTGCCCGCTCCCGGCCAACGCCATGATCAGCTCATGCACTTCCAGTGTCTTCAGCTCGTTGTAGCCCAGCTGATGCCCCGGCGCCGGGCTGAACGCGGCGTAGCCGGGCAAATCCGGTCCGGCGAGTAAACGCTGGAAGCCACCTTCGCCGGCGCGACACAGGCGTAGCTCGTTCAAGCGCTCCTGATCAAACGCCAGGGTGCCTCGGGTGCCGCTGATCTCGAAGCTCAGATGATTCTTGTAGCCATGCTTGAGCCAGCTGCTGCTGAAGGTACCCCGCGCGCCACTGGCGAAACGCAGCAAGGCATGGGCCTGATCGTCGACCGCAATGCGACGTCGTTCCTGGCTGCCGGTTGTGGTCGGGCGTTGGCCATGGACTGTCTGGGAGTCGGCGCACACCGCTTCGACATCGCCCAGCAGGTAGCGCGCCATGGCGAGCAGGTGGCTGCCCAGATCCGCCAATGCTCCACCGGCATGTTCCGGTTCGCAGCGCCACGACCAGGGGGAGGCCGGATCGGCCATGAAGTCTTCGCTGAACTCACCTTGAAAGCTGATGATCTCGCCGAGTTCGCCACTCAGGATCAGCTCTCTCGCCAGGCCGATGATCGGGTTGTGCTGATAGTTGTAGCCGACCCGGGTGACGACGCCGGCATGCTTCGCCGCCACGTGCATGGCATGAGCTTGCTCAAGATTCACCGCCAGCGGCTTTTCGCAGTAAACCGGCTTACCGGCGGCGAGGGCGGCCATGGCCATCGGGTAGTGCAGGTGATTGGGAGTGGTGATGGCGATCAGGTTGACCTTGGGGTCGTCGATCAATCGCTGCCAGTCGCCATGGGCTTGATCGAAGCCCCAGGCGGTTGCGCAGGCTTGTGCGCGTGCGGGATCGGCGTCAGCCAGGGCGGCCAGGCGAAGGGTGAAGGGCAGTTCGAATGCCCCGCTGACGTTGCGAAAGGCCAGGGCGTGGGCGCGCCCCATGAAGCCCGTGCCGATCAGGCCGATTCCGAGTTCACGCATGACAGGATCCTTTGAGTTTTTGTTTTCAGAGATCCTGTTTATAGAATAAATATTCCCTGTATTCAAATAATGGAATAAATATTTTGAATTGCCACATTCGTTGAGATGACGGTGCTCCGATCAGTCCTCGAACCCGACCTGCTCGTGAATCTCGTCCACCTTCAACTCCAGTCGATAGGCCACGGCGATAAACAGCGCCTGGCAAAGGCACAAAGTCGCACTCAAGGATCGGAACGCAAACGAGCTACCTTCATTGACCAGCAGCAGGGTGTTGGCGCGCTTGGCCAGGGGCGAGAGATTGCTGTCAGTGATGATCAGGGTTTTCGCCTGATGGTGCTGGGCGATGCGCAGGCAGTGCTGGGTTTCCTTACCATACGGCGTAAAGCTGATGGCGATCACCAGGTCATTGGCGCGCACGCTGCGCATCTGCTCGCGATAGCTGCCGCCGAGGCCCGAGACCAGATGAATGCGCTTGTTGGTGTGTTGCAGGTTGTAGACCAGATAGTCGGCCACGGCGAACGAGCGGCGCACCCCGACCACGTAGATATTGTCGGCATTGACCACAAGATCCACGGCCTTTTCAAAGGCCTGGTCATCCAGTTCCTGGCCCAGGCGTTCGATGCCCGAAAGGGTGGCGTCGATGCACTCGCGGGCCAGGTCGCCGCCGCTGGCTTTCTGCGACTTGTTGGCGATCATGCTGCGAATGCGCTGCTGGTAGTTCTGTACCGGCGTGGCTTTGTGGGTATACGCCTCGCGGAACAGCGCCTGCATTTCACTGAATCCGCTGAAACCGAAACGCTGGGAAAACCGCACGATGGCCGACGGGTGCACTTCGCACTCGCGGGCGATGTCGCTGATGCGGTCGACCATGATCCGGTCGCTTTGCTGGCTCATGTAACTGGCGATGCGTTTGAGCTGGCGCGGAAGGCTTTCGTATTCAGTGGTGATGAGCTGCAGCAGACGCTCGGCATTGATCGGGGGGCTGGCAAGATCGCTCTCGGGCGTGCTCTCGGCGGTAGCCGGCTGATCGGTGCTGGACATAAATAATCCTTTTGGCTTGTTCTTATAGGGACGGTTACGTCTCGTCCCCTGACAATAGTTTGGCTGTGCGCAGTCTACAGGCTCGGCCCGGACAAAATCTTGGGCTTGCGCCAGCGGGATGCCTGCTGAAACGATGCACTGCGTCTGGAGCGCCCGCACTGAAGCTTATTGGAAAAAATATTCCACGTGAAAAATAATTGGAATATTTATTGATTGTTCGATCCGGCTCGTTTTAGTCTGCATCCACCAAGAGTGTCCGGCGCGGTCACCGCGTTGGGCACAGGCTGATAAAAATAACAGGAGCCAGCATGGGCCAGACTCGTTTTGCCAGTGGACGTCAATTGGATCTGATTTGCCTCGGACGCCTCGGCGTCGACCTCTATGCGCAGCAAGTCGGGGCACGGCTGGAGGATGTGAGCAGCTTCGCCAAATACCTCGGCGGCTCGTCCGCCAACATCGCGTTCGGCACCGCCCGGCTGGGGCTCAGGTCGGCGATGCTGAGCCGGACCGGCGACGATCATATGGGGCGTTTCCTGATCGAGTCGCTGGCCCGTGAAGGCTGCGATGTCAGCGGCATCAAGGTCGATCCGGAGCGACTGACCGCCATGGTGCTGCTGGGTCTCAAGGATCGGGAAACCTTTCCCCTGGTCTTCTACCGTGAGAATTGCGCCGACATGGCGCTGCGGGCCGAAGACATCAGCGAAGCCTTTATCGCCTCCAGCAAAGCCTTACTGATCACCGGCACTCATTTCTCCACCGATGGCGTCTACAAGGCGAGCACCCAGGCGCTGGACTACGCCGAAAAGCACAACGTCAAACGGGTGCTGGACATCGACTACCGCCCGGTCCTGTGGGGACTCGCCGGCAAGGCGGACGGCGAAACCCGTTTCGTTGCCGATCAGAACGTCACTCAACATGTGCAACAAATCCTCCCGCGCTTCGACCTTGTGGTCGGGACGGAAGAAGAGTTTCTGCTGGCCGGCGGTTCCGAGGATTTGCTCACCGCCCTGCGCAATGTCCGGCGCTTGAGCGCAGCGACCTTGGTGGTCAAGCTCGGTCCGCAAGGTTGCACGGTGATCCACGGGGAGATTCCACAACGTCTTGAAGACGGCGCGATTTATCCCGGCGTGCGGGTCGAGGTGCTGAACGTACTGGGCGCCGGCGATGCGTTCATGTCGGGTTTCCTCAGCGGTTGGCTGGAGGATGCCAGCGACGAGCGTTGCTGCCAGTTGGCCAACGCCTGCGGTGGTCTGGTGGTGTCGCGCCATGCCTGCGCGCCGGCGATGCCGACCCGTGCCGAACTCGATTACCTGTTCAGCAGCCCGGTACCGATTACCCGGCCGGATCAGGACGTCACCCTGCAACGCCTGCATCAGGTCAGTGTGCCGCGCAAACAGTGGAAGCAACTGTTCATCTTTGCCTTCGACCATCGCGGACAACTGGTGGAACTGGCCCAGAAGGGCGGACGCGACCTCGGCGCCATCGGCGAACTCAAGCAACTGTTTATCAAGGCCGTGGAGCGGGTCGAAAACGATTTGCGCGAGCAGAGCATCGAAGCCGATGTCGGGCTGCTGGCGGATCAGCGTTTCGGTCAGGACTCGCTGAACGCCGCCACCGGTCGAGGCTGGTGGGTGGCGCGGCCTGTCGAGGTGCAGGGCTCGCGGCCGTTGGCCTTCGAGCACGGGCGCTCGATCGGCAGCAACCTGATCGCCTGGCCGCAGGAACAAATCATCAAATGCCTGGTGCAATTCCATCCGGACGACGAACCGATGCTGCGGCTGGAACAGGAAGCACAGATCAAGGCGCTGTATCAGGCATCGCAAGTCAGCGGTCACGAACTGCTGCTGGAAATCATCCCGCCCAAGGATCACCCCTCACCGCATCCCGACGTGTTGTATCGCGCGCTCAAGCGCCTCTACAACCTGGGTATCTACCCGGCGTGGTGGAAGATCGAAGCGCAGAGCGCCGAGGAATGGCAACAGCTCGACGAACTGATCCAGGCGCGCGATCCCTATTGCCGAGGCGTGGTGCTGCTGGGCCTGAATGCCCCGGCATCCGCATTGGCCGAAGGCTTCCAGCAGGCCAGTCAGAGCCAGACCTGCCGCGGGTTCGCCGTGGGCCGGACGATTTTCCAGGAACCGAGCCGCGCCTGGCTGGCCGGCGAAATCGACGACGAGACGCTGATCCGTCAGGTACAGGGCACCTTCGTCGAGCTGATCGATGCCTGGCGTACAGCCCGGGCCTGAGCCGCGGTTGAACATTCTAGAAATAACAATAAAAGGTGCAGCCATGCCCGCTATCCGAATTGGCATCAACCCGATTTCCTGGAGCAACGACGACCTGCCGTCCCTCGGCGGTGAAACGCCGCTGAGCACCGCCCTCAGCGAAGGCAAGGCCATCGGTTATGAAGGCTTCGAACTCAACGGCAAGTTTCCCAAGGACGCCAAAGGTGTTGGCGACGTGCTGCGTCCGTATGACCTGGCGCTGGTGTCCGGCTGGTATTCCAGTCGTCTGGCGCGGCGTTCGGTGGCCGAGGAAATCGATGCGATTGCCAGCCATGTCGAGCTGCTGGCGAAGAACGGCGCGAACGTGCTGGTTTACGGTGAGGTCGCCGATTCCATTCAGGGCCAACGAATTCCGCTGGTCGAGCGCCCGCGTTTTCATACCGAACAGGCGTGGCAACAATACGCCGACAAGCTGACCGAGCTGGCGCGCTTCACCCTGTCCCAGGGCGTGCGTCTGGCGTATCACCACCATATGGGTGCCTACGTCGAATCGCCGTCGGACATCGACACCCTGATGGCGTTGACCGGTAATGAAGTCGGGCTGCTGTTCGATTCGGGCCATTGCTACATGGGCGGTGGTGAACCCTTGCAGGTGCTGCGCAAACACCTGTCGCGCATCTGCCACGTGCATTTCAAGGACGTGCGCAAACCGGTGGTACAACTGGCGCGCAACAACCTGTGGAGCTTCCCCGACTGCATCATCAACGGCACCTTCACCGTGCCAGGGGATGGTGACATCGACTTCTCCGAGTTGCTGGACGTGCTGCTGGCGGCCGATTACCACGGTTGGCTGGTGGTCGAGGCCGAGCAGGATCCGGCAGTGGCGCCGAGTTATGTCTACGCGAAAAAAGGCTTCGACACCTTGCGTGCGTTGCTCGACGCGAGGACTGCACGATGAGCCTGCTGGTCAAAAGCAATGCCCGTGGCCGGACCATGGTCGAGCTGGCTGAAGGTGAGCTGCAATACGTCGGTTTCGCCGCCTATCGCTTGAGCCTGGGTGAAACCTTGCCTGTCGCAGCGGGCGACAAGGAGCTGTGCCTGGTGCTGCTCAGCGGCCGGGTCGGCATCCACGGCGAAGCGCCGGGGCAAGGCGCCTTCAACTGGGACAACCTCGGTGATCGCCAGTCGGTGTTCGAAGACAAATCCCCGTTCGCCGCGTACCTGCCACTCGGCAGTCAGGCGCAGGTGGTGGCATTGAGTGATGCGCAAGTGGCGGTTTGCGCCGCTCCCGGTTCGACCACCACGGGCCTCGGCCCGCGCCTGATCAGGCCTGAAACCATGAAGCGCAGCGTGCGCGGCAAGGGTGCCAATACTCGCTATGTCTGCGACATCCTGCCGGACAGCGAGCCGGCCCATTCGCTGCTGGTGGTGGAAGTCCGTACGCCGTCGGGGCATTCCTCGAGCTACCCGCCGCACAAGCACGACACCGACGACCTGCCGCACCAGAGCTTTCTCGAAGAAACCTACTACCACCAGATCAACCCGCCCCAGGGCTTCGTGTTCCAGCGGGTCTACACCGACGACCGCAGCATCGATCAGGCCATGGCCGTGGAAAACAGCGACCTCGTGGTCGTGCCCAAGGGCTATCACCCGGTCAGCGTGCCGTATGGCTACGAGTCCTACTACCTGAACGTGATGGCCGGACCGAAACGCGTCTGGCAGTTCCATAACGACCCTCAGCACAGCTGGCTGCTGGATCTCTGAATTCCAACTTTCGCACGGAGAACAAGAACAATGGGCGACGCCCCGGTCATAGGCCACTACATCGATGGTCAGGTGCAGGACAGCGGTAGCGAACGATTCAGCGATGTCTTCAATCCGGCCACCGGTGCCGTTCAGGCGCGAGTCGGGCTGGCCAGTCAGAAGACCGTGGACGCTGCTGTCGCTTCGGCGCTCAAGGCATTCCCGGCCTGGTCCGAGCAATCGTCCCTGCGCCGTTCGCGGGTGATGTTCAAGTTCAAGGAATTGCTCGATCGTCATCACGACGAACTGGCCGAAATCATCAGCCGCGAACACGGCAAGGTGTTTTCCGACGCCAGGGGCGAAGTCACCCGAGGCATTGAAATCGTCGAGTACGCCTGCGGTGCGCCGAGTCTGTTGAAGACCGAGTTCAGCGACAACATCGGCGGCGGCATCGACAACTGGAACCTGCGTCAGCCACTCGGCGTCTGCGCCGGGGTCACGCCGTTCAACTTCCCGGTGATGGTGCCGCTGTGGATGATTCCGCTGGCGCTGGTTACCGGCAACTGCTTCATCCTCAAACCGTCCGAGCGCGATCCGTCCGCCAGTTTGCTGATGGCTCGACTGTTGACCGAAGCCGGTTTGCCGGACGGCGTGTTCAACGTGGTTCAGGGCGACAAGACGGCGGTCGACGCCTTGCTGCAGCACCCGGACATCGAGGCGATTTCGTTTGTCGGTTCGACGCCGATTGCCGAGTACATCCACCAGCAGGCCATCGCGCGCGGCAAGCGGGTGCAGGCGCTGGGCGGCGCGAAAAATCACATGATCGTCATGCCCGACGCGGATCTGGATCAAGCGGCGGATGCCTTGATCGGCGCCGCTTACGGATCGGCCGGTGAGCGCTGCATGGCGATTTCGATTGCGGTCGCGGTCGGTGAAGTCGGCGATCAACTGATCGCCAAACTGCTGCCGCGGATCGATCAGTTGAAAGTCGGCAACGGTCTGCAAGGCGACAACGACATGGGCCCGCTGGTCACCGCCGAACACAAGGCCAGGGTGGAGGGTTTTATCGATCAGGGCGTGGCTCAGGGTGCGCAGCTGATTGTCGACGGCCGGCACTTCAAGGTGCCGGGCGCCGAGGCGGGCTTTTTCGTCGGCGCGACGCTGTTCGATCACGTCACCACCGACATGAGCATTTATCAGCAGGAAATCTTCGGCCCGGTGCTGGGCGTCGTGCGCGTGCCGGATTTCGCCAGTGCCGTGGCATTGATCAACGCCCATGAATTCGGCAACGGCGTGTCGTGCTTCACCAGCGATGGCGGGATCGCCCGCGCCTTCGCCCGCAGCATCAAGGTCGGCATGGTCGGCATCAACGTGCCGATTCCGGTGCCCATGGCCTGGCACTCGTTCGGAGGCTGGAAGCGCTCGCTGTTCGGCGATCACCATGCCTACGGGGAGGAAGGCATTCGTTTCTACAGTCGCTACAAAAGCGTGATGCAGCGCTGGCCCGACAGCATTGCCAAGGGCCCGGAGTTCAGCATGCCGACGGCCAAATAAATCATCTGCGCGGAGAACAACAAGAATGAGTACTCCACTGCGTTTTGCCCTGAACCGAATGGTCGCTCCACGTTTGTCCCTGCCGGCGTTCATCGAATTGGCGGTGACCCTCAAGGCCGACGCCATCGAGATCCGCAACGACCTCAAAGGCATCGAGATCGAGGACGGCACCGCGCCCGGACACGTGCGTGAGTTGTGCACGGCACATGGCATCAGCGTGCTGTCGATCAACGCGTTGTATCCGTTTGACGTGTGGAATGACGAGCGCCGCGCGCAGGCCTTGAAACTGGCGGCCTATGCCCGCGATTGCGGTGCGCGGGGGCTGGTGATGTGCCCGTTGAACGACCGCGCCGATCCGCGCAGCGTCGCCGAACGAGCGTCGGGCCTGCGCACCGCGTTGAGTGAGCTGGCGCCGATCCTGCGCGATCACGGCCTGCTGGGATACATCGAGCCGCTGGGTTTCAAAGCCTGCTCGCTGCGCCGCAAACGCACGGCGGTGGAGGCGATCAAGGCAGTCGGCGGGCTGGATGTGTTCCGTCTGGTTCACGACACCTTTCATCACCATTTGGCCGGTGAGCAGGAGTTTTTCCCTGAGCTGACCGGGCTGGTGCACATCTCCGGTGTCGAGGAAACCGAGGCGCCGCTGGCGACCCTTGGCGATGGTCACCGGGTGCTGGTGGGCGCGGACGACATTCTCGGTAACGCGGCACAAATCAACAGCCTGCTTGCTGGCGGCTACAGCGGCTACCTGTCGTTTGAACCGTTTGCAGACAGCGTCCATGGCCTGGCGGATATCCAGACGGCGATCGGCGCGAGCATGGAACACCTGAGCAAATCCCTGGGTTGACAGTGCCCCTCGCAGGGATCGGATCTGAATTTGAAAGGTGCGGTTATGACCACAACAAGACTGACCATGGCCCAGGCCCTGGTGAAATTCCTCGACAACCAGTACATCGAGGTCGATGGCGTTCAGAGCAAGTTCGTCGCCGGGATCTTTACCATTTTCGGCCACGGCAACGTGCTGGGTCTGGGGCAGGCGCTGGAGCAGGACAGCGGTGACCTGATCGTCCATCAGGGCCGCAACGAACAAGGCATGGCCCATGCGGCGATCGGTTTCGCCAAGCAGCATCTGCGGCGCAAGATCTACGCCTGTACCTCGTCCGTGGGGCCGGGCGCGGCGAACATGCTGACCGCTGCCGCGACCGCGACCGCCAACCGGATTCCCTTGCTGCTGTTGCCGGGTGATGTCTATGCCTGCCGTCAACCGGACCCGGTGTTGCAACAGATCGAGCAGTTCCACGACCTGAGCATCAGCACCAACGATGCGTTCAAGGCCGTGAGCAAATACTGGGATCGCATCAACCGTCCCGAACAATTGATGACCGCAGCAATCCACGCCATGCGTGTGCTCACGGATCCCGCCGAAACCGGCGCCGTGACCCTGGCCCTGCCGCAGGACGTGCAGGCCGAGGCCTACGACTATCCCGATTATTTCCTGCAAAAACGCGTGCATCGCATCGAGCGTCGTCCGGCCACTGAAGCGATGCTCGGCGATGCCGTGGCACTGTTCAAAGGCAAGCGCAAACCGCTGATCATCTGTGGTGGCGGCGTCAAATACTCGGGCGCCAATGCGGCGTTGCAGGCGTTTGCCGAGCGCTTCGATATTCCTTTCGCCGAAACCCAGGCCGGCAAAAGCGCGCTGGTGTCCAGCCATCCGCTGAACGTCGGCGGCATTGGCGAAACCGGTTGCCTGGCGGCAAACCTGCTGGCCAGGGAAGCGGATCTGATCATCGGGGTCGGCACCCGCTACAGCGATTTCACCACCGCGTCGAAATCCTTGTTCCAGCACCCTGACGTGCGATTTCTCAACCTCAACATCAGCCCGTGCGATGCCCTGAAACTCGACGGCGTGCAACTGCTGGCGGATGCCCGGACAGGTTTGTCGGCGCTGGCCGAAGCGCTGGGCGACTACCGTTCCGGCTGGGGCGATCAACCCCGTCAGGCCCGGGCGCAACTGGATGAGGAAGTGAATCGCCTGTATCAGATTGACTATCAGGCGCGGGATTTCATCCCGGAAATCAACGACCACCTCGATCCGGCGGTGTTGCGCGAATTCATCGAGCTGACCGGTTCCTGCCTGACCCAGAGCCGCGTGCTAGGCGTGCTCAATGAAACCCTCGCTGATGACGCAGTGATCGTCGCCGCCGCCGGCAGCCTGCCCGGTGACTTGCAGCGCAGCTGGCGCAGCAAGGGCGTTAACACCTATCACGTCGAATACGGATATTCGTGCATGGGCTATGAGGTGAACGCGGCGCTGGGCGTGAAGCTCGCCGAGCCTGAGCGCGAGGTTTATGCGCTGGTGGGCGACGGCTCCTACATGATGCTGCACTCGGAGCTCGCCACCTCGATCCAGGAGCGGCGCAAGATCAACGTGGTGCTGTTCGACAACATGACCTTCGGTTGCATCAACAACCTGCAGATGGGCAACGGCATGGACAGCTTTGCCACCGAGTTCCGTTACCGCAACCCGCAGAGCGGCAAGCTCGACGGTGCTTTCGTGCCGGTGGATTTCGCCATGAGCGCGGCGGCCTACGGCTGCAAGACCTACAAGGTGAACACCGTTGAAGAACTGCAGGCGGCGCTGGCCGATGCGCGCTTGCAGACGGTCTCGACCCTGATCGACATCAAGGTTCTGCCCAAGACCATGATTCACGGTTATCTGTCGTGGTGGCGGGTCGGCGTGGCGCAAGTCTCCACCAGCGCCCGCACCGACGCGGTAGCCAAAACCCTGAACGAACGACTGGCCAAGGCCCGTCAGTACTGATTGCCCTGAATCGAACAACCACAAGGAATCCTTTCATGTCATTGCTTTCCCAAGCGTTGCGGCTAGGCGTCATCGGCACCGGGGCCATCGGCCAGGACCACATCCGTCGTTGCAGCCAGACCTTGCTCAACAGTCAGGTCGTGGCGGTCACCGACATCAATCTGCAGCAGGCGGCCAAGGTCGTCGCTGACCTGAAGCTGACCGCCGAGGTTTATCCCGACGGCCACGCGCTGATCCAGGCGCCGGACGTCGAGGCGATCCTCGTCACCTCCTGGGGCCCGAGCCACGAGGAGTTCGTGCTGGCCGCCATCGCGGCGGGCAAGCCGGTGTTCTGCGAGAAACCACTGGCGGTCACCGCCGAAGGCTGCCGCAAGATCGTCGAGGCCGAAGTCGCCCACGGCAAACGGCTGGTGCAGGTCGGTTTCATGCGTCCGTACGATGAAGGTTATCGCGCGTTGAAGTCGGTGATCGACAGCGGCCAGATCGGCGAACCGTTGATGCTGCATTGCGCGCACCGTAACCCGAGCGTGGGTCAAAACTACAAGACCGACATGGCGATCACCGACACGTTGATCCATGAGCTGGACGTACTGCGCTGGTTGCTCGATGACGATTACGTCTCGGTGCAGGTGGTGTTCCCGCGCAAGAGCAGCAAAGCCCTCGCGCATTTGAAAGATCCGCAGATCGTGCTGCTGGAAACCGCCAAGGGCACGCGCATCGACGTGGAAGTCTTCGTCAATTGCCAGTACGGCTACGACATCCAGTGCGAAGTGGTGGGGGAGACCGGCATCGCCAAATTGCCGGAGCCGTCCCAGGTTCAATTGCGCAGCGGGGCCAAGCTGTCCAACGCGATTCTGATGGACTGGAAGGATCGCTTCATCGCGGCCTATGACGTCGAGTTGCAGGCGTTCATCGATGGCGTGCGGGCGGGGCAGGTGGGTGGACCGTCGGCGTGGGATGGCTTCGCCGCCGCTGTTGCTGCCGACGCGTGCATCGAAGCGCAGAACAGCGGCGCGATCGTCAACGTTGCACTGCCGGACCGTCCCCATTTCTACAGCTGACGCAAATCCCTGTGGGACCGAGCTTGCTCGCGATTGCGGTCTGTCAGGGCACATCAATGTGGAATGTGCCGCCGCCATCGCGGGCAAGCCCGCTCCCACAGGGTCCGCGTTTTATTCAGGGAAATACTTGTATGCGCATCGGACTTGTCGGTTACGGCCATGGCGGCCGGTTTTTTCATGCTCCGCTGATCAGCAGTCTGCCGGCGGCGACGTTCGTCGGCGTGGTCACCCGTTCAGCGGAGCGCCGACAGTTGCTGGCGGCGGAGCATCCGGGTGTGCCGGCCTTCGACAGCATCGGCCAGTTGGTGGAAGCCGGGATTGATGTGCTGGTGGTATCGACGCCCCTCAAGGGCCGGCCGGCACTGGTGCTCGACGGCATCGAACACGGCGTGGCGGTGGTCAGCGACAAGCCGTTCGCCGCCGACTGGCAGCAGGCGCAAACCCTGATCACCATGGCCGAGCGCCAAAATGTACCGCTCAGCGTCTATCAGAACCGGCGCTGGGATTCGGACTTTTTAACCGTGCGCAAACTCATCGAATCCGGCGCGTTGGGCCAGGTCAGCCGGTTCGAGTCGCGTATCGAGCGTTACTCGCCGTCGTCGGTTCACAACGGCAGCGGCGGTGGTTTCCTGCGCGACCTTGGCAGTCATCTGGTCGATCAGGCGCTGTTGCTGTTCGGTCCGGTGACACGGGTCTACGCCGAACTGGACTACCTGGAAAAAGACCAGGCCTTCGATCACGGCTTCTTCATGTCCCTGACCCACGTCAACGGCGTGACCTCGCATCTGGGTGGCAGTTGCCTGCAAAACAGCCCTGGCCCGCGCTTTCGGGTGAGCGGCACGCTGGGCTGTTACAGCGTCGAGGGTCTGGACGGGCAAGAGGCCCAGGCGCTGGCCGGGCTCTCGCCGAAAACCGAAGGCGAGCACTGGGGCGTCGAGGAGCACCGCCGCTGGGGCTGGTTTGAACACGGAGACGAGCGTGAGCGGGTTCCGTCTGAGCGCGGCTGCTGGAGTCAGTTCTATTTGCAGCTACAAATCGCGTTGCAAAACGGTGGCCCACTGCCCGTGGACGCCCGTGATGCACTGGCGACAACCCGCGTGCTAGACGCTGCGCGCCTGAGTTTCAAACGTCGTCAGGTAGTGGAACTGAGTGAGTTTGCAAGCCATGGAATAAAATCATAATAAAATTCTAAAACAGGTTGATATGGAAAATATTTTCCAATAAAGTCGATTCCAGATTCACTGTCTCGGGATACGTTCCAACGCTTCGACTGCTTGTCCGCTTACTGAAATCGTCATGCCTCATCCATAAAACCAACAAGAATGTGGAGAAAGACTTTTCATGAAGATCAAGACCCGTTTTGCCTCACTGGCCTTGTCCCTGATGTTCGCCAGCGGCGCTGCGCTGGCCGATATGAAGATCGGCGTCAGCATGTCCCAGTTCGATGACACCTGGCTGACCTACCTGCGCGAATCCATGGACAAGAAAGCCAAGTCCTATCCCGACGGCGTCAAGCTGCAGTTCGAAGACGCCCGCAGCGATGTGGTCAAGCAACTGAGCCAGGTCGAGAGCTTCATCAGCCAGAAAGTCGACGCCATCGTGGTCAATCCGGTGGATACCGCCGCCACCAAAAAGATTACTGAAGCGGCAGTGAAGGCCGGCATTCCGCTGGTCTACGTCAACCGCCGCCCCGATGACCTGAACCTGCCCAAAGGCGTGGTAACCGTTGCTTCCAACGACCTGGAGGCCGGCGAGATGCAGATGCAGTACCTGGCCGACAAGATGGGCGGCAAGGGCGATATCGTGATTCTGCTGGGGGACCTGGCGAACAACTCCACCACCAACCGCACCAAGGGCGTTAAAGAGGTGCTGGCCAAATACCCGGACATCAAGGTCGAGCAGGAGCAGAGCGGCGTATGGCTACGGGACAAGGGCATGACCCTGGTCAACGACTGGCTGACCCAGGGCCGCAAGTTCGACGCGGTGGTCTCCAACAACGACGAAATGGCCATCGGTGCCGCCATGGCCCTGCAACAGGCCGGCGTCGCCAAAGGCAGCGTGCTGATTGCGGGGGTCGACGGTACGCCGGACGGTTTGAATGCCGTGAAGAAGGGCTCCCTGGCCGCTTCCGTGTTCCAGGACGCCAAGGGTCAGGCCGACGGTTCCATCGATACGGCGGTGAGAATGGCGAAGAATGAGCCGGTCGAGCCGGCGGTCTGGGTGCCATTCCGCCTGATCACGCCGCAAAACGTTGACCAGTTCAAATAGTCCGTCCGTTCAATAACAACAATAAGCCCGCAAGGTGGCGATCGCGACCTTGCTGATGGAGTACCTGATCATGTTCGCTTCAGCGACTGCTTCGAGCACCCCTTTGACGGGGAGCCCGCCCACTGCAATACCTGTCGAAGAGCCGTACCTGCTGGAGATCCTCAACGTCAGCAAGGGTTTCCCCGGTGTGGTGGCGTTGTCCGATGTGCAACTGCGGGTACGCCCCGGTTCCGTGCTGGCGCTCATGGGCGAGAATGGCGCGGGCAAATCCACCCTGATGAAAATCATCGCCGGCATCTACCAGCCAGACGCCGGCGAGCTGCGCCTGCGGGGCAAACCGGTGGTGTTCGAAACGCCACTGGCAGCGCTTCAGGCCGGGATCGCGATGATCCACCAGGAACTCAACCTGATGCCGCACATGAGCATCGCCGAAAACATCTGGATCGGTCGCGAGCAGCTCAACGGCTTTCACATGATCGACCATCGGGAAATGCACCGCTGCACGGCGAAACTGCTGGAGCGCCTGCGGATCAACCTTGATCCCGAAGAGCAGGTCGGCAATCTGAGTATCGCCGAGCGGCAGATGGTCGAGATCGCCAAAGCCGTGTCCTACGACTCCGACATCCTGATCATGGACGAACCGACATCGGCCATCACCGACAAGGAAGTCGCCCATCTGTTCTCGATCATTGCCGACCTGAAAAACCAGGGCAAAGGCATCATCTACATCACCCACAAAATGAACGAAGTGTTCGCGATCGCCGATGAAGTGGCGGTGTTTCGCGACGGCGCCTACATCGGCCTGCAGCGGGCCGATTCCATGGACAGCGACAGCCTGATCTCGATGATGGTCGGTCGCGAATTGAGCCAGTTGTTTCCGGTGCGCGAAAAGCCGATCGGCGATCTGTTGCTGTCGGTGCGCGACCTCAAGCTCAATGGCATCTTCAAAGGTGTTTCCTTCGACCTGCACGCCGGGGAAATCCTCGGCATCGCCGGGTTGATGGGCTCCGGCCGGACCAATGTGGCCGAAGCGATCTTCGGCATCACGCCCAGCGACGGTGGCGAGATCCGTCTCGATGGCGAAGTGGTGCGCATCAGCGATCCGCACATGGCGATCGAGAAGGGCTTCGCGCTGTTGACCGAGGATCGCAAACTCAGCGGTCTGTTCCCGTGCCTCTCGGTGCTGGAAAACATGGAAATGGCCGTCCTGCCACACTACGCCGGCCACGGGTTCATCCAGCAAAAAGCCTTGCGCGCCTTGTGCGAAGACATGTGCAAGAAGTTGCGGGTGAAAACCCCGTCGCTGGAGCAATGCATCGACACACTGTCGGGTGGCAATCAGCAGAAGGCCTTGCTGGCCCGCTGGCTGATGACCAATCCGCGCATCCTGATTCTCGACGAGCCGACCCGTGGCATCGATGTAGGTGCCAAGGCCGAGATTTACCGGCTCATCACCTACCTCGCCAGCGAAGGCATGGCGGTGATCATGATTTCTTCGGAACTGCCGGAAGTGCTCGGCATGAGTGACCGGGTGATGGTCATGCACGAGGGCGACCTGATGGGCACCCTCGACCGCAGCGAGGCGACTCAGGAGCGGGTGATGCAACTGGCCTCGGGCCTGTCCTCGGTTCATTAATGGATACCGCTGGTGGCCGAGGCCGCCGTCGATGATGCGATAGAAAGGTGAGTGGTTATGAACGCGATACTGGAAAACAAACCGGCCACGGCACCGGTCAAGAGTCGCCGGCGCTTTCCGACGGAGCTGAGCATTTTTCTGGTGCTGATCGGCATCGGCCTGGTGTTCGAACTGTTCGGCTGGATCGTGCGCGACCAGAGCTTCCTGATGAACTCCCAGCGGCTGGTGTTGATGATCCTGCAAGTGTCGATCATCGGCCTGCTGGCGATTGGCGTGACCCAGGTGATCATCACCACCGGTATCGACCTGTCGTCGGGCTCGGTGCTCGCGTTGTCGGCGATGATCGCGGCCAGTCTGGCGCAGACCTCGGATTTCGCCCGGGCGGTGTTCCCGTCACTGACCGATTTGCCGGTCTGGATTCCGGTGATTGCCGGGCTCGGTGTCGGGCTGCTGGCGGGGGCGATCAACGGCAGCATCATCGCCATCACCGGGATTCCGCCGTTCATTGCCACACTGGGCATGATGGTTTCGGCCCGTGGCCTGGCGCGTTACTACACCGAAGGCCAGCCAGTGAGCATGCTCTCGGACTCCTACACGGCCATCGGCCACGGCGCGATGCCGGTGATCATTTTTCTGGTGGTGGCGGTGATCTTCCACATCGCGCTGCGCTACACCAAGTACGGCAAATACACCTACGCCATCGGCGGCAACATGCAGGCGGCGCGCACCTCAGGCATCAACGTCAAACGCCATCTGGTCATCGTCTACAGCATCGCCGGACTGCTGGCGGGGCTGGCCGGCGTAGTGGCTTCGGCCCGCGCCGCTACCGGGCAGGCCGGGATGGGCATGTCCTATGAGCTGGACGCGATTGCCGCGGCAGTTATCGGTGGTACCAGTCTGGCGGGTGGAGTGGGGCGCATCACCGGCACGGTAATCGGCGCTTTGATCCTTGGGGTGATGGCCAGCGGGTTCACGTTTGTCGGGGTCGATGCTTACATACAGGACATCATCAAAGGACTGATCATCGTGGTCGCGGTGGTGATCGACCAGTACCGCAACAAGCGCAAGCTCAAGCGCTGAAATTAATCGTCCTGGCCTGCCAAGGCGGGATCAGCGTCATATACAAAAGCCGATCGGAAAGATCGGCTTTTTTATGCCTGCGAAAACTGGCTAAGTGGTTCAGGGTTTCTTTTCTTCCATCCCATCCTTTGAGCCACTGGATGTTTGCGCATCCTTCTCTGTCTCGTGGGACTCTGCACCGGAGTTCGACCCCGAGGCTTCTTCACCCTTTTTGTCGGCCTTGTCTTCTTTGGATTCGGTGCCTCCCTGATTGACTCCGGGAATGCCGGTAGGGGGGACGCTGCTTCCCGCCATCGCCAGCGGTGCGGTGGCGGATAAAAGACTTCCAAGCATGAGGGCTGCAATGGTTCTGTTCATCGTCGGGCTTCCGCGTCGGGTGGATGTATCTTGGAAAATCAGAGGCGAAGCAAAGTGCCGGGCGGCTGACGGGCGGGAGAGGTGGGAGACGGGTGGCGGTGGAGCTGCGCATCTTTATGGCCATCCTTCGGCCGAGATTGGCTGAAAAAAGGCGGCAAATTGCTGGCCCCCGAATGTTTCAAGTCCCGGCAAACTCGCCTTTTTTCAAAAGGTTAGGTGGGCTATATGCGGACGATTGTCATCACTGTAGCAACGCTTTCCCTCGCTCTGCTCGCGGTGGAGGCCCAGGCCAGGGAACTGAGCAAGAGCCATCGTTTTGCGTGTACCTGGGGTTCGGACATCGCCGCCGGTGCGCAACAGTCGAAGCTGTCAGGGATTTCCCTGTATGGCGCGCGCAAGCGCCTGCAGGCGCGCAAGTTCCAGCAACCGTGGATGCGCATGACCGCCATGGGCATCACTGAGCAGACCTACGACAGCGCGTCGCGGCTGAAGCCGGCGGCCGTCAAGCAGACGTACTACGAACAGTGCGTTCGGCATGAGCTTGCACAGCGTTGAACGCAAAAGCCCGACCTGAAGAGGTCGGGCTTTTTCATGTCCGGTGCAATGACAGCGTCACTTGTCACTTTCGCAATTGACCATCCACGACACGCCAAAACGATCCACCAGCATGCCGAAACGCGCGGCCCAGAAGGTGGCTTCCAGCGGCATGTCGACGCGACCGTCCCTGGCCAGGGCGTTAAACACCCGTTCGGCCTCGGCGATGCTGTCGACATTCAGCGAAATCCAGCAACCGCTCATGCCTTGGGTGGGGCGGTCGGGTGTGGTGTCCGAAGCCATGAGCATCTGATCCCCGACTTTCAGGCAGGTGTGGATGATCAGGTTGTGGTGCTCTTTCGGTACATGTTCGGCGGCTGGCGTTTCGCCGAAGGTCATCATCGCTTCGAGTTTGCCTTGCAGGCATTGCTCGTAAAACGTGAAGGCTTCGCGGCAGTCGCCGTTGAAGATCAGGTACGGGTTGATTTTCATGGGGGTGCTCCCGAATAGGCAGTGGAACGCAGCGCGGCCGGGTGTGCCGAAGCAGCGTCATGGATTGACTCCATCCAGCAAAGCGTTAGAACGCCGGATTGCCAACCGATGCTGCAAGAGTTTCCTTTCGGGGTGACCGATGGTCTGCGGGGAAGGGGCGTCAGGAATCGCGCGGGTTCTTCTGTACCGCAGCGCCCGCCACTCGGGCGGCAGGTCGGGTTTGCATCAGCGCATCGATCGCCTTGCGATAGTTCTGTCCGCCCAGCGCCATGCTGTTGTTGTGCGTTGCGCCGGGCACCAGCAGCAGGCGTTTCGGTTGCCGGGCGGCGGCGAACAGTTGCTCGCTGAAGCGCGACGGCACGAAGGCGTCGGCCAAGCCGTGCACCACCAGCAAGGGCATGTGGATCTCGGCGATCTTGTCGATGGAGTCGAATTTCTGCGACAGCAACCAACGCACCGGAAGAGAGGTGTTGGCCACGGCAGCCGCAACATCTGCCAACGAGGTGAATGTGGATTCGATGACCAGCCCGCGCACCGGCAGTGGGGTGTGATTTCTGGCGGCATCGCGACCGAGTTCGGCAGCCAGATCGATGGCGACCGCGCCGCCCAGCGAGTGCCCGTAGATCAGGCGTTTGTTCGGATCGGGTTGCAACAGCTGGAAGCGTTCCCAGGCTACCCTGGCATCTTCGTACACCGTGCTTTCCGACGGCAGATCGCCGTGGCTCTGGCCGAAACCGCGATAGTCGATGGCCAATACCGAATAACCTGCCGCGCGCAATTGTTCGATACGAAACAGTTGCCCTGTCAGATTCCAGCGTACGCCATGCAAATAAAGAATGGCCGGTGCATCGGCGCGCTCTGCCGGCCACCACCAGGCGTGAATGTTTTGCCCGGCCTTAAAGCTTTTCGGTTGCAGGTCGAGTTCCTGCACGCTGCCGGGCAAACCGTGATACCAGCCGGCGGTGCCCGGTTCGATGCGAAACAGAAGCTTGCGCTCTGTGTGTTCCAGCACGGCACAACTCGCCGGCACGCCGACGATCAGGGCGGCCATGCAGGCGAACGCCAGACGGCGGCGTCGAACTCGGGTCATGAAGGCCAGGAACATTAAACGTTTCACCACTGCGTGGACAAAGAACGCTTTTTACCAGAAGCCTGGACCCGCGCGTGACATTTTCGACCGCCGCCCACCCGCAACGATTACAAAATGCTGCAACGACTCAGTCGATCTTCAGCACGATCTTGCCGATGTGGTCGCCCGCTTCCATGTGCGCATGGGCCTTGGCTGCGTCGGCGAGCGGGTAGACCTTGTCGATGATCGGCAGGCAGCGTCCGGCGGCCAGCGCCGGCCAGACGTGTTCGCGCAATTGATCGGCGATGGCGGCCTTTTCCGCCGAGGTACGTGCGCGAAGCAGGGAACCGGTGACCACCGCACGTTTGCCGAGGATCGCCAGCAGATCGATGTCATTGGCCCGCGCGCCACCGAGGAATCCGATCATTACCAACCGCCCATCCATTCCCAAGGCGCTGATGTTCCCGTTGAGGTACGAGCCGCCCATGATGTCGAGGATCACATTGACGCCCTGGCCGGCGGTTTTTTCAGCGATGACAGCGGCGAAATCCTGTTCCCGGTAGTTGATCGCTTCGCCGCCCAGATTGTGGATCGCTGCGCATTTATCGGCGCTTCCGGCGGTGGCAAAGGCCTCGATGCCAAACTCGCGGCACAGCATCAACGCGGTGGTGCCGATGCCGCTGGTGCCGCCGTGGATCAAGGCGCGCTGGCCACGGCTGGCGCCGCCGAGGCCGAACAGGTTGGCCCATACGGTGAAAAAGGTTTCCGGAATGGCCGCTGCCTGGATCCAGTCCAGCCCATCGGGAATCGGCAAGACCTGGCCCGCCGGAACCGCGCAATATTCGGCGTAACCGCCGCCATTGGTCAGCGCACACACCCGGTCACCCACCGCGAATGTGCTGACGCCATTGCCGACCGCCACGACTTCACCCGCCACTTCAAGGCCCGGGATCGGGTTCATGCCGGGCTTCATCGGGTATTTGCCGGCGCGTTGCAGGGCGTCTGGACGATTGACGCCGGCGGCATGCACGCGGATCAGTACTTCGCCTTCCGCGACGACCGGCAGCGGGACGCGCCGGGATTGCAGAACCTCGGGCCCGCCCGGTTCGGTGATTTCGATTCGGGTCATTTCATTGGGCAACGTCATTTTCGATTCCTCTTGAAAAAGTGATCAGTAGATGGGAACGCAGTCAGGGCGCAATGATTCCCGTCATTCGGCGCAGCAGCGTTGTTCGACGGAGGAGGGCAGCAGTTTCATGGCGTGCTCAAGTATCAGCGCGATCACGATGGCACCGCCGGCAATCACGAAGAGCAGCGCATGTTGTCCGCCCGTGGCGTTGAACAGCGCCGAATAGGCGAAGCCCGCCAGCGCCTGAAACGTGGCGAACGACACCGTGGCCCGGCTCCACGCCACCTGTTGGCGATGATGATCCGGCACCAGCTCATGCACCCGGGCCAATGCCAGCGGCACAATACCCGGCGGAAATGAACCAAGGACCACCGCCAGCAGCGCCAACGCCAGGAACGAATGCGAAACCGCCAGCAAACCCAGGGTGATCGCCTGCACCACCAGCACCAGACGAATGCCGGTGCGCGCGCCAAGATGATCGGCGAGGAAGCCATAACTCACCGGGCCGACGATGGCGCCCAGACCGTACATGACCCAGATCAGAGCGCCGACGTGCGACCCGGCGCCCAGCCCCCGGGCGACGTAATCCACCAGGAAGACCATGGCCGGTACCAGCCCGGCGGCCATGAATGCGTACTGGGCAAACAACAGATAAACAGCAGGCGGTGTCGGAGCGACCGGTTCCACTTCAGCGGTGGTGGTGATTGCATGGGGCAGCTCCGAAGGCCAGCCGAACCAGCTCAATGCCGTCAGTGCCAGTGACAAAACGCCCAATCCCAGCCACGTCGCTTGCAGGCCAAGGCTCAACAGCAGCGGAACAATCGTGCCCGATCCGGCGATGCCCAGACCGATGCCGAGGAAAATCGCGCCGCTGGCCAGGCCCTTGCGCGCGGCCGGTACATGGGGCAGCACGGTCGCGGCCACCAGCACCATGATCGCGCCGCCCGCGATCCCGGACAGCAGGCGCCAGCCGAAATACCAGCTCACCGACACGGGATACGCACAGGCAAAGAACGCCACGGTCACCGCCAGCATCATCAGTCGCAAGGCATTTCTCTGGGTGAGCCGGCGTGCCAGCGGTCGGCCAAGGAGGGCGCCGATCAGGTAACCGACCAGGTTGGCCGCACCCAGATAGACCACATCATGGGCGGAAAACCATTGCGCCTGAATCAGCGAAGGGATCAGCGGCGTGTAGGCGAAACGCGCCAGACCGATGCTGACCAGGCTGGCGCAAAGTCCGGCGAAGATCGCCAGCCAGACACTTGTGTCCGGACGTTCGGGCGAAGCAGTTGAAGTGTGCATGACGGCAATCCTTTGAAAGGTTTATGGCGCCCAGCATATCGGCTATCGTTGCTGCGTTAATGCAGCGATTTTGCGTGATAGTGATGCGTTTATGCATCAATGGAGAACGATATGAACTGGGATGATGCACGGGTGTTTCTTGCGGTCTGTCGCGAGTCGACATTGCGCGGTGCCGCGCGCGTGCTGGGCGTGGATCAGGCGACAGTAGGGCGACGCATCACGGCGCTGGAAAAGTCGCTGGGCGCGACCTTGTTTCTGCGCACCTCCGAGGGCTATGCACTGACGGCCGTCGGCGAAGCGGCGCTCAAGTCGGTAGAAAAAATGGAGCATTCGGCGCTGGAGCTGGAACGGCGTATCCAAGGCCTGGACGATCGCCTGACCGGCAGTGTGCGGGTCAGCACCACCGATTCGCTGGCCATCGATTTCCTGATCCCGGCCATTGCGCAGTTGCACGAACGGCATCCGGACGTGCGCGTGCAACTGGACGCCTCCACGCAGATCCTCAGCCTGGCCAAGCGTGAAGCGGACATCGCCGTGCGCAACACCCGCCCGGACAATCCGGACCTGATCGCCCGGCGCATCGCGCGTTGGCCGGTGGGGCTGTTTGCCTCGCAGGCCTACGTCGACAGCCATGGCGTGCCGACGCCGGGCAGTACGTTCGAGGGCCATGATCTGGTGGTGTACCAGCCGTATCTGCAAGGCAACAAGGACCTGACCCTGGTGACTGAACCCGTGACTCGCGGGCGGATCGTCGCCGGTCTGAGCTCCAGCCTGCTGGTACGCCGCTCGATTGCCGCCGGTCTGGGTGTAGGAGAAATCCCGGTCTACATGGGCGAGCGCGACGGTCTGGTCAGGCTGTGGCCGGAGCGTACGCGGCCGTTGCCTTATGAAGTGTGGCTGGTGACCCATGCGGATTTGCGCCATACCGCGCGGGTCAGGGCGGTGATCGAACACATAGTCGAAGCGTTTCTACTGGAGAATGAGTAGTCCTTGATGCCGTGTAGGACGGCTACATCAGCTGACGATCTTGCCTACAACAGCGCCAGAATCCGCTGGCTTGTGAGTTTTTTGGCCGGGCCCTATCGTTTCTCACACCCGGAGTGAGCAGGTGAAACGCTCCGAGGGATCAATCCAGGGAAGTGTTGATAAACGTCAGAGGTGCGGAATTGATTGCAAGGGAATTCAGCCAATTTCAAGCAAGCGACATGGCCGGGCAAACGGATAGTAGTGAGTGTATGAACTACATAACGCGAGACGAATTCAGCGCCAGGATCGAAGTCATCGAGACTAGAATCGATGCACGGATCGAGTCCATGTCCGCCAAGATCGATGGCTTTCTGACCCAACAGGCTGAGCGGGATCAGGCACGGTTGGAGCTCGAAAAAAGTCAGGAGCAGGGCCGGCTGGAGCAAAAACGCTCTATGGAGGAGGCACGGTTCGAGTGGGAGCGATCTCAGGAGGCGGCTCGGGTGGAGCGTGAGCGGTCCCAAGACGCGGCGCGTCTGGAGCAGAAACGAGAGCAGGAGGCAGCACGGCGGGAGTGGGAGAAGTCTCAGGAAAAGTCGCGCCTTGAGCGGGAAGAGGCCCAGGAGAAAGTGCGCCTTGAGCGGGAAGAGGCCCAGGAGAAAGTGCGCCTTGAGCGGGAAGAGGCCCAGGAGAAAGTGCGCCTTGAGCGGGAGCAGGCTCAGGAAAGAATCCAGCTGGCGCACGAGAAGAATCTCGAAAACCTGCGGCAGGAGCGCTTGAAGGCTCGGCTGGGGCATGAAAAGGTCTTGGAGACGGCCCGACAGGAGCGGGAGACCGCCCGGGTCGAGCGAGAGAAAGTCTACGAAAAGGTCAGACTGGAACAAGAAAAGGCTCATCTGGAGCGCGACCAGCGTTACGCGATCGTCTCGGCTCGCATTGACAGGTCTCTGGAGCGAATTGACGAAGCCGTCAGGCAGGTCTCGACGATCAAGGCGAATTACTGGGCGGCAACGGCCGTACATTTTCTCGGAATGGTTGCCATACTCGCGGGTTCTTACTACGCCAATCAGGCAAACGTGCTCGTCACGATGCAGACCACCCTGGCCATGATTCAATCGGTGAAAGAGGCTGGAAACCCTGCGCCGGCAGTGCTGATGAGCTTGCCAGCAGAATGAAAAACGGCCTTCAACGAAGGCCGTTTTTTTCGAGCGATGAAAACCACGGGCTTATGGCATTTCTGGCAGTTCCTGCGGGCGCAGGTCAAACACCAGGACTTCGGCATCCTGGCCATTGCTCAGGGTCAGTGCCTGTTCTTCACGAACCCGCACGCCGTCGCCTTCCTTCAACTGCACGCCGTTTAGTTCAACACTACCGCGAGCGACGTGCACATAGGCATAGCGGTTGGCAGGCAGCTTGAGGGTGGCGCTTTCCTCGCCATCGAACAGCCCGGCATACACCCGTGCATCCTGGCGCACTTTCAGCGAGCCGTGGCTGCCTTCGGGCGAAATGATCAGTTGCAGGCGACCGCGTTTTTTCTGTTCGCTGAAGTGCTCTTGCTGGTAACGCGGTTTCGCGCCGCTGACGTCCGGTACGATCCAGATCTGCAGGAAGTGCACAGGCTTGGTCGCCGAATGGTTGAACTCACTGTGGGCCACGCCGCTGCCGGCGCTCATCAGTTGCACATCGCCGGGGCGGATTACCGAACCGGTGCCGAGGGTGTCCTTGTGTTCCAGCGCACCTTCGAGCACATAGGAGAAAATCTCCATGTCACGGTGCGGGTGCTGGCCGAAGCCTTTGCCGGCGGCGACGCGGTCATCGTTGATCACCAGCAGGTCGGAGAAACCCTGTTCACGCGGGTCACGGTAGCTGGCGAAGGAAAAGGTGTGGAACGACTTCAACCAGCCATGATTGGCCAGACCACGGTCGGAAGCTTTACGAAGGGTCAGCATGATGAAATCTCCTTTCAGGACGTTGATTCGTCCGAGTAAGGAGAAGGTTACTGGTTACCCTGCGATGCAATAAGTAGATGAAAATTGAAATACTGTCCCGTATGAGTTGACAGTTGTGAGTACTGGATCACGCATTCTTTTCCAACGGTTCCACCGTATCTGGCCATAATGCGCAGACTTATGATTCCACATGGATTTTGGTGATACCCCCATGAAGACCGTGGCAATGGTGCTGTTTCCGGATTTTCTGCTGCTCGACATGGCTGGGCCGCTGGAAGTGTTTTCGGTTGCCAACCGCTACCTGAAACCGCAATCCCACTATCACCTGACCACCCTGGGCACCGAGCGCGGGCCGTTGCGTGCGTCCAATGGCGTGCTCGTGCACACCGATCGGCACATCGACGAAGCCGATGAGCGCTACGACTTGCTGCTGGTGCCGGGCGGCCCTGGCGCCTACAACGAAAAACACCCGCCGTTGCTCGCCTGGCTGCAAGGCGCGGTGACGCGTGCGGGGCAATACGGCTCGATCTGTACCGGCGCCTTCGTGCTGGGTCACGCCGGATTGCTCGACGGCTATCGTGTGACCACCCACTGGAATTACACCGAACGCCTGATCAAGGGCTTTCCGAAGGCAAACGTCGCGACCGACCAGATTTTTATTGAGGATCGCAACCTGATCACCTCCGGGGGCGTCACGGCCGGGATCGATATGGCGTTGGCGGTGGTCGCCCGCGATCATGGCAAAAAGATTGCCCAGGACGTGGCCAAAGTGCTGCTAGTGGTGATGAAACGTCAGGGCGGGCAAGCGCAGTTCAGTCCGCTGATGGCCGCGGTGGCCCCCCAGGAAACGCCGATCACCCGGGTGCAGAACCATGTGCTGGAGCATCTTGAGGAAGCCTTCACCGTCGAGCGCATGGCAAGTCTTGCGAACATGAGTGCACGACACTTCGCTCGGGTATTCGCCCGCGAGGTCAACATGACACCCATGGAATTCCTGCAAAGTGCGCGCATCGATTGCGCGCGCAATCTGCTGGAAACCAGCGATCTGCCGCTGAAAACCGTGGCCTACAAAAGCGGTTTCGGCAGCGTGCGGCACATGCGTTTTCTGTTCGGCGAAAAGCTTGGGCTGACCCCGACGCAATATCGCGAACAGTTCAGCTAGAGCGGTTCTGTCCGTTACGGGCATCCGGATGTCCGTGCTGGACCCCGCGTGGTGGTTGTACCGTCATCGAGGCCTGCGAAGATAACGGACATGAACAGCCTCAACGAATTGAACTCGGCGTCGGTCCTGCGTTTCGGGCCATACACGTTCCATTTGCGCCAACGGCTGATCCTCGAAGGGGATCGGCAATTGCGCATGGGCGGTCGTGCGCTGGACATTCTGCAAGTGCTGGTCGAGCGCGCCGGACGGGTGGTCAGTAAAGAGCAACTGATTTCGCTGGTGTGGCCGACGTCGGTGGTCGAGGAGATCAACCTGCGAGTGCACATCGCCGCGTTGCGCCGGGCTCTCGGTGATGGTGAAAACGGTCAGCGCTACATCGTCAATGTGCCGCAATGCGGGTACAGCTTCGTGGCACCGGTGCAGGGCGACAGCGTCGCCCAAGTGGTGTTCGAAAGCCTGCAAGCACCCCAACACAACTTGCCCGCACGGCTGACGCCGGTCACCGGTCGTGATTCACTGGTCGGTGGTCTGGTCCGGCAACTGCCGTTGACCCGGCTCCTGACGGTGACGGGACCTGCCGGTGTCGGTAAGAGCACCGTGGCATTGCGTGCAGCGGAACTGCTGCTGCAGCATTTTCGTGACGGCGTGTGGCAGGTGGATCTGTCGCAGACCGACGAAGACACTTCGCTCCTCGATCACCTGCTGAAAACCCTCGATATCGACTTCCCCACCCTGGCCGCGCGCCACGCCTTGTTGGTGCTGGACAACTGTGAGCATCTGCACGAAGCCTGCCGGAACCTGGTGCAAAAACTCCTCGACGCCGCGCCCCGTCTGTCGATCCTGGCCACCAGCCGCGAGCCGTTGCGTCTCGGTCTGGAAGTCCTCCAGCCGCTGCCACCGCTGACCCTTCCCAAAGCCTCGGCCCTCAATAGTGTCGCCGAGGTCATGGGCTATTCGGCGGTGCAGCTGTTTGTCAGTCGTGCCCGCGCCCGACAACACGGCTTCTGCCTGCGTGAGCAGGATCGGGAAACGGTGCGCGATATCTGTCGGCGGCTCGACGGTCTGCCATTGGCGATCGAACTGGCGGCGGCGCAGATCGATGCGCTGGCGCTGGTCGGCCTTCAGACCCAACTGGATCAAGGCCTGCAAGTTCTGAGTCACGGTCGCCGCACCGCCGTGCCACGCCACCAGTCGATGAAGGCTGCGCTGGACTGGAGCTATCAGCGCTTGAGCGAGCAGGAACAACGCGTGCTGCAACGCTTGTCGGTGTTCAAGATGGCATTCACCCTGGATGCCGCCATCGGCGTGATCAGTTGCGCGCAATTGCCACCCTCGACACTGGTGGCAGTGGTCGAGCAGCTGGCGGCCAAGTCGTTGCTGACCACAGATCGGTCCAGCGGGACGCTGCGCTATCGAATGTTCAACACCACGCGCCGCTACGCCCGCGAACAGCTGGAGCAGGGCGGCGAACTGAGTGATGTCGAGCGTCGGCACGCGCGCTACCTGGGTCGCACCCGGCCAGCTTCAAGCGGCCGACTGACCGCGCAGTTCGTCTAGCAGTAAACGCACTTTGCGCAAGTCCGGGGTGGCATAACCTTCGGTGAAGCGCTGGTAGATCGGTGTCAGCAATTCGAGTGCCTCACGGTAGCGCGACTGACGCTGCCACAACTGCGCCAGCGACGTGGCGCTGCGCAGTTCCCAGGCCAGCGCGCCTTGCGTCCGTGCAATCTCGAGCGATTGCTGCAAGGCGCTTTCGACCGTGTGATGGCAGGGCGATTCAGCCGCCAGCAATCGCTCGGCCCGGGCCCGCAAGATCTCCGCAGTACTCCATCCCGCCGCGCCACTTTGCGCGCGTTCGAGCAACGCATCATCAACGAAACCCGGATCCAGCGTGACCATGATTTCCCTGACCAGACCGCTGTCGGCGGGCGGGATGGCGGGGGCCTTGTCGGCGTCGATTACTTGCGCGTAGTGCCGCGCCCACGTGTAGAACAGCAGCACCGAATGCTTCTGCGCCTGTTCGAGCAACAGTTGCAGCAGTGCGCGGGCGTTCTGTACGTCGCCGTTGTAATGGGCGATCAGGCACGAGGCGAGTGCCAGGGTGTAGCAGATCGAAGTGCCGTGGTTGATCTGCACCGCGATGTCCAGCGCCTGCCGCGCCGTGCGCCAGGCCTGCTCGGGAAAACCTTGCAACCACAGCACTCGGGCGAGCACGGTCAGCGAGGCGACGCTCTGGTCGTATTGCACGCCGAAACCGTGAGTGAAACGGTTGAGGTGGCCGCTGTGGGCCATGCGCTGAATGACCTGTTCGGCGTGGATTCGCGCCTGATGCTGATCGCCGGCGTAATGCAGCGCGAGTACCCGCAAGCGATGGGTACTCAGGGACAACTGCGCATCGCCGTGCACACCGAGGCTTTCGAATTGCTCGCTCTGCTCCAGCGCCATCTGGTAATGCCCGCAACTGAGGTTGACCGCCATGTGTCCCGACACTGCGCGCAACTGGCCGGCCATGTCGTCGTGCCGTTGCGCCAATTGGCGAGCGCTGACGAAGGCTTCGATGGTTTCCGGTGTGCCACCCCAGGTGTGGTAACAGGCGCTGCCCAAGGCCAGTTTCAAGGCGATTTCCAGTCGCGGGCAGGGCGCGTCGGATGACGCCAGCAATGCGAGTGCCCGACGCACATGCACGCCGTACTCCTTGAGCAGGGACAACTCCTGCCACAACGGCGCCGACGTCGCCGTCAGTCGAACGCCGAGCGCGCGCGAGCCTTCATCGTTCAGCGTCCACTCAAGCGCCGCCCGCAGGTCTTCGAGGCCACGGGCGTAGCGCTCGATCCAGACTTCGGTCGCCGTGTTTTCCCAATCGGCCTGGGCCTGATGCATCAGCGCCAGGCTGCGTTCGGCATGACGCTCGCGGGTTTCGCCGAGTTCGTCAGCCTGATCGAGTTTTTCCAATGCATAGCGGCGGGTGGTGTCGAGCAGGCGATAGAACACTTCTTCATCGCCGACCTCGACGTTGAGCAGCGACTTGGCGACCAGTTGCGTGATCGACGCAAACACTTCGTTCGACTCGATGTGCTGACCGACGATAACCGCCGCCGCAGATTCCAGCGTGAACGCGCCACGAAACACACCCAGTCGGCGCAGGCCGGTCTGTTCGCAGCTGTTGAGCAGATTGAAACTCCAGTCCAGCGTAGCGCGCAGGGTTTCGTGCCGACCGAGGCGCGTCTGATTGCCTGCCGGCAAACGCCCCTGAAGCTGACTCAGCAAACCGTCCAGCCCGAGGCCCGCCACCTGCGCGGCGGCCAGTTCAAGCGCCAGTGGGATGCCATCGAGCCGTCGACAGATGTCGATGATCAAGGGCAGATCAGCGTTACCCGGCTCAAAGTGTTCGTGGGCCGCCATTGCCCGTTCGACGAACAGTTGCAGCGCAGAAAATCCCATCGCCTGATCGCGGTCGAGTACTGCAATCGGCGGCGGGCAATCGAGGGATTCCAGACGCTGAACGTACTCGCCCTCGGCGCGCAGGCTTTCGCGGCTGGTGGCCAGAATATGCACCTGCGGCGCGCCACGCAGAATGCTTTCACTCAGCAATGCCACGGCGTCGATCAAGTGCTCGCAGTTATCGATCACCAGCAGCATCTGCCGCTCGCGCAGGCTGTTGATCAGGCAAGCCATCGGTTCACTGGCATGCAGCGAAAGGTCCAGCAGGGCGGCGAGGTGCGAGCAGATCGAAGCGGGATCGTTGAGCGGTGTCAGATCCAGCAGACGAATTCCGTCACGATAGCGGCCAATCAGTTGTTCGGCGACGCGCAGGGCCACGGTGGTCTTGCCGATGCCGCCGGGGCCGACCAGGGTGATGCAGCGCTGGCGCGGCAGTTGCGTCATCAGGCTGTCGACCACCGACTGGCGACCGATCATCCGCGTGCGCCGCAATGGCAGGTTATGCCGGCCGAGGTTGGCGGCGGCGGGGCGTTGTTCGATGGATTGCAGCACGACCGGCGCGACGAAACTGTAACCGCGCTGCGCCACGGTGACGATGTAGCGTTGCCCGGCCTGACCGTCGCCGAGGGCCTTGCGCAGGGCGGCCATGTGCACCCGCAGATTGATGTCTTCCACCACGCTGTCCGGCCAGACCCCGGCGATCAGCTGCTGCTTGCTCACCACCTCACCGGCGTTGGCCAGCAGGATCAGCAGAATGTCCATGGCGCGACGGCCCAGGCGCAAAGGCTGGTCGCCTTCAAGCACCAGCCGCTGGCCGGGGTGGATCCGATAGGGGCCGAAACCGATGGCCTGATTCGGGGAAAGACTCAACCGCTCACTCCTTCGACGTTTTTTATGATCCTGGTCCGCCTCGGTGAAGAGTCCGTGACGGGCAGGGCGGAGATCGACTCGAGGGTCACGCAAGCCGTCTAATCCGCAGTATCCGGGCATATTCCTCAGGATTTGTCGCCAGTGCAACGTGCGCGCAACGCACGCGCCCCGGCATCGCTCGGCATCCAGTGCCGTCACCACTGTATTTAAAGGCCGGAACCTGTGCCGGCTCACCCGACAGCCGGGAAAAATTAACAACGATTAACTCGTCCGCGCCCGCTTCAAAGCCAAAACTCCGGGGCAATGGAATGCATACGTCCGGAGGACGCTGCGATGAGCAAGGTAGTGGTGGTCTATCACAGTGGCTACGGGCACACCCGCGTCATTGCGCAGGCAGTGGCCCAAGGTGTGGAGCGCCACGTGGGCAGCACTTGCCTGTTGCTGGCGGTGGAAGACGTGGAAGCCCACTGGGATGACCTGCACCGCGCCGACGCCATCATCTTCGGTGCACCGACCTACATGGGCAGCGCCTCGGCGGCGTTCAAGCAATTCATGGAGGCCACGGCCTCGTTCTACCTCGCCCGGCCGTGGCGCGACAAACTCGCGGCGGGCTTCACCAATTCCGGCAGCCTGTGCGGCGACAAGCTCAATACCTTGCTGCAAATGGCGGTGTTCGCGGCCCAGCATTCGATGATCTGGGTCGGGCTCGATCTGCTGCCGGCCCGTGCGTGCGAAGGTGTGTTCGACGGCCAGTTGAATCGCCTCGGCAGCTCCCTCGGCGCAATGTCCCAATCCAGCGTCGAGCAACCGCCCGAGCAGGCACCGCCTTTGGAGGACCAACAAACCGCCGCGCACCTGGGCGAGCGGGTGGCGCGACTGGCGCAGCGGATGGCTCGCGGATGAAACCGCTTCAGCGGTTTTTCATGACCTGACAACGCCACGCAAACGGATTGATCCCTTCGCTGCGAGTGAAGATGTGGCAGAAGTGCGCCTGATCGCAGAAGCCGCATTCCAGGCTGATTTGCGTGAGGCTGTGGTTCGTCTGCTGGATCAACAGCTTGGCCCGGGCAATGCGCTGGGTGCGGATCCAGTCTTGCGGCGAGTACCCGGTGCTGCACTTGAACGCCCGGGAAAAATGGCTGCGTGACAGTGAGCAGGCGTTGGCCAGCTCGGTGACTTCAAGGCTGTCGCCGAGGCGTTCGAGGATCAGTTGTTTCACCAGCCGCTCGCGCTGCGGGCTGAGGCCGCCGGTGCTGGTCTTGCGGGGTTCGCTGGCAGGGGCGCGGGCGACGGTTTGCTGTAAGTGAGCCATGGCCAAGGTCCGTGTCGGTGGGGAACGCACGGTCAGCGCTTTCCCTCAGGTCAATAAAACAACGCTGCGCAGAGGGATTCATTGTTTGACGAGGGGCGAAGGCTGACGAGTTAAACGTTGTTAATTCCACCGTCGGCTGCAACTCAGCACACCGCTGCAAGTCCCCATGACGGGAAGCGGGCAGGATGGCGACGATTGGGGGCGGGCCATAAGGGGCCGCAGAATCGGGCTCGGGCGAGAGGATGCATATGAAAGGTTTGTTCAACGGCGCAATCGGCGTGGCGTTGGTCGGTGTGATGTCTAGCGCCATGGCGCAGGCACCGCAGGTTGGCACGCAGGCGCCGGGTTATTTCCGGCTGGCGCTGGGCGATTACGAGGTGACGGCGCTGTTCGACGGCTACAACGATTTGTCGCCGAAGCTGCTGCAGGGCATGAGCCAGAGCCAGATTCGCGCGCTGCTGGCCCGTCGCTCGATTGAAACGCCGGGCGTGCAGACCGCGTTCAATGCGTTCCTGGTCAACACCGGCAAACAACTGATTCTGGTGGATACCGGCGCGGGCCAGTGCATCGGCGCCACTGCCGGCCAGCTCTCGGCGAACATGCAGGCAGCGGGTTACAAGCCTGAGCAGGTCGACGCGATTCTGCTGACGCACCTGCACCTGGATCACGTCTGTGGACTGGTCGACGGCCAGCAACGGCCGATCTTTGCCAATGCGACGGTTTACGCCGCCAAGGCAGAAGCCGATTACTGGCTCGACCCGCAGGCCCTCGCCAAGGCACCAGCCGGCGCGCGGGAGTTCTTCAAGATCGCTCAGGACTCTACCGCGCCATACGTCTCCGCCGGGCGCTTCAAGACATTCGCGGCGGGCCAGTCGCCGTTGCCGGGCTTGGTCGAAGCCACACTGGAAGCCGGGCACACGCCGGGCAGTACCACCTACCGTTTTACTTCACAGAATCAGAGCATCGTGTTCATGGGGGATCTGGTGCACAACCTCGCGGTGCAGTTCGATCATCCTGAGGTGGCGATCAGCTTCGACGTCAACAGCCAGCAAGCGATCAAGAGTCGTAATGCGGTGTTCAGTGCAGCGGCGGCCAGCAAGACCTGGGTCACGGCTGCGCACTTGCCGTTCCCGGGCATCGGTCACATTACCGCGGTCGACAAACACTTCCAGTGGGTGCCGGTCGAATACGGCCCCTACAAACGCGCGGCCAAAGTGCCGCTCATCGAGTAAAGTGCCCACCTTTCACGTCAGGCTCAAACAAGGAAAACGTGCCCCATGAACCGAAACGATCTGCGCCGCGTCGACATGAACCTGCTGGTGATTTTCGAAGCACTGATGTTCGAAAAGAACCTGACCCGCGTCGCCGAAAAACTGTTCATGGGCCAACCGGCGGTGAGCGCGGCGCTGGGCCGCTTGCGCGATCTGTTCGACGATCCGTTGTTGCTGCGCAATGGCCGGGGCATGGAACCGACGGCGCGGGCGCTGGCGATTCTTCGGGAACTGCAACCGGCGATGGACGTGATTTCCGGCGCGGTCAGCCGGGCCAAGGAATTCGATCCGGCGACCAGTTGCGACGTGTTCCGCATCGGTCTGTCGGATGACGCGGAGTTCGGCCTGTTCCCGCCGCTATTGCGCCAGTTGCAGGAAGAGGCGCCGGGGATCGTGGTCGTGGTGCGCCGCGCCAACTACCTGCTGATGCCGACGTTGCTGGCCTCCGGGGAAATCTCCGTCGGCGTGAGTTACACCACCGATCTGCCGGCCAACGCCAAGCGCAAGAAACTGCGCGACATTCCCTGCAAGGTCTTGCGCGGCGACAACCGGCCAGGCCCGCTGACCCTCGACGAATACTGCGAGCGACCCCATGCGATGGTGTCGTTCTCCGGCGATCTGAGCGGCAACATCGACGTGGACCTGGCCAAGGTCGGTCGCAGCCGCCGCGTGGTGCTCGGTGTTCCGCAATTCAGCGGTTTGCGCGCGCTGCTGGCGGGTACCGAGATGATCGCGACCGTGCCGGATTACGCGGCGTGTGCGTTGGTCGAAGGCTGTGCGTTGCGGGCTGAAGATCCGCCGTTTCCCATCGATGCGGCGCAACTGTCGATGGCGTGGAGCGGGGTGCATGACAACGACCCGGCGGAGAAATGGCTGCGGTCGCGGATCAGTCAGTTCATGTCGGTGACGCTGGATATTCCGGTGGTTTAAGCGTGCCGTTCGTCTGAATCAACCCGCAACCTGTTAGTTCTGACAGTGGTGCGTGCTCGTCTTCCCGTGTTTGATGGGCCAATGCCGAAGCGGCCAGCTATCAAGGGAAGTGAATATGGACACGCCGATTCCTGCGCTCACCCGTGACGATCTGCCACCACTGGCAATTGAAGAAAGTTCGAAGGGTTTCCTGGTGCCAGCGGCCGCCCGGTACAACCTGACGGTAACAATCGACTTCCCTTGGTTGCCAGGGGACTTTATTACGATCAAGGTGGCAGGAACTCCAGGTCCCGGTTCCTATACGTCGCCGCGAATCCCGATCGGCGGATTCAAACGCCCTTTTACGACCCACATTGACACCACATTGATAGCATTTAATCTCGGGCTAACTGTCAGCGCCTTTTATACGCTTCACCGTGGCACTGAACCGTCTGTGGAATCACAAACTTTGCCGCTTTACATACCGCTCATCAACCAACTTGATCTGCCCCTGCCGGTGATCAAGGAGGCAAGCGACGAAGGTGAGGGCACTCACCTGGATGTGAGCGAACTGGCTGAGGTTACATTGCGTATCAGGTCATGGCTGCTGAGCAGGCGCGAGCAGTTCTTCTGGCTCCGGCTTACAGGTGTGAAGCCCGACGGCAGTGTCTGGGAGGCCTGGTATTGGAAAGCACCGGAGAATGTCGTCGGTAATGGATTCAGTCTGGGATATAAAGAGGAAAGAGTCCCTGCTGCACCGCTGCAAGGTCTGCAAAATGGCAGCGTGCTGACGATGAGATTCTGGGCCGGGCTGCAAAACAGTCCGGAGCTTTCCGAGGCCCAGGCATTTGCCCATCGGAACTACACCGTCAATACAGTTGCAACCAATACGCCCGGCATATCGTCGGTCACCGATGCCGAGGGTGAAGTCCCCGATGGCGCAGACACCCGCTACACCAGCGTTACCCTGAGCGGTAGTGGTTTCGGCGCGATAGACGTCTTTGATGGTCAAACTTTTCTGGACACCGTCAACGCAGTGGGCGGTATCTGGACCTATTTGGCAAAGGCACTGACCGGAGGCCTGCATTCGTTCACGGTTCGTTTGGCAGATGGCAGCGGGGGAACGTCCAGTCCGAGGCGAATCAAGGTCGTCATTCAGAACCTCGAGGTGACGATTGCCGAGGCGCCCGATAATGGCAATGTTGATCCGTTGGCGGTAGAGATGAATCTGACGGCTGTCGTGAATTACGACATGCAGCCCAACGACCGGATCAGAGTCCGCTGGACTGCTGCGCCGGGGACTCCGGCGGCGGGCTCACACACCACCAATACCCTCACAGCCGGCCCCACGCGTCCCAGGAGAATCCCTTTGCCGCTTACGCTCGTGGCGTTCAGCCTGGGCAAGCGGGTCACGGTCAGCGCCGAATATGATCGCGGCACGGCTCAGCCCGTGCCTTTGGGGCCTATTCATCTGAATGTGGGGATGATCCCGGCGGACCGGTTCATTCCTCCCGTTTTTCTCGAGGCCAATGGTACGTCGGACCTGTTCTTGGCCAGCGTGCAGGGCGGCGCAACCTTGCGCTTTGGTGTATGGCCGCATATTGCGAGATTGCAGTCACTCTGGCTGGATCTGGAGGGCGAAGACATCAACGGTGCCCCCCATAATCTCGCGATGTGGACGGGCAACGTTACCGTCAACCAGAGCTGGGTCTTCAATAACGGTTACAGCGTCATTGTTTTGTTCAGTTACTTGAAGGATCTGCGCCCCGGCAGCACGTTGACTCTGCGTTTCAGGGTCAATCTGGACACCGTCGCGAATTCGTCAACGGCTCAGGCTTTTGTCCTGCGTCAGTACACGATTCGATAGAGCGGGCGATCAAGAGCAAAGAGAGCACACCCATCCAATTTCCCCCCCGATCAATCATTGCACTATTCCCTGCAATGATTGATCAAGGGTGGGCCCATGAACGCTGTACAACGCAATGACCAGGCGCAAGATCTCGGCCTGCTGTTCCTGCGGGTGACCGGCGGGTTGTTTCTGCTGTTCGTCCACGGCTTGCCCAAGCTGCTGGACTTCACCGCGCAACTGCAACTGATCGAAGACCCGTTCCACCTCGGTGCCCACCTCACTTTGATTCTGGCGATCTTCGCCGAAGTCCTCTGCCCGCTGCTGATCGTCGCCGGGGTGCTGGCGCGTCTGGCGTGCTTGCCTATTCTCTTTGTGCTGCTGGTGGCGTTGCTGCTCGTGCATCCGCAATGGAGTGTGGCCGAAGGGCAATTCGGCTGGTTGCTGTTGATCCTCTTCACCACTGTTCTGATCGCCGGGCCGGGACGGCTGGCGCTCAATGTTCGTTTGCCCGGAGTACTCCGTTATGCCTGATGCCCAGACCCTGAAAAAACCGGGACCCGAAGAAACCGTGACGCTGATCGTCAAACACCGGGTCAAGGCCGGTTTTGAAGCGCCTTACGAAGCCTGGCTGCGCAATATCGTCAGCGTGGCGGGGCGCGAAGAAGGGCATCTGGGCGTGGACGTGATGCGCAGCCAGCAGGGCGGGCTCGCACTGTTCACCTGCGTGCTGCGTTATTGCTCGACCGAGGCGATGCAGCGCTGGCTCGATTCGCCGCAGCGTCAGAAGCTGATCGATGAAGCGGCGCCGATGCTAGCCGACGGCGACCAGACCGAAGTCAACGCAGCCAACGAATTCTGGTTCACGCCGACGGCCGAGGCCGGATCGCCGCCGCCACGCTGGAAGCAGGCTGTAGTGACGCTGCTGGTGATCCTGCCGCACACCTTGCTGGTGCCGCTGATCTGGGGGCCGTTGCTGCAGCTCAATGCCTTTCTGTCCAACTACGTGGTCGCCACGTTCCTGATCACCCTGACCATCGTGGTGTCGGTGGTTTACGTGTTCATGCCGCCGGTGACCCGTCTGTTCGCGCCGTGGCTGGAAGCCGGTCAGTCACACAAACACCTCGAATCCAATGCCAACTCGCCACGCTGAAGCGGTGGGTCCGGGCTCCGTCTCACTTATCTCGAAGGAACTGCGATGAACGCCGATCTGATTCTGTTCAATGGCCAATTTCATACGGTAGACCGCGAAAAACCCCTCGCCAGTGCCGTGGCGATCAAGGACGGCCGCTTTGTCGTCGTCGGTAACGATACGCAAGCCATGGCCCTGCGCGGCGCCGGTACGCAAGTGGTCGACCTCAAGGGCCGCTGCGTGATTCCCGGCCTCAACGACTCGCACTTGCACCTGATCCGTGGCGGCTTGAACTACAACCTCGAACTGCGCTGGGAAGGTGTACCGTCGCTGGCCGATGCGCTGCGCATGCTCAAGGATCAGGCCGACCGCACACCGACCCCGCAATGGGTGCGCGTGGTCGGTGGCTGGAACGAATTCCAGTTCGCCGAAAAACGCATGCCGACCCTCGAAGAAATCAACCAGGCCGCGCCGGACACCCCGGTATTCATCCTGCACCTGTACGACCGTGCGTTGCTCAACCGCGCTGCGTTGCGCGTTGCCGGCTACACCCGCGACACGCCGAACCCGCCTGGCGGCGAGATCGTGCGCGATGCCAACGGCAACCCGACCGGCATGCTGGTGGCGCGGCCAAACGCGATGATTCTGTACTCGACGCTGGCCAAGGGGCCGAAGCTGCCGCTGGAATATCAGGTCAACTCGACCCGCCAGTTCATGCGCGAACTCAATCGCCTCGGCCTGACCAGCGCCATCGATGCCGGTGGCGGTTTCCAGAACTATCCGGACGATTATCAGGTGATCGAACAACTGGCCAAAGACGACCAGTTGACCGTGCGCATCGCCTACAACCTGTTCACCCAGAAGCCCAAAGAAGAGCTGACCGATTTCCAGAACTGGACCGGCAGCGTCAAGTTGCATCAGGGCGATGACTTCCTGCGTCACAACGGCGCCGGCGAGATGCTGGTGTTCTCGGCAGCGGATTTCGAAGACTTCCTCGAACCGCGCCCGGACCTGCCGCAGACCATGGAACAGGAACTGGAGCCGGTGGTGCGTCACCTGGTCGAACAGCGCTGGCCGTTCCGTCTGCACGCCACCTACAACGAATCGATCAGCCGCATGCTGGATGTGTTCGAGAAGGTCAACCGCGACATTCCGTTCAACGGTTTGCCGTGGTTCTTCGACCACGCCGAAACCATCACCCCGCAGAACATCGAGCGGGTGAAAGCGCTGGGCGGCGGCATCGCGATTCAGGATCGCATGGCGTTCCAGGGTGAATACTTCGTCGACCGCTACGGCAAGCAAGCCGCCGAAGCCACGCCACCGATCAAGCGCATGCTCGCCGAAGGCGTGCCGGTCGGCGCGGGCACCGATGCCACGCGGGTGTCCAGCTACAACCCGTGGACCTCGCTGTACTGGATGGTCAGCGGTCGCACCGTCGGCGGTCTGGCGCTGTACGAAGAAGGTTTGCCACGTACCACCGCGCTGGAGCTGTTCACCCATGGCAGCGCCTGGTTCTCGTCCGAGCAGGGCAAGAAGGGCCAGATCAAGGTCGGGCAACTGGCGGACCTGGCAGCGCTGAGCGCGGACTTCTTCCATGTCGAGGAAGAAGCGATCAAGTGGATCGAGTCGGTGCTGACCGTGGTCGGCGGCAAAATCGTTTATTCCGCCGGAGACTTCGAAGACCTAGGCCCACGTGCATTGCCGGTGCTGCCGGACTGGTCGCCGGTGGTGAAAGTCCCGGGCCACTGGCGCCCGAATTCGCCCTTGCAGGCCCAGGTGCACCAGTGCAGCGGCCCGTGCGCGGTGCATACCCACAGCCATGAAAAAGCGCGGATGTCGAATGCGCCGGTCAGCGACTTCGCCGGTTTCTGGGGCGCGTTCGGTTGCTCCTGCTTCGCGTTCTGATCCTTTTGAAAAGCGCCGCTCTGTGTGAGCGGCGCTCCCCGCAACAACCATCCATCGAGGAGTTTCACATGAGCAACGTTCCTTACAGCCGCCTGAACAAAGACGATGCCGTTGTACTGTTGGTCGACCACCAGACCGGTCTGATCTCGCTGGTACAGGATTTCTCGCCGAACGAGTTCAAGAACAACGTGCTGGCGCTGGGCGACATCGCCAAGTTCTTCAACCTGCCGACCATCCTCACCACCAGCTTCGATTCCGGCCCGAACGGCCCGATCGTGCCTGAGCTGAAAGAGCAATTCCCGGACGCACCGTTCATTGCCCGCCCTGGCCAGATCAACGCCTGGGACAACGAAGATTTCGTCAAGGCCATCAAGGCCACCGGCCGCAAGCAACTGATCATCGCCGGTGTGGTGACTGACGTGTGCGTGGCGTTCCCGACCCTGTCGGCCATTGCCGAAGGTTTTGAAGTGTTCGTGGTGACTGACGCTTCCGGCACTTTCAACACCACCGTGCAGCAGGCTGCCTGGGCGCGCATGTCCGCTGCCGGCGCACACCTGCTGAACTGGTTCGCTGTGGCCTGCGAGCTGCAAGTCGACTGGCGCAACGACATGGAAGGCCTGGCGAATCTGCTGTCGCAGCGTCTGCCTAACTATCGCAACCTGATCAACAGCTACACCAAGTTCACGGCCCAGTAATTGGCTGAACAAAATGCCCGCTGAAGAGCGGGCATTTTTTTGCGGTGTTGGTGAGTGTGTATTTTCACTTCGAAAACCAGCCCTCACCCCAGCCCTCTCCCGGACGGAGAGGGAGCTGACCGAGTGGTTCTTTCGAGGTACATCGACCTGAAAAATCGAGTCGAACTCAGGTTTTGAAAAGCACCGAGATCGGCTCCCTTTCCCCCTCGCCCCCCTGGGGGAGAGGGCTAGGCGGGCGGCGTTCCGATGAGGGGGTTGGATTTCGAAGTTAAAGAAGATTGAAAGCCCGGTGAATTATCGCTTCTGCAACCACCCCAAAAACCCACCCTTGCGAACCGGTACAGGCTTGGCCATCAGCGCCAACCGACTGTTCTGCTGCCGTACCGCCTGCAACTTGTTCAACGCCTGACCCACTTCACTGCGCTGTTCCATGCACTGGCGGGTCAGGTTCTTGTCGAGGCGATAAATGATCGACGACGTCAGCGCCGTGAACGTCGCCTGCGAAGGCGTATCCGCGAGGATGCTCTGTTCGCCCATGACCTCACTCGGCCCCATGCGCCCGGCCTCGGTGAAGCCGTTGCCGTCCGGTACGCTGGCGCTGACCACGCCGGTGGCGATCACGAACAGGCTGTCCGGGACTTCCTCCAGATTGAGCACTACCTGCCCGGCGCTGTACTGCTGCGCGACCATCGATTCGGCGAGGCGATCGCGTTCCTCATGGCTCAGCGAGCGGAAGATTTTCACTTCATCGAGCAAGGCGCGGGCGCGGGTCGAAGGTTCGATCACGCCGTCCGGGTGCCGCGAAATGCCAGCCGCTTCGAGATGGCGGTGGGCGAGGTCGAACAGTTGATTGCGCACCTCGCTTTTCTTGCCCAGTTCGGCGATGAACCCGCTGGCCACGTATTCCGACATTTCGTCGCCGGCCTCTTTCAGCACCGCTTTCGGCGCGGGCGTCAGCAACAGACTGCTGCTGCCTTGCAGCGTGCGCTCGAGGGCGTCGAGCACCCGGCGCGGGCGAATGTGGTTCGGCACCTTGATGCTGATCGACACGCCGTGCAGGTTGTTCGGGCGGCTGAGGTTGACGATCTTGGCCTTGGCCGCCACCGAGTTCGGCACCACGGCCAGAGTGCCGGTGCTGGACAGCAGGTGCGTGGCACGCCAGTTGATGTCGAGCACCTTGCCTTCGACGCCGTCGATGACCACCAGATCATCCACCTGATACGGCTTGGTGGTGTTAAGCACGATGCCGGAAAACACGTCGGCCAAGGTGCTTTGCAGCGCCAGACCGATGACGATCGCCACCACGCCGGAAGTCGCGAGCAGGCCTTTGACCGGCAGATCCAGCACATAACCGGCCGCCGCGACGATGGCCGCCAGAAACACCAGCGCCCCGATCACGTCCTGCAACAACCGGCCGCTGTGACCGATGCGGCGCATCAGGATCAGGCCGATGACTTCGGTCAGCACCCGCGCGGCGTACAGCCACCAGAGAATCCCCAGTGCCGTCGCCCCGAGTTGCGCCACCGGGTCATCGGCGAACAACGGCGCCTGCAACGGGCTGACACCGGCGTTGATGGCCAGTGCGTTGAAGCCCAGAAACAGCACCAGTCGCACAGCGACCCGTTGCGCGCGATGCTTGAACGGCACGAGATGCCAGAGCAAGGTGTCGAGCACCAGCAGCAGGGCGCTCCAGGACAGCAGGTGGGCAGAAAAAAGGCTCATGAGGTGAACTCCGGCGGGCACAAAAGAAAACGCCACACCCGAAGGTGTGGCGAGGGGTTGCACTCAGTTCAGATGGGTCTTGAGTTCCGCTGCGGCCTGGCGCACGGCGGCTTTCACTTCAGGAATCCCGTTCAGCGGGTTGAGCAGGCCGAAGTCGTGAATCATCCCGTTGTAACGCACCGAGGTCACTGCTACACCGGCCGCGTCGAGGTGGCGGGCGTAGCCTTCGCCTTCGTCACGCAGCACGTCGAACTCGGCGGTCTGCACCAGCGCGGCGGGCAGGCCCTTGAGCTGTTCGGCGCTGGCGTTGAGCGGCGAGGCATGGATCTGCGCACGCTCGGCCGGGTTGGTGGTGTAGTTGTCCCAGAACCACTGCATCATGCCCTTGGTCAGGAAATGGCCCTCGGCGAATTGCTGGTACGAGCCGTTATCAAACCCGGCGTTGGTCACCGGCCACATCAGCAACTGGAAGCGCAGGGCCGGGGTTTTCTGTTCCTTGGCCATCAGCGCCACGACTGCCGCCATGTTGCCGCCGACGCTGTTGCCGGCCACCGCCAGACGCTTGCCGTCGACTCCGATGTCCTTGCCGTGCTCGGCCACCCATTTGGTTGCCGCGTAAGCCTGATTGATCGCGGTCGGGTACTGCGCTTCCGGCGACGGCGTGTAGTCGACGTACACCGCGACCGCGCCGGAACCCACCACCAGATCACGGATCAAGCGTTGGTGGGTCGGGAAGTCGCCCAGCACCCAGCCGCCACCGTGGAAGAACATGAACACCGGCAACTCGCCTTTGACCTTGGCCGGACGCACCACTTTCAGGTTGATCGTCTGGCCGTCGACCTTGATCGCCTTGTCGCTGACTTCAACGCCGGACAGATCAACCTTCACCGAAGCCTGGGCACCGGTCAGCACCGCACGGGCGTCTTTCGGGCTCAGTTGCTCAAGGGGTTTGCCACCGCCGGCGGCGAGGGCATCGAGGAAGGCCTGAGTGTTGTGTTCGACCCCAGTGCTTTCGGCGGCGAATGCGTTGCCGATGGACAGGGCGAGGAGGGAAGCGGCGAGGGTTTTCTTGATGTTCATGTGCAAATCCTTTTTAAGTCGTTTGAGTTTTTATGCCTTGGGATCGGGCTGCTGTGGCGCTGGGCTTCAGGCCTCAGCAACACCGTGAGCACAGATTAATGAGGTGCCGGAAAGTGAAAAAGCGGTTATAAAGCGTTTAACTGTCAACCAGAGAGTGACAATGAACCCGTTCGAAGACATGCGTATTTTTTGCCAGGTCATGGACTCCGGCAGCTTCACGGCGGCGGCCGATCAGTTGGGTCTGTCCAAGCAGTTCGTCAGCCGTCGGTTGATGCAACTGGAGGAGCGCCTCGGCGTGCGATTGCTCAACCGTTCGACCCGGCGCCTGGACGTGACGCCGCTGGGCCAGAGCTATTACGAGTCGGCGCTGCGTTTGCTCGGTGAAGTGGAGTCGGTGGAGCAGGGCATCGCCGGGCAGACCGCAGAGCCGCGCGGGGCGATTCGCGTGAGTGCGCCGCTGTCGTTCGCGCTGGCGCATCTGGGCTGCTTGCTGCCGCCGTTTCTGCAGCGTTATCGCGAGGTCACGGTGGAAGTGGACCTGAGCGACCGGCCGGTGGATCTGCTGGGCGAGGGTTACGACCTGGCGTTGCGCATTGGCGTATTGGAGGACTCGACCCTGATCGCCCGACGCATCGCGTCAATCGAGCGGGTGTACTGCGCCAGTCCGGCGTATCTGGCCGAGCGCGGTACGCCGGTCAAACCGGAAGATTTGCTGGGCCACGACTGTCTGCCATACGGCCACGGGCGTTCGGTGCAGTGGCGGTTCAACGCGGGGCAGGGCAAGCCGCTGCTGGTGAATGTCACCGGGCGGATGCGCGTCAACAACGGTGAGTTGCTGCGGGATGCGGCGGTGGCGGGGATGGGGATTACCTATCTGCCTACGTTCATTGTCGGCGCGGCGCTGAAGGATGGGCGGCTGGTGCCGGTGCTGGACGAGTTTCGGCCGGAACCGCTGACGCTGTCGGCGGTGTACCCGCAGCATCGTCAGGCGTCTCGGCCGGTGCTGGCGTTGATCGAGTTTTTGCGGGAGCGGCTGGATCAGAATCATGTCGCTCTCTAGGTTTTGCGGTGAACTGGTGGGCACCGATGAGCCCTGTGGGAGTCGGGCTTGCCCGCGATAACGGTGGGTCAGTTAGTGATGCTTTAACTGACCAGGCCTCATCGCTGGCAAGCCAGCTCCCACAGGGATTGCGGTGCTTTCAGTTCGGGTCAGTTGGCGCGCTTGTCATCGCCAGGCTCGCCGCCGACGTGAACACCGCGATCATCACCGGGTTCGCCCGCGGCATGCAGGCCTCGGTCATCACCGATTTCGCCGGCACGATGTACGCCATGGTCGTCACCGATTTCACCAGCGCGATGTACACCGTGGTCATCGCCGACCTCTCCGGACCGATGCACACCGTGGTCGTCGCCGGGTTCAGAATGCGTGCCGCTGCGACCGGATGACGCCGTGTTGCCGGAGTGGCCCGAGCCGTGGTCACTGCCGCTGTGGCCAGTGTTGCCACCGCCGCCACTGCCACTGTTGCCGCCACTGCCGCTGCCGCCGTGACCACCACCATTGCCGCCACTGCCGCTGCCTCCGCCGTGACCACCACCGCTGCCGCCGCCACCACCATTACCGCCACCACCATTGCCGCCGCCACCGCCTCCGCCGCCACCCCCACCGTTTCCACCGCCGCCGCCACCGCCGCTTCCTCCACCACCACTTCCCCCATCCTTGGCCTGAACACTCGACACCCCGGACAGGCTGTCCGGAATCAGTACGGTAGACGCCGACAGGACTGCGCCGATGGCCATTGCGAGCACGAGCTTTTGAATGTGCATATCGTTCTCCGTCTTTGTTGTCTTGATTGGGAACGTGGATGTGCCTTGTTTGCGTGTGATCCGACCCGTTCCCGAGGTCAGTGGATACTCGAAGCCAGTTCGAAGATCGGGATGTACATCAGGATCACGATCACCCCGATCAACAGGCCGATGAAAGTCATGAGCAGCGGTTCGAACAACCTCACGAACCACTCGATCCAGCGGCTGATTTCCTCGTCGTAGAAATCGGCGCTGCGTTCCATCATTTGCCCGAGGTTGCCGGACTGCTCGCCAGCGCGCAGCAGGCGCAGGGACACGGGCGTCACCAGCCGGTTGAGCTCGAGGGCAGTGGACAACGATTGCCCCTCGCGCACCCGTTCGCAGGCCTGGTCCAGCCGCGCTCGCGAGGCCACGGTGAGCAGGCCCCGCACCATGCCCATGGCCGTCACCAGCGGAATCCCGCCTTGCAGCAGAATCCCCAGCGACCGGTAAAACCGCGCCAGCTCATACATGAAAATCCGCTGGTGCACGGCAGGCAGTTTCTCCACCAGCCGATCCAGCCCACGGCGAAACGCCGGTTGTTTTTGCAGCACGGCGAGGGCGATGACGATTGTCGCCAACAGGCCGAAAAACTCACCCTGATGGGCGTGAAGAAACATGCCACTGCTCATCAGTATCTGCGACAGCCACGGCAGGTTCGAGCCCAGCCCTTCGAACACCAGACTGAAGCGCGGCACCACGTAACCCATCAAGAACAGCACCACGCCACCGCCGACCACCAGCAACAGCAGCGGGTAGATCGAGGCACTGACGATCTTCTGCCGCACCTCGTCCATGCGCTGGCGATAGCTCACGTAACGGCCCAGCGCATCGCCGACCGCGCCGGTCTTCTCGCTGGACTGTACCAGCGCCACGTACAACGGCGGGAACACCGCCGACAACTGGCCGAGCGCCTGGGAGAAGGATTTGCCCTCGTACAGCAGCCGCACCAGCTCGCTCAAGGTTTTGCGGGCGGCGGGGGCGGTTTCTTTTTCGGCCAGGCTCTCCAGCGCATCGATCAGCGGCAGGCCGGCGTTGAGCAGGGTGGTCAGTTCCTGGCTGAACAGCACCAGGTTGAAAGTTTCACGCTTGCTCAGGCGCAACGAACGCCAGTGCCTCTCGGCGTGCAGGCTGACCACGCGCAAGCCCTGATCCTCGGCAATGCGCCGCGCCTCGCTCTGACCCGGCGCCTCGACGCTCAGCGACACCACCCCGGCCTTGCCCACTGCTTTGAGTTGAAATCGCATGCCGTGTGCTCCGCTTATTGCCAGTTGGTGACTTCGGCGTTTTCGCCCTCGCCGCCGGGCTGGCCGTCCTTGCCCATTGAGAGCAGGTCGTACTCGCTGTTTTCGCCGGGATAGCGGTAGGTGTAGTTACGCCCCCACGGATCCTGCGGCAGTTTTTTCTGCAAGTACGGGCCGGTCCATTTGGCTTCGTCGCTCGGTGCGGTCACCAGCGCCTGCAAGCCCTGTTCGGTGGACGGGTAATGGCCGACCTCCAGTCGATAGAGATCCAGCGCCTTGCTCAGGCCTTCGATCTGCGCCTTGGCGACCTTCACCTCGGAACGCCCCAGCTGGGCGAAATATTTGGGCGCGACGATCCCGGCCAACAGGCCGAGCACCACCAGCACCACGAGCAATTCGAGCAGGGTGAAACCGCGTTGGGCACGCGGACGAAATTGCAGCTTCATGATGACCTCCCGTGAGTGGCAGCCGTGTCGCCGAAAGGGCTTATGCAATTGCCATGCTCAGCCCCCGATAAATTCTGTGGTCGGGCTGAAGCCCTTGTATTACGGGCTTTTCAAGATTCGGCACAGTGCTTGCGTACGGCTGATCAACGACGGGTCAGTGGGGCATTTCCCCCAATTTTTCGGGGCCTGTCAGGGGAGGCCCAATGATCCATTCATTCACTGCAGGACTGCTCGGCTGCGTGCTGTCGGTCGGTGCCGCGCAAGCCGATGTCTTCGTTTCCATGGACGCCAAGGGCAGCTATGTGCTGTCGAACGTCCACCGTCCCGGACGCACCTACGAGCGGGTAATCCGCGAAGCCGATGCGCCGCTGGTCAGCCTTGACCGGCAACCGCAATTGATCGCCAACCAGCCCTACGCCGAGCTGGTGTCAGCGGCGGCCAGCGCCAATCACCTGCCCGAGGCTTTGCTGCACGCGGTGATCAAGTCCGAATCCAATTACAACCCCGGTGCCACCTCGCCCAAAGGTGCTGGCGGACTGATGCAATTGATGCCCGACACCGCCCGCGAGCTGGGGGTGAAAGACGTCTACGACCCCAAGGCCAACATCCAGGGTGGGGCCAAATACCTCAAGCGCCTGATGACCCTGTTCGACAACGACATTGCTCTGGCCGTAGCGGCTTACAACGCCGGGCCTGACGCGGTGCTCAGCCGCGGCCGGGTGATTCCGCCCTTCGCCGAAACCCAGCGCTATGTCCCGAGCGTGCTGCGTCAGTACCGGCGCCTGCAGGGGCTGGCGGTGGATGCGCCGTTGTAAAGCTTTTTTTGAAAATCCAGCCCCGGCTTTCCCCACTATCGGGGCAAACCGATGGCCCCGGAAAAGTGGGGAATCGGGTGGGGAATATCCCCCGGGTTCTCAAGTGGTTTGTGTAACTGATTGAGATGAAAAGCAATTTTTTGTGGCACGCGGATTGCTCCAAGGGGTTTATCGAGAATCGTTCCCTGTGAGCACCCACTACGAGGTTTCCGATCATGGTTGGCATTCACCACGCACCGCCCCTGTTGAACTGGCTGCTGTTGCTGGTCTCGATGCTCAGCGTCGAACTGGCCAGCGCCGCCGTGCGCTGCGAGCGCAATCTGGTGGCCAATGTAGTCGCCTTCGATCAACCGCTGATGTTCAACCGCCTCGGTGCGCAGAATGCCAACGGCATGATGTACGCCTTGCGCCGCGATGTGGTCGATGAGCATGACGTCTCGCTGGCCTATGGCGGCAGCGCGGTGCCGGGCAAGGTCTCGCTGCGTGCGGACAAGCGTCCACGGCCGCTGGTGCTGCGGGTGGCCGCCGGTGATTGCCTGACGATCAACCTGCAGAACCTGCTCGACTACCAGGCCAACCCGAACAAGCATTTCGAAGGGCCTGAAGGCGAGGAGGGCACCGAGAACGCCAACGGCGCCGATGCTTTCAAAGTCGACGAGCAGGTCGCCGACCGCCATGTCGGTTTCCAGGTCAACGGCCTGCAAGCGGTGAACAGCATCGACGACATTTCCTCCTACACCGGGCGTAACGCCAACACCCTGGTGCCGCCGGGCGCGAGCCGGTCGTACGTGCTGTACGCCGAGCGCGAAGGGGCGTTTGCCGTCAGCAGCCGTGGTGCGACATTCGGCGGGGAGGGCGCGGCCGGCAACACCGCCAATGGCCTGTTCGGCCAGGTCGTGGTGGTGCCGAAGTCGGGACGCACCTATCGCAACACCCTCACTGAAGAAGAAATGCGTCTGGCGACCACCGGCCGCACACCGGCCGGTCACCCCATCGTCGATTACCAGGCCCGCTACCCGCAGCGCGAACCGTGGTTGCGTGAAGGCAAGGCCGGCACGCCGATCATCAGCATGGTCGACGGCAACGAAATCATCTCCAGCGAAAGCGACGCCATCGTCATGGGCAGCAACGCCGATGGCAGTTTTGCGCCCAGCACCTATCCGCTGGAATCGGTAGGCAAACGCAACCCGGCGATCCCCAACCGCCTCGAGCCGTTTCGCGATTTCGCCTCGCAGTTCCAGGACGAAACCGCCGCCACCCAGGCATTCCCCGCCTACTGGGCCGACCCGGTCATGGCCCATGTGCTGGAGCCGACCCGCGACTCGTTCATGATCAACTACGGTTCCGGGGGCATGGGCGCTGAAGTGGTCGCCAACCGCCTCGGCGTAGGGCCGATGCACGATTGCCTGTCGTGCGCCTACGAAGAATTCTTCCTCAGCTCGCACACCGTCGGCGACGTGGCGATGCTGGTGGACGTGCCGGCCAACACCGGGCTTGAGAACATCGCCCCTGGCCAGACACCCAGCGCCGATCAGGTCGGCGTCAAGGCCACCATGGCCCTGTATCCCTCGGAGCCTTCGAACGTCAACCACAGCTACATCGGTGACTTCGTCAAATTCCGCAACACCCATAACGGCCACGAACAGCACATCTTCCACCTGCACGGCCATCAGTGGCTGTTCAACCCCAACGACGACAACTCCGATTACGTCGACGCTCAAGGCATCGGTCCGGGCGCCGGCTATACCTACGAAATCGCCAACGGCGGCTCCGGCAACCGCAACCGGGTGGCCGGCGATGCGATCTATCACTGCCACTTCTACCCGCATTTCGCCCAGGGCATGTGGTCGATGTGGCGGGTGCACGATGTGTTCGAGGAAGGCACCCGGCTGGAAGTCTCGCAACAGGGCGCCGATGGTTATCACAGCGAACCTTACGCCCTGCGCAGCGGCAAACCCGCCGCCGGTGCCCGCGCCTTGCCGGATGGCGAGATCATTGCCGGCACGCCGATTCCTGCCGTCGTGCCGCTGCCCGGTAAAGCCATGGCCCCGATGCCGGGCAAAGTGGTGGTGGTGCCGAAAATCGGTGAAACCCTGGTCGCCGGCCACGATGACGACGATGAGGAAGAAGAGGGCGATGACGACGGCGAACACCACGGCGGTAATGGTGGTTCGCAAGCCATCGGCTCACTGGCACTGGTTGATCGCAGCGAAGCCAACCGCAACGCCGACGGCAGCCTGAAAAACCCTGGCTATCCGTTCTGGATCGGCGGCATGGAAAGTTCGGTGGGTCAGCGTCCGCCAACCCCACCGCTGGACATGCTCGACGCCGCCACCGCGCAATCCTTGAAAGCCAGCGGCAAAGCGCTGTGGGCCAACCTCGACCCGAATCAGTCCGGCGGCTGGGACGGCGGCTTGCAGCGTCACACCCTCGACGGGGTATCGGCCGGAGGCGAGGCGCACACCGTGACCACCTCGCTGGACTTCTCCAAGGAAGTCACCCGCGCCAAACCGATTTACCTGCCCGAAGAGGGCACTGAAGTGGAACAGGCCGCGATGGCGTTCCACGCGAAAAAGGATCACCCAAGCTTTGCCCTGCTGCCCGGCAATCAGATTGTGGCCAAGGCCTTCCGCACCAACGGCGCCTTGCCTATTGCCGGCGCGCCGTACTACGAACCGTGCATGGACGACCGGCAAAAACGCCTGACCAGCAGCGCCGGCACCGGTGAGTTCGCCAGCGGCGATCGGCTGGACGGCATGTCCTTCGTCGGTGCCTCGACCTTCACCGCCGACCGGCCACGGATCTACAAAGCCGCCAACATTCAGTTCGACGCGGTCTACAACAAGGTCGGTTATCACTTCCCGCAAGCCCGGATTCTGGCGCTGTGGGAAGACGCCTGGCCGGTGATCACCAAGCAGCGTCCGCCAGAGCCGCTGGTGATGCGCATGAACACCTTCGACTGCGTGCAATACCAGCAAACCAACCTGGTGCCTGCCACCTACGAGATGGATGACTATCAGGTGCGCACGCCGACCGACGTGATCGGCCAGCACATTCACCTGCCGAAGTGGGACCTGACGGCTGCCGACGGTTCCTCCAACGGCTGGAACTACGAGGACGGCGTGCTCTCGCCCGGTGCAGTTCAGGAACGCATTCACGCGATCCGCGAATTCAACCAGTGCGAAGGCACCGACCCGCGCGACGGCACCCAGGCGTGCCCGAAAGCCAAGGCGCATCCGTTCTTTGGTCAGTTCGGGCGCAGTGACTGGATGGGCGCGCGCACGGCCATGCAACGCTGGTTCGTCGACCCGGTGGTCAACGCCAAGGGCGTGGATCGGGGCCTGGGCACCATCTTCACCCACGACCACCTCGGCCCATCGACTCACCAGCAGATCGGCCTGTATGCCACGGTGCTGGCGGAACCGGCCGGTTCCACCTGGTTCCACGCCGAAACCGGCGAGCCTCTGTACAGCGGCGTGCGCCAGGACGGTGGGCCGACCTCGTGGCAGGCGGTGATCAACACCGGCGACCTCGACGGCGACGGCAAGAACGACAGCTTCCGTGAGTTCTTCCTCGAATACAGCGACTTCCAGCATGCCTATGAAGCCGGTGTGTACGTGGGCGCCGGCCCCAACGGCGTGCCGAATCCGCAAGCGTTCCCGGCCACCGCCGACAGCTTCCGCTACGCGATCAACCCGCCGGTGCGCAACAACGCCAGCACCCTGCTCGAAGGCGTGCTGGAAGTGCAGGGCGGTCAGGTGCCGGGCTGCCCGAGCCGGCCATGCCCGCAAGCGATCTCCGTGGATGATCCGGGCATGTTCGTCGTCAACTATCGCAACGAGCCGCTGGCCCTGCGGGTCTACGACCCGAACAAGGTCGGCCCGGACGGCAAGCGCGGCATGCAGGCCGACGGCCTCGGCGGCGATCTGGCGTACGCCATGCAAAGCCGCACCGACCGCGCGATCCCGGCGATGAACCTGGCACCGAATCTGGTCACGGCCGCCACCGGCCCGACTGGCGGCACCACCCTGTTCCCGCCGCACATCAACAAGGGCGGCAGTGAGCCGGGCGACCCGTTCACCCCGATGCTGCGCACCTACACCGGCGACAACGTGCGTCTGCGGGTGCATGCCGGCGGCCACGAGGAAGAGCACAACGTCACCCTGCACGGTGTGAAATGGCTGCAGAGCGGTTCCGGTTTCGGCAACAGCTCCAACTCCGGCTGGCGCGCCTCGCAGATGATCGGCATCTCCGAACAGATGGGCTTCATCGCACCGGTGTCGATGCTGTCCAGCTCTGCGGCGACCACCGGTGACTATCTGTACTCGATGGACGCTTCGATCGAAGGCTACTGGAGCGGGATCTGGGGCGTGATGCGCAACTACACGGCCAAACGCAATGACCTGTTCGCCATCCCCAACAACCCGAGTCCGGCCGGCATGCGCAACACCGTGGCGTTCGAAGGCAGCTGCCCACGGATCAGCGCCAACCCCAACGGCATCGGCACCCGGCCGACGGTGCAGCGCAACTATGAAGTGGTCGCCGCGCTGGCCAACGACATCCTCGGCAATTCGCTGGGCCTGAGCATCGGCGATTCGGCCGGGCTCGGTCAGCATGTCGGCGGGCCGCTGAATCCGGCAGGCGGCACCCTGGTGCTGAACTCGCGCACGGTGAGCATCCCGCAAGTGACTGTCACCGATCCGGAAGACGGCGAGACCATCACCATTGGTGGTCAGAGCGGGCCGCTGCATGATCCGACGGCGATCCTGTACGTGCGCAAATCCGACCTCGATCCGGTCAGCGGCAAGCTCAAACCCGGCATTCCGGTCGAACCGCTGGTGCTGCGCGCAGCGGCCGGGGACTGCATCAACATCACCCTGGAAAACCGTCTGCCGAGCGTGATGCCCGACCTGACCCAGACCGCCGTGATGCAGGGCATCGTCAAACGTGATCGCAACAGCGGCCTCGGCTCGACCACTTTCAGCAATAACCTGATGCGGCCGTCCAGCCATGTGGGGCTGCACGCGCAACTGCTGGCCTATGACATCACCAAATCCGACGGTGCCAACGTCGGCGCCAACCCGATCCAGACCGTACCGCCGCGGGTGGGCAGCAGCGGCGCCTACCCGACCCGGACCTATCAGTACTACGCCGGGCACCTGGAGCGTGAAGGCAAACCGGTCACGCAACTGGGCCGCAGTGTCGACAACATCAACGCCACGGCCGTGGAGTTCGGTGGCCTGAACTTCACCCCGGCGGATGTGATCAAGCAACCGCAAAAAGGTCTGGGTGGTGCGATGAGCATCCTGCCGATCGGCGCGACCTGGGTCGACGATGCGCGCAAGGTCAACGCCACGGTTACCGCACCGGGGCAGACGACTTACCGCGACTTCGCGATGGTCTGGCACAAGGCGCTGAACACTCGCTGGGCCAATGGCCGGCCGGTCGAAGGCATCGCTGCCGAGGGCTTCGGTGTACCGACCGATCCGCAGGACAACTCGAGCATGGCCATCAACTACAAGACCGAACCGCTGTGGTATCGCTTCGGCCTCGCTCCGGACGCGCCGTTCGGCCGTGCTGATGGCGCGGGTTACGGCGACATGACCAACGCGCACATGGCCTACAGCAATGCGCTGGTGGGGGGCGATCCGCAGACGCCGGTGCTGTATGCCAAACCGGGCCAGCCGTTCCGTACGCACATCCTGATGCCGAGCGGCGGCAGTCGCGGCACGACGTTCCAGCTCGACGGACACGTCTGGTCGCTCAACCCGTTCCAGGCCGAGAAGAGCGACACCGGCGGCTACCCGATGGGCACGCCGGGCGTGGGTTCGGTGCGCTTCGGCTACAACCCGATGTCGATGTACATCGGCGCTCACGAAAGCATCCTGCCGGCGGCGCACTTCAGCTTCATGATCCCGAGCGCCGGGGGCAGCAACGCGATACCGGGGGACTACCTGTTCCGCGATTACGGCGCCTATGGCAACACCTCGGGGCTGTGGGGATTGCTGCGGGTGACCAATGAGCCGGAGCCGGCGCCGCCTGCTCAGTAGCTGGAATGCGATGGATCGGTGAGTGCAAAAACCTGTGGGAGCTGGCTTGCCAGCGATTGGCAGCAACTCGGTTCTGGATGGTGTGGCTGAAGCCGCCATCGCTGGCAAGCCAGCTCCCACAGGGGACGGCGGTGTTTCGGAAAATGTGTCAGGGGAGAGCGACATGAACAGGATCATCAACATCATCGGCGTCTGCCTGCTGGCGATGGCCGGCGCACTGCTCACGCTGAGCGAGATTGCCTTGGCGCAAACCGGCGCAGGCCAGGTGCTGACCCGCGACGGCGTGTCGATCGCCTTCGATCTGAAGCCGCTGGCCAGCGACGGTCAGTTGCGTGAGGGCGAGTTCGCCGACGTGCAGTTTCGCGTCACCGACGGTGCGTCCGGCCAGCCGTTGTCCGGTGTGGCGCCGGGGGCGTGGATCGATCCGCAAGCCGTCGCCGCCGATCAGGCCCAGGGCCGTGACCAGAGCTGCAAGTCGCGGGTCGGTATGTTCCTCAAATCCAACATCGGCGCGCGGCCGCTGCTCGACCTCAACAGCTATTTCCTGCTGGTGATGAACCGCGATGCCAGCGTTTCGGTGGTCGATCCGTCAGTTTCGGTCGGCGGTATCACCAGCACCCTGGCGCGGATCGAACTCAAGCAGTCGCCGATGGACTGGGTCACGCCCAAGGACAACAAAAAGGTCTTCGTGTCGATGCCGACGGCGGGAGAAGTGGCGGTGATCGACAGCGAGCAATTCAAGGTCATCGACTCGGTGGCCGCCGGCAGCCAACCGGTGCGGGTCGCGCTGCAACCGGACGAGCGTCTGCTGTGGGTCGGCAACAACGCGAGCAAGGCTGAAGAGTCCGGGGTCACGGTGATCGACACCCAGAGCCTCAAACCGCTGAAACACCTGGCGACCGGGCGCGGCCACCACGAAATCACCTTCAGCAAGGACAGCCGTTTCGCCTTCGTCAGCAACCGCGACGACGGCACCCTGAGCGTTATCGACATCGCCAGCCTGAGCCTGGTGCAACAGGTCAAGACCGGTTCCAGTCCGTTGTCGGTGGCGTACTCACCGCTGTCCGGCGCGGTGTACGTGGCCGACGGCAAGGACGGCACCGTCACCGTGATCGACAGCAACAGCCGCGCCGTACGCCGGGTGATCAAGCTGCAACAGGGCCTCGGCCCGATGGGCTTCAGCGCCGACGGCCGGTTTGGCGTGGTGCTGAACACGGTGGAAAACCGCGCCACGGTGATCGACGCAGCCAACGATTCGGCGATCCATGATCTGGAAGTCTCGGCGGAACCCTATCAAGTGGTGTTCACCCAGGCCTATGCCTACGTGCGCGGACTGGCCTCGCCGAAAGTCACCATGATCAACCTGTCTTCGCTCGGCGAAGGGCGTCAGCCGATTACTCAAGGTTTCGAGGCCGGGCCGCAGCCGCCAAGGCTGGCCGGGGATCTGCCGCTGGCATCGAGCCTCGCGGTATCGCGCGATGACAACGCGGTGTTTGTGGTCAACCCGGTGGACAACACCACCTATTTCTACGCCGAAGGCATGAACGCGCCGATGTCCGGTTACCCCAACCGTGGGCAGATCGCCCGTGCTGCGCTGGTGATCGACCGCAGCCTGCGCGAAGTCTCGCCGGGGCTCTACAGCGCCCGGGTGAAACTGCCGGCGGCGGGGCGCTTCGACGTGGCGTTCCTGCTCAACCAGCCGAACATCATTCATTGCTTCAGCGCCCAGGTGGTGTCCGATGGCGCGCCGGAAAAACACCTGGGTGCGGCCAAAGTCGAGTTCCTGCTGGACAAGACAGCCGTGGCCCTCAACGACCCGTACGTGGTGCGCTTTCGTATCGTCCAGGGCAAACAGAAGATCCAGCGCAGCGGCGTGACCGACGTGCAGTTGCGCTACTTCCTCGCGCCGACTTCCCGGCCCCGTGAAGTGGCCGCACGGGAAGTCGCCGACGGTGTGTACGAAGCGCCGGTGACCCTCGACCGCAGCGGCGCCTGGTACCTGCATGTGCGCGCGGCCTCGCTGGGCGCCGGTTTCGACGACAAGACCTTTGCCAGTGTCCGGGTGCTGCCCGGCCAGACTCAGTGACGAGGAAAAGACCATGAACCGATTTGCATCCCGTGGCCTGCTGACCCTGTGCCTGTTGGCCGTCGGTATCCAGCAGGCCAGCGCCCACTCGGCGGACGAGCATGCCGGGCACACGGCACCGGCCGCCAACAGCCAGGAGCACGCCCAGGTCAAGTTCGCCGACGTGCCGCTGCTCGACCAGAACGGCAAGACCGTGCACCTGGAACAGGATCTGGTGCACAACAAGATCGTGGTCATGAGCTTCATCTACACCAGTTGCACCACGGTCTGCCCGGTGGTCTCGTCAATCATGGGCAAGGTGCAGAAACAGCTCGGTGCCCGGGTCGGCGCGGAAGTGCAGCTGGTGTCGATCAGCATCGACCCGCAGCGCGACGACCCGAAACGCTTGCAGGATTACGCCCGCACCTTCCAGAAAGGCCCGGGCTGGAGCTGGCTGACCGGTTCGCCGCAATCAATCAGCGCCACCCTCAAGGGCCTCGGCAGTTTCAGCGGCGACTTCAAGAATCATCAGCCACTGATCCTCGTCGGTGACGGCAACAGTCGCCACTGGACGCGCTACTACGGCTTCACCGACCCGGCACTGCTGGCCAAGGAAGTCGAGAAACTCAGCGGCCTGCGCACCCACGCCAAACACACCGCGATTGCCATGGAGCAACAACCATGAGAACCCTGGACTGGATCACCCTGACGGTGTGTTTCTGGATTTTCAGCGCCATGGCCCTGGCCCACGAAGGCCACGAACAACCGGCACCGGCAACGACAACGACCAGCGCTGCGCCCGCACCGGTCAAAGGCACCCACGACGCGAAAACCTGGTTCACCGACACGCCGCTGCTGGATCAGAACGGCGACGTCCAGCGTTTCTACAGCGATGCACTGCACAACCGCGTGGTGCTGCTCAACGTGATTTTCACCAGTTGCAATGACGCCTGCCCGCTGATCACCCGCAAGCTCAAGGAAGTCCGCGAGTTGCTGGGCGACAAGGCCGACGGCATCACCTTCATTTCCCTTACCAGTGATCCGCTGCGCGATACGCCGGCGGTGCTCAAGGCTTACACCTTGAAGCAGGGCGCCGATGACCCTCACTGGCTTTTCCTCACCGGCGACAAGGCGCAGATGGACCTGGTGCTGGGCCGCATCGGTCAGATCGTGCCGACGCCCGAGCAGCACTCGACCCAGTTGATCGTCGGCGATGTGGCCAACAAACGCTGGAGCAAAATCCGTCCCGATGCCCCGGCCGCCGCCATTGCCCAGCGCTTGCAGCTGCTGACAATGCCCGTGGCCGGCCGCTGAGTCCGCGCCATGAACCTCGGCCGCGTCCTCGCCCTGATCCTGCTCGCTGGCGTCAGCCTCGGCGCAGCCGCGTTGCCGCTGACTGATGAAGAAAGCGCCGGCAAGCGCCTGTACCGCGAAGGCCTGTCCGCCAGCGGCGAGCCGATCATGGCGCGGGTCGGCGCGGCGGATGTGTTGCTGCCGGCCACCAGCCTGCCGTGCGCCAACTGCCACGGCGCCGATGGTCTGGGCCGACCCGAAGGCGGGGTGCGTCCGCCGCAGCTCAACTGGTCGCGGCTGACCAGCATCCACGGTCAGCAACAGATCAATGGCCGCAACTACCCGGCCTACACCGACAGCAGTCTGGCGCGGGTGATTCAGCAGGGCCGCGACCCCGGCAACAATCGCCTCGACCCGAGCATGCCGCGCTTCCTGTTGTCGATGAAGGATCAGCGCAATCTCACGGCTTACCTCAAACGCCTGGCCGATGACCGCGATCCGGGGCTCGATGACCAGACCTTGCATTTGGGCACCTTGCTGCCCAGCCAGGGGCCACTGGCCGAGGAGGGCGCTACCATCGCGGCGGTGCTCAACGGCAGCGTTGCGCGGATCAATCAGGCCGGCGGCATTCACGGTCGGCAGTTGCGCCTGACCGTGGCCGATCCCGGCCCGGATCGCGCCAGCGCCGAACAGGCCCTGCAACGGCTGATCGAGGAAGAGCAAGTCTTTGCCCTGATTGCACCGCTGGCCCCGGCGCTGGACAGCGAACTGGCGCCTCGTCTGGAGCAGTCCGGCGTGCCGCTGATCGGGGCCCTGTCGTTGCTCGGCCCGGTGCAGGCCAGCCCACAGATTTTCGAGCCGCTGCCGGGCCTGCGCGAGCAACTGATCGCGCTGGCCGATTACGCCACCGCCAGTTTGCGAGTGCTGCAAGGGCCGACGCTGATTGCCTATCCCGATGACCCGGCCCAGGTGCTGGCGGCGCAGACCCTTGGCCGCTATCTGCAGGAACACGGCTGGGAAAAAGTCCATCTGCAGGCCTACGACCCGGCGGCGGACAGCTTGCCGCTGGGCTCACGCTCGGTGTTTTACCTGGGCAGCGGCGGAGGTTTCAGTCGGCTGGCGGCCGGATTGCAGAATGCCGGGCAGGTGCCGTACCTGTTTGCCGCATCGAGCCAGGTGGCGGGGGATTTGCTGCAAGTGCCGGAGGGTTTTTCCCGGCGGGTGTTTCTGGCGTATCCGTTCGTGCCCAGCGACTGGACCCAGGCCGGGCGCATGGCGCTGACGCTGTTGCGCGAGCATCAAGGCCTCGGCGCCCAGCACGCGGTGCTGCAAGTCGGCGCCTACGCCTCGATGCTGTTGTTCAGCGAAGGCATGAAGCAGGCCGGCCGCGACGCCAGCCGCGAAAAACTGGTGGCGGCCCTCGAAGGCCTGCACGACTTCGACACCGGCCTGACCCCGCGCCTGAGCTTCGGCCCCGGCCGACGATTGGGCCTGAGCGGGGCGCACGTGGTCACCGTTGACTTGCCCGACCAGCGTTTTTATCTGGTCGCTCCCTACAAACCGATTATTGCCACGCCCTGACCGGAGGCCATGATCATGAAGCTCAAAACCCTGTGTTGGCTGCTGACAGGCTGGTTGTCGGTGGGAATGGCGAACAATGAACCGGTGGCCGCCCGGGTCAACGGCGAGGCTATTTCCGAGTTTCGCCTGGAACGTTTTTTCGCCGAGTACCTGGAAGATCAGGGCCGCGCCGTGGCGAGCATCCGCAACCCCAAGGCCTATAAACAACTGCGTCAGGCCGCGCTGGACACGCTGATCGACAAGGAACTGCTCTGGCAGGAATCGCGCAAGCGCGGGGTGAAGATCGATGAGCAAACGGTGCGCGACCAGATCGAACGGACTCGTACCGCCATCGGTGGCACCGACAAATTCCTCCAGCGTTTGCAGGACGCCGGTTTCGATGAGGCCTCGTTCACCGAGTACACCCACCGCGAACTGGCGGCGCAGCGGATGTTCGCCGAGCTGACCCAAGTCCAGGCCCCGGACGAGCAAACGGTGCGGGCGTTTTTTGAGGAACACCGCGCTGAAATGGGCGCACCGGAGCAGGTCCAGGCCCGGCACATTCTGATCAAGGTTGCCGGCGATGCCGATGCCGCCACGGTTGAAGCGGCGCGGCTACGCTTAGAAGAGTTGCGTGCCGCTATCGCAGGGGGGCAAACCTTTGCTAGCGTCGCCCGATCGGGATCGGAAGATGTCACCGCCAGCCAGGGCGGGGACCTGGGGTATTTCGCCCGTGGGCAAATGGTGCCGGTGTTTGAAACGGCGGCGTTTGCCCTCAAGCCTGGTGAAGTCAGCGAAGCGGTGCGCACACCGTTCGGCTGGCATTTGATCTTTGTCGAGAACCACAAGGAGGCGGCCGATGTCCCAGAGGAGCAAGGGCTGGAAACAGTCAGGGCGTACCTCGCCCGACAGCAACAGACCCAGGCTCGTCGTCAGGTGCTCGCGCAATTACGGGCAGAGAACAGGATCGAACGAATTGACGACGACTGAAGGTTCCCCCCCAATAGTGGGGAATGGCTTCGATGCCCATTCAGGTGCTTCCCCGTTTCTGGGGAACGGGGTACCGGGACGAGCGGGCATTTCCATTCAATTCAAGGACATGAAGACAAAAAATTACCGGCATTCAGCCTGGCATGAAGTGTGCGTTACCTCTTGTGAGGCGCACTCCAGCAGGTTCGGGTCATTGAATTTCAATTGCCGGCACTTGAGGTTTCAGGGAGTCCACCTTGGTTAACAAAGTACTGGTTGTCGAAGACGAACAGCTGCTTGCACAGAACCTTCAGGATTATCTGTCGGCGCAAGGGCTGGAAGTCCGGATTGCACATGACGGCGCAGAGGGAATCGGCCAAGCCGAGACTTTCGCCCCCGACGTGCTGGTGTTCGATTACCGCTTGCCCGATATGGAAGGGTTCGAGGTGCTCGACGCGGTCCGCCAGAACAGGACGTGTCATTTCGTGCTGATAACGGGTCACCCGACCGCTGAAGTCTGTGAGCGGGCGCGGCAACTGGGGGTCAGTCACATCCTGTTCAAACCGTTTCCTTTGGCGGAACTGGCCCGAGCTGTCTGCGACCTTCTGGGGATCCAGCGCGAAGCGAAACCCGGTGCGAGCCCATCCGAAGGCTTTGTCGAACGACGCCAGAGCAGGACCGAGAGCTTCCCGTTGCAGTTGTACGATGGCAGTTGGGTGCTGGCGGACCGCCGACGAAACCGGTCGGAGGTCATGGCACCGGACGACGATCAAATGCTCACCGGGGAGTAATGGCGCGATAGACGTTCCGGCACTCGCCGAATTCGCCTCCCGCGCCGTCAGGGCCTCAAGCCCCGGGTGTTGGAGAGCAAGCCATGGATCGTCTGTCCGTTGTCGTCGAACCGCTGTCGGTCAATCCTCCACAGGAGGCACAGACCCCGCCACGCTTTTCCAGTGAGCAACTGGCCCAGGCTCGGGCACGGGCCAGCACTTCCGGAGAACGGGTGCTCGATGCACTGGCCGTGCTCTGTGAACTGGCGCCGATGCCGTTCATTACCAGCCTCGGCGCCACCCTGCATTACCCGGTGCTCGACACCGACACGCTGTTTCTGGCGAGCCCGGTGTTCGACCGGGTCACCCTCGCGCAATGCCTCAAACGTGAATTCATCCTGCTGCGCCACAACGACGAAGTCATCGGCGTGTTCGCCGACCCCTTCGACACCGCGCGCCTGGCCTGGATCGACGAATGCCTGCACGGCGCGCCGCTGTATCTGGTGCACGCCGATGACCTCAAGGCCTATCTGGCCCGCCACGAAGAAAGCTTCCACGCGGTCGAATCGCTCAACGCCCAGACCGACGCCGGCAGCGAGACCGACACCCTGCAAAGCCTGTCGCTGACCAGCATCAGCGAAGACTCGAGCGTGGTGGTGAAACTGGTCAACTCGACCCTGTACGACGCGCTGAAAATGCACGCCAGCGACATCCACCTCGGCACCACCGGCCAGGGCCTGGTGATCAAGTACCGGATCGACGGCGTGCTGAACAACATCGGCAAGATCCAGGGCAGCGAGTTCGCCGAGCAGGTGATTTCGCGGGTCAAGGTCATGGCCGAGCTGGACATCGGCGAAAAACGCGTACCTCAGGACGGTCGCTTCAAGATCGGCATCAGCGGCCGGCAGATCGACTTCCGGGTGTCGATCATGCCGAGCATCTTCGGCGAAGACGCGGTGCTGCGGGTGCTGGACAAACAGGATCTGGCCGACAAGGTCTGCGGCGTGCAACTGCAAGCGCTGGGCTTTGAAGACGAAACCCTGCGCCAACTGCGCCGCCTGGCTGCCGAACCCTACGGCATGGTGCTGGTGACCGGCCCCACCGGCAGCGGCAAGACCACCACGCTGTACGCGATGATCACCGAGATCAACCACGGCGTGGACAAGATCATCACCATCGAAGACCCGGTGGAATATCAGCTGCCGGGCGTGCTGCAAATCCCGGTCAACGAGAAAAAGGGCCTGACCTTCGCCCGTGGCCTGCGCTCGATCCTGCGCCACGACCCGGACAAAATCATGGTCGGCGAGATCCGCGACCCGGACACCGCACAGATCGCCGTGCAATCGGCGCTCACCGGTCACCTGGTGTTCACCACCATCCACGCCAACAACGTGTTCGACGTGATCGGTCGTTTTACCCAAATGGAAATCGACCCCTACAGCCTGGTCTCGGCGCTCAACGCGATTCTTGCCCAGCGTCTGATCCGGCTGGTGTGCAGCAGTTGCAGCACGCCGGTCAACCCGAGCGATGAAGAGCTGCGCGCTTCGGGCCTCGACCCACAGAAAGTCGATCACTACCACTTCGTCCACGGCAAGGGCTGCGGCCACTGCCGGGGCAGCGGCTATCGCGGCCGCACGGCGATTGCCGAGCTGCTGCACCTGGACGACGAGCTGCGGCAAATGATCGTCGAGCGCCAACCCATCACCCAGATCAAAGCCCTGGCCTGCGCCCGTGGTTTGCGCCTGTTGCGCGAATCGGCGTTGGAGCTGGTGGAGCACGGTCGGACCACGCTGGAGGAGATCAATCGTGTCACTTTTATCGCGTGATCAATTCATCGCCGTGCTCGGCGCCAGCGGTGTCGGCCTCGGCCAGCGCCGGGGCAGCGACACCCTGTGGCTGGGCAGCGTCGGCTACATCGACGAAGGCTTTCAGAGCTACGCGGTGGCGCTGGACACCCTCGACCGTCTGCTCGGCGAACACACCCGTGCCGGTGCCGAGCTGAGCGTGGTGATCTCCGGCCACTTCAGCCGTTTCTGCCTGGTGCCGTGGAGCGAGCAGATCAGCAGCCCTGACGAACTGCGCGGCTTCGCCCAACTGTGCTTCGAAGACCTGTTCGGCGCACCGACCCAACCGTGGAGCCTGGTGCTGTCGGCCGAGCCGGCCGGGCATGACCGGATCGCCAGTGCCTTGCCGCAGGATTTGCTGGAACGCCTGCGCACGCTGGTTACGGGGCGCGGTCTGCGCCTGCGTTCGGTGCAGCCGTACCTGATGACCGCGTTCAACCGCTTCGACAAAAGCTTCGATGCCGGTGACTTCCTGTTCATCGTCGCCGAACCGCAACGCAGCGTGTTGCTGCTGGCAAGGGAAGGGCGCTGGTCGTCGGTGCGCTCGGTGGGCGGCAGCGACAGCGATGCAGCACTCAGCGCGCTGATCGGTCGTGAACGGCAACTGCAAGCCTCCACCAGCGAACGCGCCTTCAACGTTTATCTGCACGCCCCGGCGCGCCTCGATGCGCAACCGGATGTGGCGGGGGTGCACCTGCGCACCCTCGAAGACGACTCGATGACCGTGCGTGACGCCTTGTACGTCATGTCCCGGGCGGTGGCCTGACATGCGCGCCTTGAACCTCGACTTCCAGCCTCGTCCGCGTTCCGGCCCGTTGGGCTGGAGCCTGCTCGGCGGCGGTGTATTACTCGCGCTGGTGTGCTTCGGCCTCCAGCAGCACCTCGGCGACCAGGCCGAACAGCAGCAAGGTCACTTGCAGCACACCCAGCGCCAGCTCACCGGCGACAGTGGTAGCAAGACAACGCTGAGCCCGGCGGAAACCCGCGAGCAGGCGCAGAACCTCGCCGAAATGCGCAAGGTCTCGCAGCAACTGCGCCGGCCCTGGGAACGCCTGTTCGCCATGCTCGAAGCCATGCCGCGCGACGACATCGCCTTGCTGACCCTGACCCCGGATGCCCGCAAGGGCCAGGTGCGGATCAGCGCCGAAGCCCGCGATCTGCAAGCGATGCTGGATTTCCACAAACGGCTGGAGGCCAGTGACGAGCTGTCCGACGTGTCGCTGCTGAGCCATGAAATCGTCGTCAAATCGCCGGAGCAACCGGTGCAATTCAACCTGTCGGCGACCTGGGAGATAGGCGATGCGAATCCCTAGACTGATCGTTCACGAATACCTGCAAGGCCTCGGCGTTCCGGGCCTGGCCGGTCTGGCACTGCTGCTGGTCACGCTGGCCTGGGCACTCGGCGGCTTGCTGCCGGGCTGGCAATCGCTGCAACAGCTCAGCCAGCAAACCCAGGAAGCCACCGAGTACCTGGCCAAGGTCGAGGACGGCAGCATCGCGCCGCCCGTGGTGCCGCAACGTCAGCTGGATGATTTTCGCAACAAGCTGCCGGCCCAGCCGCAAGCCACTGTCGCCATCGACCGCATCTACGCCCTGGCCGCGCAGGAACACATCACCCTGGCGCGCGGCGAATACGCCCTCGGCGTCGATCCCAAGACCCATCTGGCGCGCTACCAGATCCTGTTGCCGGTGCGTGGCAGCTACCCGCAACTGCGCCGCTTCCTGCACGCCTTGCTCGGCCAGTTGCCGGCGGTGGTGGTGGAAGACGTCGAGTTTCAACGCAAGAAGATTGCCGACACCGACCTCAGCGGCCGGATCCGTATGACCCTCTACCTGTCGAGGTCGTGATGGACACCAAACGCATAACCGGCTGGGTGGCGTTCTTCGGCGTGGCGGCGGCGCTGGCCTGGTTGCCGGAATATTTCTCGCCGAGCGACGAGGCGGATTCGACCGAAGTCGCCGTGGCCAGCCCGACGAAAGCCACCGCCCGTGGCGCCTTGCCCGCCAGCAGCGCCAAGGCGAATGCAGCGCCGATCAAGGACCTGAGCCCGGCCGGCGACCTGTTTGCGAGCAAATCCTGGAAGGCCGCGCCGACCCTGGCGACGGTCACCGAACAAGCGATCAACCCGACCCCGGTGGTGCAAGCCCCGAGCCTGCCACCGGTGCCGTTTCAGTTCGTCGGCAGGCTGCATGACCGCAGCGACCTGCAGGTGTTCTTGCAGGACGGCGAGAAAATCTACGTCGTGCGCAGCGGGGATGTGATCGACGACACCTGGAAGATTGCGGCGATTTCCGATGTGGAACTGAGCCTGGTCTACCTGCCTTTGCATTTGTCGCAGACCTTGTCTGTGGGGAGTACGCAATGAACAGATCCCGTTTGCTGATGAGCCTCGGCCTGTGTGCCGGGCTGGCCGCGTGCAGTTCCGCGCAGGTCGCCAACAAGGAAGCCGCCGACCTGATCGATCAGGGGCAGTACGAGGCGGGCCTGGCCCGGATCGAGGAAGGCTTGCGGGAAAATCCGCGCGACACCGAGCTGCACCTGCTGCTCAACAGCGGCCGGGCCAAGGCGATCACCGCGCTGCTGACCTCCGGCGACACCGACCGCGCCCGTCGCGATTTCGCTTCGGCCCGCACCGCCTACAGCCGGGTGCTGACCATCGAGCCGAACAACCGCCGCGCCCAGGATGCCCTGCGCCAGCTCGACTACCTGCGCAGCATGGACGAGAAGCTGGAACTGGCCCGTGGCGACCTGCGCCGGGGCGACATCTACGGCGCCGACCGTCAGGTCAAACAGATCCTCGAACTCGACCCGAAAAACGATGGCGCGCTGGAGCTGCAAGGCAACATCCGTCTGGTGCAGAGCCGCAACGTGATCCAGTACCCGCAACTGCGCACCCGGCTCGATCGCCCGGTGACCCTGGAATTTCGCGACGCCAACCTCAAGACCATTTTCGAAGTGCTGTCGCAGGTTGCCGGCCTGAATTTCATCTTCGACAAGGACCTGCGTCCGGACATGAAAGCCACGATCTTCGTGCGTGACGTGCGCATCGAAGACGCCGTGCAACTGCTGTTGCAACAGAACCAACTGCACCAGAAAGTGGTGAACGAAAACACCTTGCTGATCTTTCCGGACTCGCCGCAGAAGCTGAAGGATTACCAGGAGCTGGTGATGCGCACCTTCTACCTGACCAGCATCGACGCCAACACCGCGCTGAACATGATCAAGACCATGCTCAAGACCCGCGACGTGTTCGTCGACGAACGCCTGAACACCCTGACCATGCGCGACACCGAAGACGCCGTGCGCATGGCCGAGAAACTCCTGCAATCGCAAGACCAGTCCAACCCCGAAGTGGTGCTGGAAGTGGAAGTGATGGAAGTTGCCACCCAGCGGATTCTCGACTTGGGTCTGCAATGGCCGAACACCTTCGGCGTGGTCAACAGCGACGGTTCGGCGGTGACCATTCTCGATCAACTGAAGGGCATCAACTCCAGCCGGATTTCGATCTCGCCGTCGCCGCAAGCCAAGATCAATGCGCAGGACAACGACATCAACACCCTGGCCAGCCCGGTGATCCGCGTCAGCAACCGCGAACAGGCGCGCATCCACATCGGTCAGCGCGTGCCGATCATCAGCGCCACCTCGGTGCCTTCGACTCAAGGCCCGGTGATCACCGAAAGCGTCACCTACCTCGACGTCGGTCTGAAGCTCGAAGTGCAACCGACCGTGCACCTGAACAACGAAGTGGCAATCAAGATTGCTCTGGAAGTGAGTAACGCCACGCCGCTGGAGCCGACCCGCCAAGGGACGATTCCGGTGCAGGTCGACACCCGCAACGCCCAGACCTCGCTGCGCCTGCATGACGGCGAAACCCAGATCCTCGCCGGTCTGATGCGCAACGACCACGGCGCCACCGGCAACAAGATTCCGGGCCTCGGCGACATTCCGGGTCTGGGCCGGTTGTTCGGCAGCAACAAGGACACCATCGGCAAATCGGAACTGGTGCTCTCGATCACCCCACGGATCGTGCGCAACCTGCCGTACCAGAGCCCGTCGGACATGGAATTCCCGACCGGCACCGAAACCAGCATGCACATCCAGGCGCCGGATCGCTCGCAAAGCTACTCGATGCCAGCGCCTGCCGCGCAGCCTCGTGCAGTCGGTGAAGCGGCCGTGGCCACCACCCGTGTAACCGTCGAGAAGCCTTGATCATGAACGCCTCCCAACGCGGTTTTACCTTGATCGAAGTCGTGGTGACGCTGGCCCTGATCGGCCTGCTGGCCGGCATGGCCGCGCCGCTGACCGAGACCCTGGTACGGCGTGGCAAGGAGCAGGAACTGCGCACCGCGCTGTATCAGATTCGCGATGGCATCGACGCCTACAAGCGTGCCTTCGATGCCGGCTACATCGAGAAATCCCTGAACAGCAGCGGCTATCCGCCGAACCTGAAAGTGCTGGTCGAAGGCGTGCGCGACGTGCGCAGTGCCAAGGGTGCGAAGTTCTACTTTCTGCGCCGGATACCGCGGGATCCGCTGGTGCCGGCCAAACGTGACGACAACGGCGGTTGGGGCCTGCGGGCCTACAACAGTTCGGCCCAGAACCCGCGCGATGGCGAGGACGTGTTCGACGTCTACTCCCTCGCCCGGGGCCATGGCCTCAACGGCATCGCTTACCGCGAGTGGTGATTCTCATGCGCCGGGAAAAGGGGTTTACCTTGCTCGAGCTGATGGTGGTGATGGCGATTATCGCGACCCTGATGACCATCGCCTTGCCACGCTACTTCAACAGCCTCGAGGCCTCGAAAGAGACCACGTTGCACCAGAGCCTGTCGGCCATGCGCGAGGCGCTGGATCACTATTACGGCGACACCGGGCGCTATCCCGATTCCATCGAACAACTGGTGGAAACCCGTTACCTGCGCAACGCGCCACTGGACCCGATCACCGAACGCAATGACCAATGGGTGCTGATCGCTCCGCCGGACGGTGTGGCGGGCGGCGTCGCCGATATCAAGAGCGGAGCTACCGGGAGGGCGCGTGATGGCAGCCAGTATTCCGAGTGGTAAGCACGTGGAGCAGGGTGGGTTCACCTACCTGGGCGTGCTGTTCCTGATCGTGATCATGGGCATGGGCCTGGCCAGTGCCGGCGAGTTGTGGTCGACCGTGTCGCGCCGCGATCGCGAGAAGCAACTGCTGTGGGTCGGCACCCAGTACGCCCAGGCGCTGCGCAGCTACTACCGCAGTTCGCCGGGCCTGGCGCAGTACCCGAAAGAACTGGTCGACCTGCTGCAGGACGAGCGTTTTCCGGAAGCCCGCCACCATTTGCGTCAGCTCTATCCGGACCCGATCGGCGGCGGCGAATGGGCACTGCAACGGGGTTTCGACGGACGCATCACCGGCATCAACAGTGCCTCCACCGAGGTGCCGTTGAAGCAGGCGGACTTCCCGTCGCAGTGGTCGGATTTCGAAGGCATGCAGCGTTATTCGGACTGGCAGTTCGTGGCCGAGAAAGCCTTCCTTGATGGCACAAACGGCCCTGCCAAAGGCCAGTCATCGCTGCCGCAGGCGTCGCAGCCATGAGCCGCCACGTGTGGTGCGCGTTGATCCTCGCGGCCGTGGCGTCTTTCGCCAGCGCCAGCGAAGAAGACGAAATGATGGGCTTCATCGTCGACGACACGATCTCGCACATCGGCCACGACTTTTACTACTCGTTCAGCGAGCGCCTGCGCGACACCAGCCGCATGGATTTCAACCTGGTGGTGCGCGAGCGCCCCGACGCGCGCTGGGGGAGCCTTGTGACCGTCGAGTATCAACAACGCCTGGTGTATCGGCGCTTCCTGCCGCCGAACACCGTGGAACTGAAGGACGAGGCCTACGAGGCCGCCGACTCGGTTCGACTGGAGGTCGTCCGGCGCAAGCTGGAAGCCTTGTTGCAGGACACCACCGACCTTGAGAAGGACGAACTATGAACACGACAACGTTCTCACGGCGCAGCGGATTCTGGATCTCGGGGTTGTTGATCGGGCTTGCCAGCGCTGCTGCCGTCCAGGCCACCGAACTGGTCTACACGCCGGTCAACCCGTCGTTCGGCGGCAACCCGCTCAACGGCACCTGGCTGCTCAACAACGCCCAGGCACAAAACGACCACGACGATCCGGATCTCAAGAAACGCTCGACGGTGGCCGGCACTTCGGCACTTGAACGCTTCACCAGTCAATTGCAGTCACGGTTGCTGGGGCAACTGCTGGACAACATCTCCACCGGCAACACGGGGAGCCTGTCCACCGACGCTTTTATCGTCAACGTCGTTGATGACTCGGGGGCTCTCACGATCGAGGTGACCGACCGAGCGAGCGGCGAAGTTTCCGAAATTCAGGTGAACGGCCTCAACCCATGACGGGATGACGGTTCCGGGGAGTGATGGACATGAAAAAAATAATTGCGCTAGGGCTGATGTTGGCAGCATTACAAGGGTGCAGTCTGCGCGAGCCGATGCCGGCCGAGCAGGACACCGATACCCCGACCCTGACCCCCAGGGCCTCCACTTATTACGACTTGCTGAAAATGCCACGACCCAAGGGCCGGCTGATGGCGGTGGTGTACGGCTTCCGTGACCAGACCGGGCAGTACAAACCGACCCCGGCCAGTTCCTTTTCCACCAGCGTCACCCAGGGCGCAGCGTCGATGTTGATGGACGCGATGCAGGCCAGCGGCTGGTTTGTGGTGCTTGAGCGGGAAGGGCTGCAGAACCTGCTGACTGAACGCAAGATCATTCGCGCTTCGCAGAAGAAGCCGAATACGCCGGTGAACATTCAGGGCGAGCTGCCGCCGTTGCAGGCGGCGAACATGATGCTCGAGGGCGGGATCATCGCTTATGACACCAACGTGCGCAGCGGTGGGGAAGGGGCGCGGTATCTGGGGATCGATCTTTCCCGCGAGTATCGGGTGGATCAGGTGACGGTGAATTTGCGTGCGGTGGATGTGCGTAGCGGGCAGGTGCTGGCGAACGTAATGACCAGCAAGACGATTTATTCGGTGGCGCGCAGTGCGGGGATTTTCAAGTTTATCGAGTTCAAGAAGTTGCTTGAGGCTGAGGTGGGGTATACGACCAATGAGCCGGCGCAGTTGTGTGTGTTGTCGGCGATTGAGGCGGCGGTGGGGCATATGGTGGCGCAGGGGATTGAGCGGCGGTTGTGGCAGGTGGCGGGGGATGCTTCTACCCCGGGTCAGGATGATGTTTTGAATCGGTACCTGACTCAGAACAAGATTGATCCGGATGCGGAGTGAACGTGGCGGCCTTCGGGCCGACCAGGTTCTTGTTGGGTTGGGTGAATATCCGTTTCTTCGGGTGTTGCCGCTGGCAGTTCCGCTCTTACAGCGGCTCACTTTTTCAAACGCCAAAAAGTAAGCAAAAGGCTTGGCCCCGGCGTTCGGCCCCTCGCTGGGGCTCGGGGTTCCTTCGCTCCGGGATTCATCCGGGGGCATCGCCTCCGGTTTGCTTCGCTGCACCTCCTCTCGATGTGTTTGGCTTCGCCAAACGGTCGCTTCGCTCCCACCCCCGGATGAATCCCTCCACTCAGCCTTCCGATGGGGCCGGCACGTCAAGAGCGGTACTCGAGCTAACGCTCATTGTTTGGTTTGGTGAGGGCGCAGATTGTGTAGGTGGGTTTGGTTTTGATTTTTTGTTTTGAAAGCTTGAGTTCAACTCGATGGTTGAGGTCGATGTAACTCGAATGAACAACTCGGTCGGCTCCCTCTCCCCCCGGGAGAGGGCTGGGGTGAGGGCCAGCGTCCTGAAGTCTGTTTAAAAACGTGTCTGAATACACCGAACCTTCCCACAAGGTTTTCAGGTTGTCCGTCGGAAGCGCGGGCTCTAGCCTGTTTCGGTCGCTGCCAATTCAGCGATCGGGATTGGAAACCCCGACTAGAACCGAGCGCACAAGCGCTTTTCATAACGTATGCTTGCGCACCTTGAAAAGTGTGCACTCCGTTATGGCGGCTGTGCGCGGGAGACCTTCGGGTCAACCGGGTTCTCCGTTCCCCGGGTTTCCAGCCTGCGTACAGCTGCCACCCCTTCGTTCGGAAACCGAATGGGCCAGCTTCATTTCAGGATCGGAGATTCACCATGTTCAAACCAACACCCAACCCACCCGAAACCCAAGCCAACCCCGAAACCGACCCAACCTCCCCATACACCTCCGTCAACTCGAAAAAACTCCACGAAGCCGCCGAACGCGCCCTCGATCATTACCTCTGCCCCGGCGCCCACATAATGGGCAGCGTCAACGAACCCGCCCCGATGTACCTCGCCAACCCGGCCTACAACACCGAATCCCTGCTCGCCAACGCCAGCGAATCCCTGGGCTCGGCCAGCGAAATGCTCAACAACTTCGCCGCCACCCTCGACCCCGCCCACCGCAAGACCGCCCTGGGCATTGCACAGATCCTCATGCTGGGTGAACTGGCCGTGAATCAGGCCTTGGATCACGTCGAACTGAAGGGCTGATCCAGCACATCCCCAATAAAAAACGCGACCCAAAAACGGGTCGCGTTTTTCACTCTCAATCCGGAGCCACCATGGATCCCCTGATCTCCCCAATCATTTCAGACTTCGAAAGCGAAGAGCAGGCCGCCAGCTACGACCGCTGGTTGATTGCCAAAATACAGGCTTCAATCGATGACCCACGACCCAGCATTCCGAATGAGCAGGTGATGGCTGATATGTCGGCCCTGATGGAGGACAAACGAAGAAAGCATGAGGCGGGGTGAGGCTCTCGCAGCGGCAATACGAAAAAACCGCGATCCCTGACAGGAGCGCGGTTTTTGTTTGGAACGGAGCGAGCAACGTACTAGAAAAAACGACGTCGCGGGTACTCCTGACGCGTGTGCAGTACGTTCACGATTTCTATTCGATCAGTTACCCGATAGATGATTAGATAACTCGAATGTACAACAGCTTCTCGAGTGCCCGGGATCCGACCGGTTCGATAGAGGCGAGGATGTTCCAGAAGGTTGGATGCAGCTTTTCCAATCGCCCTGACGAGCTCTCTGGCTGCTCTCGGATGTCTTTCTGTTATGAAGTCGATAATTAGCATCAGCTTGGCCCGTGCTTCGGGCCTCCACTCAATCGACCTCGAAACCATTGTCTTTTGCCTTGAGCAAGGCATGTATCTCAGCCATCACCTGGTCATGCGAAATATTCGGACGCGGATCATCGAGAGAGGCCTGTACTTCGGCCCGAAACCAACGGTCATAACTCGCAGCCTGTTCCTCAGGATCAAGATCCGAAACAACCGGGCACAGTGGGTCGATCAAGGACGGGTCGATCATGGAACCTCCGGGTTTGGTGCCTGGAAGTCTATTCGGTAACGGTATCGCTGTCGTCGCTGTCTGGATGAATTGCATGTGGGCCAAGCTCCATGGGGATCAAGTTGTCCCGGCAAATCCTAGAGCCTGCACTTCCGACGGCCAACCGCCAGAATTCGTCAGAAAACTCCCCGAATTTCTGAAAACGTTCCGTTTTCCGTAGGACGCCACTCAAGCGTCAGCGCAAAAAAAACCGCGACCTCAAGATCGCGGTTTTCCAACACCCAACACTTACTGCTGCAAAACCGTCGCCTGGTTAGCCGACCCGAACTGCTGAATATTCGCGGTCTGCGTCATCCCGCTCTGATCCACATTGGCAATGTTCCCGGTGCCGCCCTGGGTTACATATGCCACGTTCATGGTGTCCGCCTGTTTCACGGTGATCATGTTGTCGCTGCCATACAGCTGCGCGGTGTACGCCTGGTTGCCGGTGCCGGACTGGTCGAATTCGGCGCTGTTGCCCGAGCCGTTCGACGAGCCTTGAACCAGGTTGGTGGTGCCGCGTTGGTCGGCGATGAGGATGTTGTCGCTGCCGTTCTGGTCGAAGTACAGCTCGTTGTAGGAATCCGCCTGGCTGACCGTCGTCTTGTTGCCAGTGCCGGTCTGATTGGTGGTCATGATCTGGCCGATGCCGTCCTGGGTGAAGCTGGCGATGTTGCCGTTGCCGGTCTGATTGACCGTGGCGCGCTGGTTGCTGCCGAACTGGCCGCCATGTTGCGGGCCTTTCCAGTTGCTGGCGTAGACCTTGTTGTCGTTGCCCACCGAGGTGGCGTTGAGGGTGTGGCTGTCGCCGTTCTGGTAGGTGAAGTGCACGTTGCCGTTGCCGACTTGATACAGCGCCAGGGTCGAGTTGACCGATTCGAACTGGTCGGCATAGATGGCGTTGGTGTTGCCGACCTGGGTGACGGCGGCGGTGTTGTTTTCGCCGAAGCTCTGGTCGACCACGGTTTCGTTGCTGTCGCCGTACTGGTTGACGGTGGCCTGGCTGGCCAGTTGCGAGTCTTGCCAGATTTCGGTGCCGTTGAGGTTGCCGAACTGGTTGATGGTGATGTTGCCGCCGGTGCCGTTGCGCTGGTCGCCGTAGGCGTAGTTGTTTTCGCCGGCCTGGTTGATGCCGATCTGGCCACCGTTGTGCAGCACTTGTTCGGCGGTGCCGTAGTTGGCGGTGCCGTACTGGGTGATCACCGAGCTGTTGCCGGTGCCTTCGTACAGTTGCTCGATGTTGGCTTCGTTGCTGTCGCCGAACTGGAAGGTCTTGCCTTCGCTGCCGTTCTGCGAGTCCTGATAGACGAACGAGAAATTGCCGGTGCCTTGCTGTTGTTGCAGGGCCTGGTTGCCGGCGCCGAAGCCGAGAGACTGGCTGGCGTGGGCGGTGTTGAAGGCACCGGTCTGTTGTTGGGTGATGGTGCTGTTGTCTTCGAAAAGCTGCTCGGCGTAACCGGCGTTGTAATCGCCGACCGCGTCCTGGGTGATGACGCTGGTGGCGGTGTCCTGCACGGCGGCGGCGTTGTTGCCCTGGCCCAGTTGGGTCTGGGTCGCGGTGCTGAACGGGGCCTGGGTCTGCTTCACATCAGCGATGTTGGCCGTACCGAACTGGCTCTGGGTGGAAAGGCTGTCGTCGGCCATGGCCTGGGCACTGATCATGACCAGGATGGCGGCGGTGAGGGGCGTCAGTTTGAACATGATGAACTCTCCGATGATTGCAGTGCTTAGCGATATTGCTTGACCGAAACGCTCATGCCGTTGCCCGACTGGGTCACGGCGCTTTGCAGCCCCGTGCCGGCCTGCTCGATGCTGGCGTCGTTGTTGTTGCCGTTTTGCGAAATCTGCGCACGGTTGTGGCTGCCGGTTTGCGTGATGGACGCGGCGTTGCCGGAGCCGTTTTGCGTGATCAGGGCCATCAGGTCGCTGCCTTGTTGCAGGATGTACGCCTCCTGATTGCTGCCCGACTGCACGATCTTGCCCAGCAGCGACTGACCGTTCTGCGACAGCAGCGCCAGGTTGACCTGGCCGTTCTGGTCGATCAGGGCTTGCTGGCCCACGGGAGGTGGCAGTTCGCCGAGATCGGCGCTGTTGGGCGCCAGGTCGTCGTTTTCCATCAGGTCGTCGGCGCGCACGCCCGCACTGACGCACAGGGCGAGCAGGCAAAGCAGGGCGGCGGTCGGCGTGTTCATGGCAAATATCCTGTGGGGCGTTAACCGTTGAGCGTTGCCCCGCCTGCCCGAAAGCAGGCGGGGCACTGGCTCAGAGCGTGGTCACCGACACCGTCCGCACGGTGCCTTGGGACGAGCGGATCGTGGCGGTCGGGTTGGCTGATGGCACGACCAGCGTGTTGTTCAGCGTCAGTCGCCAGCGTCCGGTCACCGGTACCGTGGTGGTACCCAGCGTTACCAGCCCGGTCGGGGTGGTGACCTGCACGGTGATGGTGTTGCCGGTGGTCACCGACGAGGTGCCGGCGAAGTCCCAGTTGAAGCGGCCGCCGGAGCGGGCCTGCACGGTCGAAGTGGTGATCGTGAAGGTTTCCGCCGCTGGCCGTGGCGACACTTGCACCGTGACGGTCGCCGGCGTCGACTGGGCGTTGAAGCTGTCCCGGGCGATGTAGGTGAAGGTCGTGGTGAAAGCCGTGGTCACGGTGGCCGGTGGGGTGTAGGTGATCACCGTGCCGTCGGTGCTGACCGTGCCGCGTCCTGCCGGCGGTTGGGTCAGGCTGGCGACGCCCAGCGGCGTGTTGCCTTCCGGATCGGTGTCGTTGGCCAGGACGTTGATCGGGATCGCGACACCCAGGGTGGCGACGCTGTCGGCGACGGCGGTCGGTGGCCGGTTAGGCGCGACGGTCACCGTCACGGTCGCCGGGTTGGCCGAGGCCAGGCCTTTGCTGTCTTGCGCCTTGTAGGTGAAGGTCGTGGTCAACGGTGTCGTCACCACGGCTGGCGGGGTGTAGACCACCGAGGTGGTGCCGCTCAGCGCGACGGTGCCTTGGCCGGCGGCCGGTTGAGTCAGCGCGGTGATGGTCAGCGGCACGTTGTTGTCCGGGTCGCTGTCGTTGGTCAGCAGGCTGAGGGTGATCGGCACGCCGAAGCTGGTGCTGCCGGTGTCGGCGTTGGCCAGTGGCGCCTGGTTCTCACCGGTGTCCGGTGCTGCACCGACCACTACGACTGGCTCGGTATCGCTGCCGCCGGCGGCGGATTTGACCGTGACGGTCGCCGGAGGCTGGGTCAGGTCGGCCACGGTGATTTTTTGCAGCGTGCCGGTTTTCGACAGACGTCCGTAGCCTTGGGCAACCATATCCGGCACCGCGACTTCATCTGTCGAGGTGGCTTCGATCAGCAGGCTGTGGTTGGCCCAGCTGTAGCGGGCGGTCTGGATTTTCACCACGTCGGTGAGCTTGGCCGAAACGGCGGTCGGACGGGTAGTGCCGGCCGGGTTGGTCGCGGTCACGACCACCACCGACGGCAGGGTGCCGGTGCCCAGGCGCTGGCCGAAGAACAACCCGTTGTTGTCGCCCAGCAGACTGGTCTGGCACGGCGTCGGTGGTGGGCCGGGCAGCAACGCCACGGTTTCGCGGAAGCACAGGGTCGAGCTGCTGTCAGCCTTGGCGAACACCTCGGCGCGCACACCGGCCGAGGTCCGGCGATAGGTGGCGCGGTCGATGGCGACTTGGGTTTGCTGACGATTGTCGAGGACCTTGCCGGCGACGGTGAACAGGTTGGTCTGAATCGAGCCGGCGCCCGACGGACCATCGATCCGCAGGAAGTTGGTGTTGAACGGGCTGCCGGTCACCGCTTCGGTGAGATTCGGGTCGCCGACGAAGGTTTCGATGCCGCCGGTGTCCGGGTTCACTTCGGTATAAGGGCCGTTGATGCTGCGCAGGAATGGGCCGATGGCGCCGTCGAGCGCACCGCTGAAGTTGCCCGGCGCGCCGATGCCGACGTCCTTGGTGATGTTGATTGCTCGTCGACCCGGTGTGGTGACGTTGACCGTTTCAACACCATACGGGTGGGTGATGGTGTAGGTGCCGGCCACCGGGACGTTCACCCGGATGCGGATCCGCGCGAAGCTTTGCTGATCGCCGTCCACCGGGTTTTCTGCAGCGAATGCCGCTTCGATCCCGGCCACGTAGGCATCCACGCCGAAACCGGCACCGTTGTTGGGGATCGCGGTTTCCGCCAGGAACCAGAACGCTTCCGGCGGCCAGTTGTCGGGGAACACCATCGGCAGGCTGTCATCGAACACGCCCGGTTCCGGCAGCAAAGTGCACATGTACGCCGGCGGGGTGCTGACCGGCACCCGCGAACTGGCGGCGCGCGACTGGCAGAGCTCCATCGACAGTTGATTGTTGTCCTGATACCACATCGGGAATTTCCCGGTGGCGAAGGTGTAGGGGCCGGGATCGACGGCGGCCAGTTGCGCGAACGCACTGCCGGTCAGCGAGATTGTCAGCCCGAGCGCGTTGAGCGCGAAGCGTGGCCACTTGTTCATGATGCCTCCTGATGCGGATCTGGGCATGTGAGCGTTCATTGCACGATGACCACTTCTTCGGTATCGCTGCCGCCGTTGGACGACGTCACCCGAACCTTGGCCGGTGGAATCGGCGTGATCCCGGTGGCCAGGGTTTTCACCGCGCCATCACCGCCCAGCGCACCGATGGTGGCGCCGGTGCCGGAGGTGGCGGTGAGCACCGGTGGCGAGGTTTCGTCACTGGTCGAGGCCACCACGGTCAATTGCCCGGAAGTGAGGCTGTACTCGGCGCGCTGGATCACCACCAGGTCGGTCAGGTTCATGGGCAGGGTGGTCGGCGAACTGGTGGCGATCGCCAGGTGGTTGTCGGCGGTCACCTGCAGCACGGAGGGCAAAGTCGGGTTGACCGCCGATTGCGCGTACCAGCTGCCGGTGCTGTCGGCTTCTGTCATGTTCACCACGGGCGTGCTGCTGGTGATGGCGGCGGTACCCGGCGCGGGCGGGGCTTTGACGAACACGTCTTGTTGGGCCACTGGTGCGCTTTCGCCGGGCTTGCGCGAGTAGGTGCTGCGCTCGGTGATCAGAGGCGTTGGCCGCACTACTGTCGACAACTTGCCGGACACGGCGAAAGTCGTGCTGCGCAGGTCGATGCCGCCCGGGCCTTCGATGCGTACGTAGTTGGTGTTGAACGGGCTGCCGGTGACCGCTTCGTTGAGGTTCGGATCGCCAACAAACTGTTCGGCCGCGCCGGTCAACGGATTGGTCTCGGTGTACGGCCCGTTGACGCTGCGCAGGAACGGACCGATGTCACCCTTGAGCGCGCCGTCGTAGGTTTGCGGGGTGCCGATGCCGATGTCGCGGGTCATGTTGATCGCGCGCCGGCCGGGGGTATCGACGGTGAATACATCGACGCCGTAGGGGTGGGTGATGACGTAGGTGCCGGCAGTGGGCACATCGACCCGGATGCGGATTCGGGCGAAGCTGATCTGGTCGCCCTCTGCGGGGTCGCCGCCGCCGAACGCGGCTTCGATGGCGCTGACGTAAGTCAGGTCGATGCCGCGTGCTGCATCGACGACGGTGGTTTCTCCGGTGAACCAGAAGGCTTCATCGGGGAAGTTGGTGGGGAATACGAGCGGTTGCGCGTCATCGAACACGCCGGGGGTCGGCAGCAGCGAGCACATGTACGACGGGGCGCCGGGTGTGCTCGGCACGCGGGAGCTGAGCGCTTTGGACAGGCACAGATCCAGGGTGCGACCGTGGCTGTCCTGATACCAGCTGGCGAAACCGCCATTGGCCGGTGTGTAGGGACCCGGATCGACGGCGAACAGAGCGGCCTGGGCAATGCCCTGGGCCAAGGCGCTCACGACCAGGACGGTCGCGGTTTTGGACAGTAAAGGGTGCATGAGTTAATCCCTCTATCAAAGTACCTGCCCCTTGGGGATGGGTCAGTTGCAGAGGGCTTTACAACTTCCATACCAACGACGGGCCAAACGGCGGCAAACGCCCGTGGCGCAAGGGTTCGCGGCTTGTCGTGGGGGAAAAGGACGCACGTCCGGATAGGGCGACTGTCCCCAGCATTGGGGATTGTGGGGGCATGAACGCCTGGCGGTTTTCGCCTGACCGGGAAATCGGCCGAACGTGGGGCCGTTCACCCCCCGCATCCGGGCAAACACCCAACCGTGGGCTATAACCCTATAGGGACGTATCGGGAAGTCGCCGCCATGAACATGCAGTCAAAAACGCTACCGGTCGAGGAGGGCAGCCAGCGGCTGAACTCGCGCAAGCAGCCGTTCAACCTGTTGCGCTGGTTTTCATTGATCAGCATGGCGGTGATCGGCACCGTGGCGGTGGCGCTCGGGGCGGTGTCGACACGGTTCGTGATCGAAGAAAGCGTGCAGCGCGATGCCTTGCTCACTGCGCAGTTCATTCAGGCCATCGCGTCGGCGGAAGTGCGCCACGTTTCGATCCCCAATATCCGCACCATGGGGGAGTTGCTCGACCCTCGTCAGGACAACGATTTTCCCGATGTCGACCCGCAAGCCCGGGCCAGCGCCAGAGGTGAGTTTCTTGATCACATCGAGCATTTGCCGGATGTGATCCTCGCCAACATTTATGCGCCGGACCGTACCGTGATCTGGTCGACCAACCCGGCGCTGGTCAACACCCGCATTCATGCCGACGAAGACCTCGACCGGGCCTTCGATGAAAAGATCCCGGTGTCGGCGAGTTACCACAACGTAGACAAGGGCCGTGAAGAACAGAAGTTCGTGGTGCCGCCGGAATACATCTTCATTGAAAACTACATTCCACTGTTCGACGCCGAGGGCAAGAACGTCACGGCGATGGTCGAGATCTATAAGGAGCCCAAGGACCTGATCGCCCGCATGGAGCGCGGTCTGGCGCTGATCTGGCTGGCCACCGCGCTGGGCGGCGGGCTGATTTACCTGGGGTTGTACTGGATCGTGCGGCGGGCGGCGATTCTGCTGGCGGCCCAGCAAAAACAACTGATCGCCAACGAAACCTTTGTCGCGCTGGGCGAGATGTCTTCGGCAGTGGCCCACAGTCTGCGCAACCCGCTGGCGACCATTCGCTCCAGCGCCGAGCTGGCGCTGGAGTTCGACGCGGGGCCGGCACAGAAGAACATCAAGGACATCATCGGCCAGGTCGACCGCATGTCGAAGTGGGTGCGCGAACTGCTGCAATCGTTGCGACCGCTCAATGACGACCCGGAACCGGTGAACCTGGTGGCGGCGCTGCACGACAGCCTGATGGCGTTCGAGCAGCAGATTGCCAAGGCTGGCGTGCACGTGGTGTTTCAACCTCAGCAGACGCCGATGGTGCTGAGCCAGCCGGTGCAGCTCACACAAATCCTCAACAGCCTGCTGGCCAATGCGCTGGAAGCGATGGACAAGGGCGGCACACTGACCATCACCCTCGAACCGAGCGACAGCCGTGGCGTAAGCGTTGTACTCAGCGACACCGGCAAAGGCATGAACGAGGAACAGCGCAGCATGGCGTTCCGGCCGTTCTTCACCACCAAGCAGGGCGGCCTCGGCGTGGGGCTGGTACTGGTCAAACGGATCATGGAACGCTTCGGCGGGGGCGTGAGCCTGGACAGCCGTGAAGGCGAGGGCACCACCGTTCGTCTGGCGTTTCAGCTCATTCAGTAAATTGGGGTGAACTTTCCCCCAGCAGTGGGTGTCAGGCCCCGGTCACCGGGGAGTGGGGAATGCAACAGCGCGTGCAAGTCCCTGTAACAACTGGAAATGATTTTTTGGCGAGGTAATTGCAAAACACCATCACCCCTTCCTTAGATGAGGCGGCTGGTGATGGACAGAGCAATGCGTGACCCCAAAAAGCTTTTCCTGTTGACGCCACTGAGCGTCTTTCTGATGTTGACCCTGGGCCAGATGTCCGCGGTCCGAGCGAGCCCGATCGACGACGAGAATCAGCCGGAAGCGTCCGACCCGTCGGCCTATTACGACGAGCCCGAAGACCGCGCTGGCGCGCTCAATGCAATCCTGACGATGCCCGAGGCCAACGTAGACTCCTTCGATCTGCCTGACGGGGTCAAAGGCACGCGCAACACGACGCGCACGGAAAACATCCTGCCGCCCACCGTCCAGACCAGTTTCAATTACCCCACCAACGGCAAGCCAAGCCCGCTGTACGGTGCCCAGCCGTTCACTCAGCAACTGGTGCTGTTCGAAGAGTTCGGCCCGGAAAAACTCGACCCGACCACACCGGCCGCGCCGTTGAGCTTCCCGCCTGCGGCCATCGGCCCGGCACCGGCGCAAGACCCGAACAACATCGCCCGCAGCGCGCCACCCGGCACCGCGCTGGATGCATTCCTGCGTCAACCGGGGCTCACGCCATTTCCGAGCCAGTATGCCAACACGGTTGACCGCAACCCTTGGCAGGCGCAGATCGAACTGTTCCTCAACCGTCACATCGGTTCCTCCGCCGAAGGCCGGCCACCGGGAAAAGGTTGGGCTCATCAGCGCTGGAACGAGTTCTACCCGCAAGTCGCCTACAAGACCGTGCAAACCGGTGCGCGGCTGAACGGCGGCCTGCGTGACAGTCGGCAGATGCACGGTTATGCGGTGGGCGAATTCGGCCCCGGCGGTCTGTACCACAACGTCGCGGGCGTGCCGGCGACGGATGGCACGGCCAAGGGTGTCGATCCACGGTTCCACCCGGCGATGCCGGTTCAGGACCACAACTCGGTGTGGACCTTCGACGGTACGCTGCCGCCGAAACTGTTGATGGTGCGCTACGGCCAACCGGTGCTGATGCGGCACTACAACGGTTTGCCGATCGACCCATCGGCCAACCGCGGTTTCGGCCTGCACACCATCACCACCCACGAGCACAACGGCCACGCGCCAGCGGAAAGCGACGGTTATGCCAACGCGTTCTTCTTCCCCGGCCAGTTTTACGACTATCGCTGGCCGATCCAGCTCGCCGGTTATGACAGCATTAACACCAAGGCTGAAGATCCACGCGCCGCATTCCCGTGCGCACCGGGGGAAACCCTGTGGGTCAACGACCTGCAGCCTGCGAAAAAGACCTGCGACCACGGCACCATCAGGATTCGCGGCGACTGGCGCGAAACCATGAGCACCCACTGGTTCCACGACCACATGCTCGATTTCACCGCGCAGAACGTCTACAAGGGCAACGCGGCGATGATGAACTACTACAGCGCCCTGGACCGTGGCAACGAATCGGTGAACGACGGCGTCAACCTGCGTTTCCCCAGCGGCAGCGCCTTGCCGTGGGGCAACCGCGACTATGACGTCAACCTGGTGTTCGCCGACAAGGCCTGGGATCAGCAGGGTCAGCTGTGGTTCAACCCGTTCAACACTGACGGCTTCATCGGCGATCAGGTGCTGGTCAACTGGCAGTGGAAACCGACCCTCGACGTACGGGCGCGCAGTTATCGCTTCCGCCTCCTCAATGGTTCGGTGTCGCGCTACTTCAAGCTCGCCCTGGTGCGTGAAGTCAAAGGCACCGGCGGCGAATTCCAGGGGCCGAGAAACTCCGGTGTGTCGTACAGCCGGGTGCCGTTCCACATGATCGCCAACGACGGCAACATCATGGAACACAGCGTGCCGTTCGACGGTTCGATGGACCTGGATGCCGACGGCGACAAACAGAACCACAACGCGATTCTGCCGACTCAGGGCATCGCCGAGCGGTTCGACATCATCGTCAACTTTGCGAAAAACGGCATCAAACCGGGCGACAAGCTGTTCTTCGTCAACCTGCAGGCCCAAGACGACGGCAAGGGCCCGAAAGAAGTGATCCCGCTGGCCGACGTGCTGTCGGAGAAATACCTGGCAGTCATCAAACAGACCAGCAAGGGTCCGCAATGGGATCGGGGTGACCCGGTGGTAGGCAAGGTCCTGCAACTCAACGTCAAGGCTTATACCGGCCAGGATCTGTCGATGAACCCGGCGGCCTACGAACCGGCCAAACCGGGCAAGGCGGAAGGCCTGGTGATGATTCCGCTGAAGATCCACCGTGACAACGCTGCCGACAAGGCGCTGCTGGCCAAGGCCTTGCACCGGACCTTCATCTTCGGCCGCTCCGACGGCACCGATGAAGCGCCGTGGACGATCAAGACCGATGGCGGTTTCGGCTTCCACATGGACCCGCGCCGGTTGAATGCGTCGACCAAACTGGCCAGCGGCCCGACCGACGCCGGAGTCAGCGGCATCGGTACCCTGGAAGTGTGGAACATCAAGGCCGGTGGCACGGGCTGGAGCCATCCGGTACACGTGCACTTCGAGGAGGGGATCATCCTCAGCCGTGGCGGCAAGGCCCCGCCTGAGTGGGAAAAATGGGCGCGCAAGGACGTCTATCGCATCGGTTCTGAAGCCGACGGGCTGGACAGCGTGGAAATGGCGATCAACTTTCGCGAGTTCGCCGGGACTTACATGGAGCACTGTCACAACACCCAGCATGAGGACAACTCGATGCTGCTGCGTTGGGACCTGGAAAAACCCGGGCAACTGCAGTTGATGCCGACGCCGCTGCCGAGCTGGGATGGCGTGCGCTACGTCAACTCCGCCGCGCTGCCAACCTTCCGCACTGGCGACGGCTTCGGCCCGCAAGTGATCGTGAAACCATGAAAAGGGAGGGAGCCGACATGACCCAGCCAACGCCGCGCTCCCGCGCCCTGGGCATGCACCTGATTCTGGTGCTGGTCACCTGCCTGCTCGGCAGCCAGGTGCTCATCGCCCATCAGGCGCAGCCCGAAGGCGCCAGTGAATCCGCCACCCCGTGGGGTGGCGACTATTTCCCCAACACCCTGCTGACCGACCAGGACGGTCGGCAGGTGCGCTTTTTCGATGACCTGATCAAAGACAAGGTGGTGGTGATCAACTTCATCTTCACCTCGTGCAGCGACTCCTGCCCGCTGGAAACCGCGCGCTTGCGCCAGGTGCAGAAACTGCTGGGGGACCGAGTCGGGAAAGACATCTTTTTCTACTCGATCACCATCGATCCGCTGAGCGACACCCCCGAAGTGCTCAAGGCCTACGCGCAACGCTTCAAGGTCGGCCCTGGCTGGAAATTCCTCACCGGCGAGTTCGAAGACGTCACCGAGCTGCGCAAGAAGCTCGGGCTGTTCATCGAAGGCGTCGACAACGGGCGCACCAAGGACCACAACCTGAGCCTGATCGTCGGCAACCAGAGCACCGGACGCTGGATGAAAGCCTCGCCGTTCGAAAACCCGTGGATCCTCGCCGACCAGCTCGCCAATACCTTGCAGAACTGGAAACAGGCCAGCACCGAAGAAAGCTACGCCGACGCCCCGCAGATCCGGCCGCCGAGCAATGGTGAAGAACTGTTCCGCACCCGCTGCGCTTCGTGTCACAGCCTCGGCCCGCAGGACGGCGAAGGCATCGGCATGCGCAACATCGGCCCGGACCTGATCGGCGTGACCCGCCAGCGCAATTCGGCCTGGCTCAATCGCTGGATCCGCGAACCGGATCGCGTACTGGCTGAAAAGGACCCGATCGCGCTGCAACTGTTCGAGCAATACGAGCGTATCCCGATGCCCAATCTGCGCCTGGACGAGGCCTCGGCGCAGTCGATCATCGACTTTCTGAGTGCCGAAACCGAGCGTCAGCATCCGTCCGTGCAGCCCTTGGCCGACGGGGCATTGACGCCAGTAAAACCGGCTTCTGCCAGCGAAACGGTGAGTCGTATGCAGTAGCGGCTAAATAGCATCATTGAACCGTGTGTCACGGTCATTGCCACCTACACTCATTCGAGAGAGGGCGGCTGTAACCGGCTCGATACCAGAACGCCAGGGCATCCCCATGCAACGACTGGAAGAACAGAAAACATCGGCACCGAACCTCGCGCTGGCGGCCATCAAGAGCTGGGGCGGGCAGTTCAATCTGCTGCGCTGGTTTTCGCTGGCCAGTTTTTTCATCATCGCGGCCGTGGCGCTGGGGCTGGGGTATATCTCCACGCGCTTCGTGGTCACCGAAAGCGTGGAGCGCGATGCGCTGCTCACCGCGCAATTCGTGCAGGCCATCGGCGATGCAGAAATGCGCCATGCCAACATCACGCCGCAACGGACCATGGGCGAGATGCTCGACTCGCGCCAGGACGGGAACTACCCCGACGTCGATCCGCTGTCCCATGCAATGGCCCGTGCCGAGTTTCTCGATCATGTCGAACATTTGCCGGATGTTCTGCTGGCCACGGTGTACGCCCTGGACCGCACGGTCATCTGGTCGACCAACCCCGAACTGATCAACGTCAAGTTTGAAGACGACGACGAGCTGGATGAGTCGTTCGAGATGAAAGTCCCGGTGTCTTCCAGTTATCACAAGATCGACGATGAAAAACCCGAGCAGCGGCTGTCCCGCGAACCCAAATACCTGTTCATAGAAAACTACATTCCGATGTTCAACGCCGACAAAAGCAAAGTCGTCGCCATGGTCGAGATCTACAAGGAGCCGGCGGATCTGGTGGACCGCATCGACCGTGGGTTCGCCTCGATCTGGGCCGCAACGATTCTCGGCGGCGCGGCGATTTACCTCGGGTTGTTCTGGATCGTGCGGCGCGCCTCGACCCTGCTGCAGAGCCAGCAGCAGCAACTGATCAGCAATGAAACCTTTGTCGCTCTGGGCGAGATGTCCTCGGCGGTGGCCCACAGCCTGCGCAATCCGCTGGCGACCATTCGTTCCAGCGCCGAGCTGGCCCAGGAAATCGCCAGCCCCGGCGCGCAACGCAACATCGGCGACATCATCAGCCAGGTCGACCGCATGTCGCGCTGGGTTCGCGAACTGCTGGTGTCGTTGCGCCCGATGAGTGACGACGGCGAGGCGGTGGACCTGCTGGCGGCGGTCGAGGACACCCTGGGGGCGTTTGATGCGCTGATTCGGCGCAACGGCGTCGAAGTGCGATTCACGCCACAAGATTGCCCGCCGGTGGTCAGTCAACAGGTGCTGCTCACGCAAATTCTCAATAGCCTGTTTGCCAATGCCCTGGAAGCGATGCCCAGAGGCGGCGTACTCAGTGTCGAGATTGAAACAGCGCAGGCCGGTCAGGTGCGCATGACCCTGAGCGACACCGGCAAAGGCATGAGCGCGCAGCAGCAACAACTGGTGTTCAAACCGTTTTTCACCACCAAGCAGGGCGGCCTCGGGGTCGGCCTCGCGCTGGTCAAGCGAATCATGGAGCGGTTTCAGGGTTCGGTCATGCTGACCAGCCGCGAGCAGGAAGGAACCCGCGTCAGTCTCAACTTTAGAGTGGCATCGGGAGGGGAATATGGAACACAGCATTCTGCTGGTCGAGGATGACGAACTGCTGGCCGAAAATATTCAGACCTACCTGGAGCGCAAAGACTTCGAGGTGACGGTCTGCCACTCGGCCGAGGACGCGCTGGGGCAACTGGAAAGCTTCATGCCGGACATCGTCCTGACCGACAACTCGCTGCCGGGCATGAGCGGTCACGATCTGATCCAGAAGCTGCGCATCAGCGCGCCGGACCTGAAAGTGATCATGATGACCGGCTACGGCAACGTCGAAGACGCGGTGGTCGCGATGAAGGAGGGCGCCTTTCATTACGTCACCAAACCGGTCGCGCTGCCGGAACTCAAACTGCTGCTGGACAAGGCCCTGGCCACCGAACGGATGGAGCGCACGCTGTCGTTCTATCAGGAGCGCGAGGCGCAGAAATCCGGAGTGCAGGCGCTGATCGGCGAATCGGCGCCTATGCTGCACCTGAAGAACACCATCGGTCAGTTGCTCGACGCCGAGCGGCGTATGGCCAACGGCGATCTGCCGCCGGTTCTGGTGGAGGGCGAAACCGGTACCGGCAAGGAACTGGTCGCCCGTGCGCTGCATTTCGACGGTGCGCGCAGCAAAGGCCCGTTCATTGAATTCAACTGCGCGTCGATTCCGGCCAACCTGGTGGAGTCAGAGCTGTTCGGTCACGAGAAAGGCGCGTTCACCGATGCCAAGGACCGCCGGGTCGGGCTGGTGGAAGCCGCAGATGGCGGCACGCTGTTTCTCGATGAAATCGGTGAAATGGATCTGGTGCTCCAGGCCAAGCTGCTGAAATTGCTGGAGGATCGCACCATTCGCCGGGTCGGCTCGGTGAAGGAGCGCAAGGTCAACCTGCGGGTGATCAGCGCCACCAATTGCAACCTTGAGCAGATGGTCCAGCAGGGCAAGTTCCGCCGCGATCTGTTTTTCCGGCTGCGGATCATCTCGATCAAGGTGCCGCGCCTTTACGCCCGTGGCGAAGACATCCTGCTGCTGGCCCGGCACTTCCTCGCCAGCCACGGCAAGCGCTATGGCAAACCGAACCTGCATTTCAGCGATCAGGCCGAAGAGCTGCTGCTCAGTTACACCTGGCCGGGCAACGTGCGCGAACTGCGCAACATGCTCGAACAGACCGTGCTGCTGGCGCAGGGCGATACCATCGCCGCGCACCAGTTGAACGTGTGCATGAGCCTGTGCGATGACCTGCCACCGCAGCATCAGCACGAGGTGCCGCACCCGCACTTCGAACCGCGCCCGGCGAGCAATACCGAATCGATGAACCTGCCGGAAGTCGAACGCGACATGGTGCGCAAGATGCTCGACAAGACCGACTGGAACGTCACCAAATCGGCGCGCCTGCTGGGCCTGAGCCGCGACATGCTGCGCTACCGCATCGAAAAACTCGGCCTGGCACGCCCGGACAAGCGTCAGTGGTAGACCGCGTTGCTGCGTGGGCTGGGCGTGCCGAGGCATTCGAGCACGCACGTCGGGTCCAGCACCTCGTCGTTGACGTAAATGCCGCGCTCGGCATCGTAGGTGCGGATAAACACCCGCACCGTCGCATCGGCCACGGTCGGCAGTTGCGAGTCCTGGAAAACACGGCGATCCGGGATGACGATGAAGTCCTGTGGCGGCGTGTCATCGAACGGCCGGGGCGGCTGGGCCGACAGCGACGGTGGAGCAGGGTGGGCAAAGGGCTGGTCCGCCCCGTAGTAGTTGAAGTTGCTGTCCAGCGCCTGCGCCTGGGTGGCGGCGAGCAGACAGGCGGATAACAGCAGTCGATTGAACATTCCCATGGCAGCACCTGTGGAAGCGGATTTCCCCAAGGCTATTAACTATAGCTGTCCGTGGTGCAGGCGTTGGTGCAGGCGTTGTCGGCTTACAAGTTCGCAACAACCTGTTGCGCGAGGCTGAACTAGACTCGGGCCCGCTCAATTGTGAGCATCGCCCGGAGTGCGCCATGGAAGTGCCAAACAATAAAAATGCCGTCGAGAGCAATCGTCAGGCGTGGAATGATTCCGCCCGTCATCATCAGGACTCGCCCGATTGGCAGGCCTTGCTGACCGAAGTCACGCAGGCTGATTTTTCCTGCCTCGACGACACCCTTCGCGGCTTGCTGGAGCAGGTCGGTGTCGATGGCAAAGACGTCGTGCAACTGTGTTGCAACAACGGCCGCGAAAGCCTGTCGCTGTTTGCCCTCGGTGCACGGAGCGTGGTCGGTATCGATCAGTCGAGCGCGTTTCTCGAACAGGCCCGCGAACTGAACAAGCGTTCGCCGCACAATGCCGAATTCGTCGAAGCCGATATTCATCATTTGCCCGAATCGCTGCGCGGTCGCTTCGACGTCGCACTGATCACCATCGGCGTCCTCAACTGGATGCCCGACATCGGCGAATGCTTCCGCCACGTCGCCTCGACCCTCAAACCGGGCGGACAACTGGTGATCTACGAAACCCACCCGTTCCTGGAAATGGTCGACCCCGAGGCCGAAGACCCGTTTCGCCTCGTCACCTCGTACTTTCGCGAAGAACCGTTCGTGCAGGAAGAACCGATCGTCTACGTCGGCAAGGTCGAACGGCCGGCGGCCAAGTCCTACTGGTTCGTGCACACCCTCGGCGCGATCTTCACCGCCGCCCTCGAGGCCGGCCTGAACATCTCGCACTTCAAGGAATACCCGCACTCGAACCGGGAAGAAGTGTATGACCAGTACCAGAACCGCGAGGCGCAGATGCCGATGTGTTTTACGTGGGTGGGGGTGAAGCGCTGAGTAGCGCAGCTTTCAGGACGTGGAGTGATTCAGCACATGTCCCGGTTGTGCACACAGATCGATGCCAAGGGCATGAATGACTTTAAGAACCGTGTCGAAGCGAGGCTTGGCTCCTGGTGCGAAAGCCTTGTACAGACTTTCGCGCCCCATGCCCGAATCCTTCGCAATCTGCGTCATGCCACGCGCCTTGACGACATAACCGATTGCACGAAGAAACTCTTCGTTGTCACCGTCGGCCAACACTTGGGATAGGTATTCACTGATGGCTTCATCACTGTCCAGCAGTGCTGCCATATCAAAAGCTGTCAAAGTCTGGCTCATGGTTAAACCTCCTTTGCCATTTTTTTTGCACGTCTGATGTCCGCGCTTTGTGTGGATTTGTCGCCGCCGGCCAGCAAAACGATAACTACACCGTTACGCATCGTGAAGTAGACCCGATACCCGGCGCCGACATCAACGCGCATTTCCGACACACCATCACCTACGGGTTTAATGTCGCCTAGATTACCTGCTGATGCACGATCTATGCGACGGGCAATAGCTACCTTGGCACGGAGATCTCGAATAGAGGCATGCCAGGTCACGAACACGGATGTCTGTTGCACGAAATAGTTCATGGCTCGACTGTATCCATTTGGATACGGTCGAGCAGTCAGCCGGTTCTGTTATCGGCCTTGGATGTGTCGTCTGCAGGTGTAGGCAAGTAGTCTCAGATTATGTAGGAGCTAGCGTCTCCGATAGCTCCCACAGTGCTGCTTTGGACCTTCAAGCCTGCGCAGCCGCCGTCACCACCGGCCGTCCCGGTTTGCGCAGCGGATCGAGGCGTGAGCCTTCGTAGCGGGTTTCGCGGAAGAACCGCCATTTGCCGAACAGGCAATAGACGTGGGTGACGCGGCCCTGTTCGTGGTAGCCCATGCGGATGTGCAGTTTCAGCGCCGGGATGTTGTGGGTTTCGCAGACGTCCACCACCTTGTTGCAACCCTGGGCGGCCATGGCTTCCCAGAGGGCGACCTGCACGTCCACCGACAGGCTGCTGCCGAAGTAGGCGCGGATCATTTCACCGCCGAACTCGAAGAACTCGCCGGGTTTGACCGGGAAGGTGCAGCCGTAATAGTGGCGGTCGTGGTAGTCACGAGTGCTGCCCCAGATAAATCCCACCGCATGGCCGTCGGCATCCAGATACATGTGCCCGGTGTGGCCTTCGTTGGCCAGTTCGGCCATGGTCTGCACCCGGTCACCGAAGTGTTTGGCGAACGCGCCGGCATTCTCGGCGGTGATGTCGACTTTGCGCAGGCCGTCGTAGGGGCGCAGCTTGTGCGGCGGTACCGGGCTGACCAGGTCGCGCTCCATCCACAACAGTTCCCAATGGAAGAACACGTAGCGTTTCCACAACGTGCCGAAGGTACGGCCCAGGCCTTTTTGCTTGATACGTTCGCGCAGCTTTTCAATGACGCTCATGATGCCCTCCGTGGCCGAAGCCCGGGTGTTGTGGATGACGCTTTTGTGGGTATAGATCAAGCCGGCAAATTCATGTCAAAGCGCCAGCTTTGAAAGTATTGCAAGTTGTGTAACGGCTCAGATCGCCTCGGCACCCCGCAAAAAATCCTTGTTAAGATCGGCATAGGAAACCCGTGGAACCCCCGTCAGCCGCTGCTCTAGCAAGCGGCTCAGGGACTCTTCGGGTTGCAGATAGGCGTCGCCGAAATCCGCCCCGAGCTGGTTCGGATGGGCGACGATTTCCAGCACGCCGTCGGTCGGCGCGGGGGCGTTGCGCAGGTCGACCGGCGTGCAGACGTAATCCGCCGTCACCCCGGCCAATCCCTGCAATCGGCGGTTGAGCAACCCCTTGAACACGCGTTTGGGCAGGCTGAGGTTTTGCCCCAGGTTGCGCGCCAGGCGCACCGGCACACCTTGATGGGCAGCGAAGCGCGCGACGATCTCGCCGATCGGCCAGATGTTGTGCACGTGCTGATGCGAATCGAGGTGGCTGGGACGCACGCCGTGATCGACGCAGCGCTGCCACTGCGCCTGCAATTCTTCCTGCACCGCTTCGCGATCTTCCCGGCCCAGCCACAGGCTGTGGCGCGCCAGGCTGAGGTCGAACACGCCGTGGCTGTCGCAGAAGGTGCGACGCTCAAGAATGGCTCGGCTCAGGGGCCGGCCATAGGTCAGGTTGAAGTGCAGACCGATCCGGCCTTCCAGCAGCGGCAGCCGGGCCATGGCGCAGGCTGCTTCGAACGCCGGCATGTTGGCCATGGCGGTGGCGGAACTGATGACCCCGGCCTGGAACGCACCGAGGATCACCGCGTTTTCGTTCGGGCTCAGGCCGAAATCGTCAGCGTTGACTATGACTTGGCGAGGCATGTTCGCCCTCCGTGGTGGGGTTGATCACAGGTGTCGCAATGACCGCCGCTTTGGCCGCCGCACGCTTCGCCCGCCATTGTTGCAACGCAGGCTTGATCCGGTGCCAGACGCGCAGCCCCAGCCCCAGCAACAGGCCGCTCGGGCGCCACGAGTAGAAGCTCCAGCGCCAGTGTTCCAGTTGCCCGGTCATGCGTTCGTGCAATTGATGGCTGGAGTTTTCCAGGCTGACCCGCGAGGCATCGATCCAGCGCCAGTTGTCATCCAGCCCCCAACGAATCCATTCCTCCAGCAACACCCGGCCGCTGCCAAGGTCCGCGTATTGCGGCAGGAAGGCGAGGTTGTAATCGTAGAGCCGGCCCTGTTCGAACAGACCGAGTCGATAGCTGATGCAACGTCCGTTGAGTTCCAGCATCACCACGCGCACCCGGCCCGAAGCGGCGAGGGCGGTGAAGGCGTTTTCCATGCAGCGGCGGCTGCGGTCGCTGGCAAAGATTCCGACGCCTTCGTCGCCTTTCCAACTGACCGCTTCGACTTCGCTGATGACCTGCAGCAACGGGCCCATGCTGGTCGCGTCGGGCGTGATCCGCCGGACTTCGGCGCCGCACGCGGCAATCCGTTTGCGCGCCCGGCGCAGTTTGTAGCGCGGGTCGCCCGAGACTTCCTGGCGGTCGGCGTCGCTGATCAGGTGCACCGGCACCCGACAGCTCAAGCGACGTTCGCCGGTGGAGCTGTGGACCATCCATTCGGTGAGCACGCTTTCGGCACCGACCGGCTCGGTGATTTCATTGAGTTGCAGCAGGGCGTGGGGCACTCGCTGGCGAATCAGCCGCAGGGCTTGGCGCATGTCGTCGGCGTTCAGCTGTGATAACAACGCCAGGCGATCGGCCAGCGGATAACCCAGGTGATGCACCATCCGAAACGGCAAACCGAAAAACCGTTCACGGCTCGCCACCAGCGGCAGGCACAGGCGCAATTCGTCTGCTTCCCAACCCAGCAATACATGCAGCCGCTCTTGCGTGTCGAGCGCCTGCTCTGCCGCACACAGCCAGTCGAAGCTGTTGAACGGCGTGTGATCCGTCACCCGCAGGCGCAGCGCTTCATAGGCCGCCGCCGGGAAGTCAGGTGCGCACAACGAGGTGCGCCATTCGAATTGCGCCATAGGCTCAGGTCGCCGTTGCTGTGACAGGTGGACGGGAAGGTTTGCGCAGCGCCTCCAGGCGCGATCCGCTGTAGCGGGTTTCGCGGTAGAAGCGCCAGCGACCGAACAGTTTGTAGATGTTCATGATCCGGCCCTGTTCGGTATAGCCCATGCGCAAGTGCAGCTTGAGCGCCGGGATGTTGTGGAACTCGCAGACGTCCACGACCTTGTCACAGCCCTGGGCGGCCATGGCTTTCCACAGCTCCAGTTGCAGATCCACCGACAGCTCGGTGCCCCAGTACGAGCGGGTCAGTTCGCCGCCGAACTCGAAGAACTCGCCGGGTTTCACCGGGAACATGCAGCCGTAGTAGTGACGGTCGAAGTAGTCCCGGGCGCTGCCCCAGATGAACGCCACCGCATGGCCCTGATCGTCCAGGTGCATGTGCCCGGTGTGATTCTCCCGGGCCAGCTCGGCCATGGTGCCGACCCGGTCACCGAAGTGGCGGGCGAAGGCGCTGACGTTGTCCGGGGTGATCTTCACCACCCGCAGTGGCGGGTAGGGTTTGAGGCTGTGGGGCGGCACCGGGCTGACCAGGTCGCGCTCCATCCACAGCAGTTCCTGATGAGAAAAGACGTAGTGTTTCCAGACCTTTTTCACGGTGGCAGTGAGTCCTTTCTGCCGTAGGTTTTCAGTCAGTTTGCGCAGCATGTTCATGGTCGTTGCTCCTGATGACGAGTCATCGCGCGGCCAGAGGCCAGCGCGGCCGGACATCAACGGGGCGGTCATGAGGCGCTCCAGCGCAGGGCAAACAGGGTCTGTCCCGGCAGTTCGAAGCGCACGCGGCCGTCCTGACAGCGAAAAGGCGCGTCGCGGCTGCGGTTGTCGGCGCCGAAGTAGCGCAGCGCGCCGTTGTTCAACGGGCATTTGGCGCCCGCCAGGTCGACACGCTGCAAACGCGTGCCCTTGTTCACGCCGAGCAGCCCGCGCTGATCGTCGCCGGCCATCGCCAGCACATCGACTTCGAACGCGTCGTTCTCCAGCCACAGCACGTTGTGCAGCCAGTGTTGCTGGATGAACTGCTGGGCCATGCCCACCGGTTTCAACTCGAAGCGGTCATCGCTCAGCACCCGCAACATGCCTTTGGGGTACTGCGGCTCATCGGCGGCCTGAAACCAGTTGAGCATCGTCAACAAACCGTCCTGTGAGGCGTTGATCACCACCGAGGCCCACCACAGCGAAGTGAAATGGGTTTCCTGATCGTAGGGGCTCAGGCTCGAGCCGCTGGACAGGTTGGTCTGGTCCAGCAACAAGGCTTTGCGCGGCTGGCCCTTGGCATCGAGGCCGACCAGATCGGCAGCGCGGCGCACGCTGTCGCGGTACACGCGAGTGGCGAGCAGGTCGCGAATCATCCATTCGTGCCAGGCCAGCGCATCGACCTGATCGGCGGATTCACCGAGCAGGCGCCGGGCCCAGTCGATGCCACGCTTGTTCGCTGCGTTGTCCGCGAACGGCCCGTTGACCAATCGCGAACTGGCCGGCATCGCGATGCGCACGCCGGCCCTGGCATTGGCCGGGTCGCTGCGCACTTGCCGGGCCATGCTGGTGAAGATCGAACGGTATTGCTCGTAACTCGAATAATTCAGGTTGGGCTCGTCGGCGAACCCGATGTAGTGCGTGCCTTTGCCGCCCAGCGCACGGGTGCTGGCGAGCCAGGCGTCGAGGCCGTTGTTGCTTTGCACGTCGGCGCGCAGATCGGCCTGACGCTGACTGCCGGCGAGCAAGGTGATGTCCTGGCGAATGCCGAAGCGATCCTGATAGACTTGGCGAAACGCATCTTCGAAGTGCGGTTGTCTCGCCGTCACGTCGACAAAACTGTAGTAACTGGCGGCCGTCGGTTTCAGTGCATCGAGCAGCGGATGGCTGGCGGGCGGCGGCATCACGTAGGGCAGGGCGATGCCCAGATCCGGTGTACGCCCCAGGACTTTGTCGTGCAGGATCAGGCGCGTCTGGCCGTCGTCTGAGCGCAGCGGTTTGAGCTGTTGCGGGGTCTGTGCAAACAGATTGGCCGTGCCGTCGAGCCAGAACGCCGCTTTGCCGCTGCCTTGCAGACGCAGGCGCCAGACCTGTTCGCGTTCGCTGACCGGCAACGCCAGCTGATCGAATTGCCAATAGGCGCGATAGGGTTTCAGCGCCAGTGTCAGGGGCTGCCCGTCACCGACCCGCTGCGCTTGCAGGGCGCTGACCCCGCCGTGGAACTTGCCCGCCAATATCGCGTGCTCACCCGCGGCGACCTTGAAATACAGTTCATCGCCGTTACGGGTTTCCGCACTGAAATGCACCTTGGCCGGGGCGAACAGCGCCACGGTGGTTTCGTCGTGCTCGACCCGGTAACTGCGGAAGCTGTAGCCGGGGATTTCCAGCTGATAACTCGCGGTCCCCGGCGCCAACGGCCAGCTCTGGCTGCCACGGGTTTCACTGGCCTTGATGAAGCGCTCGCCCTGTAACTGGCCGCGGCCGTCGAGCAGGTAAATGTGCTCTTCGTTGGCCTCCGCCTGCCACGCCGGCGCCCAGCGCACGGTCACCGTGTCGGGGCGATCCGCTTGCAGGTACAGACTGCCGTCGCGAATGTCGCCCCAGCGCATCGACGCCGCGAAGGCGTCCAGCGACAGGCCGAGACCGAGCAGCAGGGCCAGGCCTTTCATGCTGCCTTCCGACGCTGCAACATCAGCCACATCGGCGTGAGGTCGCTGGGCAGAATGATCAGGGTTTGCCAGAACGCCACGCCGCTCAACCGGCAGTACAACACCAGCATCGCCACGGTCACCGCCAGATAGGCAATCGACGACGCTGCCGCTGCACCGACGATGCCGTAGGCCGGAATCAGCAGCAGGTTCAGCGCAAGATTGAGCAGCGCGCCGATCCCCATCAGCAGCGACACCGTGCCGGGGCGGTTCTTGCCGATCAGGTCCAGGCGCAGGATGCTCGCGTAACACAGGCCCAGCAGCCCCGGCAGCAATGCGAGCAGCGCCGGATACGCCGGCTGGTAGGCGACGCCGAACAGGGTGACGATCAGCCATTCGCCGATCACGGCCATGGTCAGGCACGCGCCGAGCATCACCGTGGCGGTCAGACGCAGGGCCAGTGGCGTGACCTTGTCCATGCCTTCATCCTGTTGCAGCAGGCGTTTCATCAGCGGCGTGGTCACCGCTTCCGGAACGATCAGCAGCAATTCGGCGGCGGCGCTGGCCATCGCGTAATGCCCGAGGGCGGTGCTGCCGAGCAGGGCGCCGATGAACAGGTAATCGGAACGCAGGATCACTTGCTGGAACAGCAGATCCGGATGGCTGCGCGCACTGAAGCGCAGCAGTTCGTTCTGGCTGGCGCGATCCCATTGCAGCTGCAACGGCTGCGCGCGTTTGAGCCACAGCCAGCCGACCAGCACCACCAGACTGATGCCGGCCAGCCAACTGATGAGTGCAGCTTCAAGGGCCGCTTCTTTCCACATCCAGAACAGCGCGAGAAACAGCAGCAGCGGCGCCAGGGATTCCACCAGCCGCAAGGCATTGAACGCGACCACGCCGCCGGACGCATTGTGCAAGGTCAGCAGACCACTTTTGAGCACGGTCAACGGCACCGCCAGCAGCAACAGCCACGCCAGCAGACCGAGTTGCAGGGTCACGTCCAGTTCGCTGCCGAATTCGCGCACCAGCGCCACCACCAGCAAGGTCAGCAGACCCGCCAGCAAACAGCCAAACACCAGCACTTGCGCGAGCAACAAGCCCATCGGCCGCTGCTTGGCCGCCTGATAACCCACGGCGGAATTCAATCCGCCGCTGGTGGCGGCGCTGATCAGATCGGGCAGGGTGCTGAGCAGGGCGAACAGGCCCCGTTCGCTGGGGCCGAGAATCCGCGCCAGCAGCACATTCCTCAGCAGGCGCAGGGCGATCATCGCCAGTTTGGTGCCCATGCTCAGCGCCAAGTGTTTGAGGTAGTTGCCTCGGCTCATGGCCGCGCTCCACGGTAGATCCGCCACGACAGCAGTTGCGGATTGCGCGCGGTGCGCTGGCTGACGCCGAAGCGTGGCAGGTTCAGTGGATCGCCGGTGCCGCGATAGATGCCACTGCCGGTGCCGAGCGCGAAGGGGTAATCGTGATTGGCGATCTGCTCGCGCACCCGCTCATCGTTGTCGCCGTTGGGGTAGCAATACACCGGCAGCGGCCGGTTGCAGCCGTTGAGCATGGCATCGCGGCTGCGGCTGATTTCTTCGCTCAGGCGCACATCGTCAAGGCCGGTGAGGATCGCGTGACTGGCGCCGTGGGGGCCGAAACGCACCAGACCGGAAGACTCCATCGCCCGCACCTGATGCCAGTCGAGTGCCTGGGGTTGCGACTCTTGCGGGCACTCGTCGGTCAGGCGTTCGAGTATCTTCGGATCGAGCGCTTTAAGCCCTTGCAGGTAATGCAACAGGGTCAGACTGCGCCGGTCCACGTCGATGTCGTCCAGCAAAACCGGCACGGGATGGTGGATCGACTGCAGATATTCGATCAGGTGCATGCGTGGTTTTTCACCGTGGCTGCCCCACAGGGTTTCACCGATGCTTTCCCACCAGAAACGCTGACGGCTGCCGATGAAATCGGTGGAAAGAAAAATGCTCGCCGGCACCTGATGTTTCTGCAGCAACGGAAAGGCATTGGCGGCGTTGTCGCGCCAGCCGTCGTCGAAGGTCAGCGCCACTCGCGGGCGCTCGGTGCGCAAGGCGTTGGGCTGGAGGATTTCCATCAGCGGCACGCAATCGAAATGCTTGCGCAGCCACACCAGCAAGTGTTCGAAGGCCTTGGGCCCGACGCACAGTTCGTTGCGGTGCGGCAGGTCGGCGGCGCGGTCGTTGGACAGCACCCGGTGGAGCATCAGGATCACGCCGGCGCCGTGCAGCTGGTTTCGCCCCACGGACGAGTTGAGATAGAGCCAGCCGCTGGTGCGTTTAATCAGTTGCTTGATCGCCATGGCTCGATCCCTCTCAACGGTTTTGGTCAGGGTTCCATTGGGCATAACGCTGGCCGCGCAGGAACTGCCACAAGCCGATGCTCATGCCCGCCAGTGTCACCAGCAGGAATGCCGCAAGGCGGAACGGCTTGGGCAAGCGGTGTTGTGAATCCAGCAGGCCGGCAATCGCGATGGCGTAGCCGATCAATTGCGCGATCAGGCTCAGGCGATAGAAATCGTGCTCTTCCCACAGCCAGAAATTGCTCAGCAGCAGCGGCAGCAACAGGATCGGCGCCAGGCGACGGATCAACTTGTGGCTGATCAACGCAATCGAATACAGCCCATGCTTGAACGGATTGAGCAGTTCACTGCGTTGCGCCAGGCTTTGCAGGCCGCCGACGGTGACCCGCTGGCGCCGGCGGAATTGCTTGTCCGCTTCGTCGACGCCGTGGTCGATCACTTGCGCTTCGGGCACGTAGACGATGCGTTTGAATTTCACTGGCGCGCAGGTGCTGATGAAGAAGTCGTCATTGACCTCGGCCGGCACGTTCTCGAACAGTTCGCGGCGCAGGGCCAGCAGGGCGCCGTCGGCGGAAACCATGCAGCCGGTACGGTTCTCGACCCGGCGCAACCAGCCCTCGTAGTGCCGATAAAGGCTGTCGCCAATGCTCAGTCCGCCACCGGTGACCGGGATCACCATGTGCCCGGCGCAGGCGCCGACCTGCGGATCGCTCAGGGGTGCCAACAGGTAGCCGAGGGTTTCCCGCGACCATTGGTTGTCAGCGTCGGTGAATACCAGAATGTCGCCCGTAGCCAGCGCCGTACCTGCATTCAACGTGGCGGCCTTGCCCTGGCGGGGCAGGTCGAGCACGGTGATTCGCGGGTCGACGACCTTGTGTGCGCAGGCCACGGTGGCGTCGGTGGAACCGTCGCTGGCCAGAATGATTTGCAGGGTCGCCGGCTGATAATCCTGGGACAGCAGCGAGCGCAGCTTGTGTTCGATGTGCCGCGCCTCGTTGTGGGCGGCGATCACGATGCTGACGTTCAGCGGCGGGGCCGGGCTGTGGCGCCATGCCGGGAATAGCGGCGCCAGCAGCGTCAGCAGCAGCGGGTAGCCGACATAGGCGTAGGCCGGCAGCAGCAGGCACATCCAGAAAATGAATTCAGCCACGGGCAGGCCTCCTGGCGTTCCAATGACACAGACTGAGAATGAACGCCGCGCCCGCCAAGTGCAGGCGCACCCAGTGCAGACCCCACAGTTGCAGGGTCAGGCAGACGTTGTGGTGCTTGGCGCTCTGGCGCACGCTGAGCACCAGCCCCGGTACCAGCGTGAGCATCACCATGATCACGGCGTGATGGGGAAAGCCGTCGAGCAGCGCGGATATCGCCAGGAAATCCAGAATCCAGACGAAGATCGACAGCATCGGGAACCGCAAAAGGCGCAGGCTGAAACCATGGCTGCGCAGTAGTTGCAGATGACTGCCCTGGCGCCACAGTTCCTTGCCCATCCACTCGCGCCAGTTCATTTCGTAACCCCAGTGCAGCGCGACATTTTCATTGATCGACAGCAGTCGGGCGCCGTGCTCGCGCAGGCGCAAGGTGAACTCCTTGTCCTCGCCGGTGCGCAGGGTTTCGTTGAAACCGCCGATCTTGTCGAACCAGCGCCGACGCATCAGCAGGTTGGCACTGGGCAGCCAGTCGACGACATGGCTGGTGTGAGTGGTCGGGCGCAAGGTCCGGCGCTGCCACGCGGTGGCGTACCACGGCGCGGCGGCGGGGGTGTGCAGGTCGAGACCGAAGACATCGGCCTGGCCACTGGCTTCGATGTCGAACAATGGATGCAGCCAGTCTTCCGGCATCTCGATATCGGCATCGATGAACGCCAGCCATTCCCCGGTGGCGATGGCGGTCCCACGATTGCGCAACGCGCCGATCAGCAGGCCTGGCATCACCAGTACGTGGGCGCCGAACTGCCGGGCGATCTGCGGGCCTTCGTCACTCGATCCGTTGTCGACCACGATCAGTTCACACTCGACATCCGCCGCGTGCGCCGCTTTTTGCGCGGCCAGCAAGGTGCGGCCAATGTGCCGGGCCTCGTTGTACATCGGAATGACGATACTGATCCGGCTCATGTCCTGCTCTCCGTCAGCGGTGCCTGCTCGGCTTTGAGGCGCAAGACGCTGGTCATGGCGAGCATGATCCACACGTATTTCTGATTCGGCGCGCTGAGGAACATCAGGAACAGCGTCAGCGACAGAAAACTCACCCCCAGGTGGGTCATCAGATCCGCCTGTTGCCAGTCACGCCGTAACATCCACGCCGTGCGTGCCCGCGCCAGGTTGTACAGGCCCAGCCCGAGCATGCCGACGAACATCAAACCGGCGGGAACCCCCAGTTCACTGAAGATTTCCAGGTAGGTGTTATGCGCCCGGCGGTACAGGTCGCCGATCTTGCGGTTGGCGGAAAACGCCTTGGCATAGCCGGTGGTGGCGTAGTGCAGCGGGAAGGTGCCGGGGCCGGAGCCGAGCAACGGGTTCTCGCGGATCATCTGGCTGCCGACCACGATGTATGAGGCGCGGCGGCCAAGGGACTCGTCGTTGTGCCCCTTGGCCCCGGCGCTCAACACGCTGAGGGACTGGATGCGCGCGATGTAGCCGGCAGGCATCGCGTAGATCGCCAGCGGAATCACGATCGCTGCGCCGAGCATGGCAAAGCCCAGATGACGCGGGCGAATCCGCGCCAGTTGCGCGCGGTAGTGCCAGCAACCGATCACCAGACTCAAGGCCAGCACCACCAGCCCGGAGCGCGATTCAGTCTTGGTCATGCCGCCGAGCAACAGCAGGCAGCAACCGCCCCAGAACAGCCGATGCAACAGGTTCGGGCTGCGGATCACCAGCAGCAGCGCCAGCGGAATGGCAAACGCAATCAGCAGGGCGAAGGCGTTGGGGTCTTCGAGCAGGCCGGCGGCGCGGCCCTGATCCTGGAATTTGGTGGAGAACATGGCCATGGCGCAGGTGGTGCTGACGGCCAGGGTCACCAGTCGGGCAAACAGGTCGAGGTTCAGCTCGCGGCCGATCAGCAGGGTGATGACAAACAGAATCAGGCCGACGCTGATTTCCCGCAGGTGACCGAGCGACATGCCCATGTCATCAGTGTTGAGCAGGCTCAGAAAGTACAGGGTCATGAAGGCGATCAGAAAGCGCCAGATATTGCTGCGCAGGCGATCCGAGGGAATCTGGTGCATCGCTAGTTGCAGCATCAGGATCACCGCCAGCGAAGCGCCGATCAGTTTGCTGCCCGACAGTGAACTGTCCTTGAAGAAACCCTCGAACGGCACCAGGGCAACGATGCCGAGCAGGCCCCAGGTCGGTTTGCGGTACAACACCGCGAACCCCACCAGACCGAGCACTGCGCCTGGCGCGAGGTAGGGCCAGGGGCTGGCCAGCAGAGCAATGCAGGCCAGCCCCAACAGACTGACGATCGAGAGCGGGAAAATCATGCGCGTGCCTCCCGTGCCGTGCGGATGTACAGCTGCGACCAGCGTTCGGCCAGGGCCTTGAGGTCGTAGCGATCCTGTTGCGTGCGTTTTGCGTTGTCGCGCAGTTGCCGTGCCAGGCCAGGCTCGGACAGCAAGGTGTCGAGCTGGCGGGCGAGGGCGGCGCTGTCGGTGGGGGCCGCAAGCAAACCGTTGTGGCGATGCTCCAGTACGTCGGGAATCCCGCCGACGGCGAACGCTACCACCGGCACCCCGGCCTGCATCGCTTCCAGCAGAATCATTGGCGTACCTTCGGTGCGCGAGCTGATCACCAGCGCATCGAGTTGCTGCCACCAGTGACGCATGTCGGTCTGGTAACCCGGCAAGCGGATGCGCTGTTGCAAACCGGCGGCGTCGATTCGCGCCTGCAAGTCTTCGCGTTCCGGGCCGTCGCCGAGCATCACCGCGTCGAGTTGCGGGTGCTGGTGACACAGCGGGATCAGCGCGTCGAGAAACAGATCCGGGCCTTTCTCACTGCTCAAACGCCCGACGTAACCGGCGAGCCAGCGTTGTCTTGGCGCATCGGAAAGCAGCGCGGCGGCTGCCGGTAATCCGTTGGGAATCACCTGCAATTTCTCCGCACGCACGCTGGCCTGACGGTGCAACACCGCGATGCTTTCGGCGACACACACCACCCGATCCACCGACGCCGTGCGGCACAGTTGCAGGCTCAGCCAGGTGTAGAACTTCTGCTTGCGGCTGCGCGGGGTGAAGCCGTGTTGAGTGATCACCAGCGGCAGGCGCAACAGCGTGGCGCCGACCCAGCCGAACAACAGTCCCTTGAAATTGTGGGTATTGATCAACGGACGCTCGCTCCGGCGCTGACGCAAGTGCCGCAGCAGGGCAGCCAGCCCTGCGCAGCCTTGTGCGTCGACACCGGCCTCGCGAAAGCGCGCGATCAGTTCCGGCGGCGCATCGAGGAACAGCACCTGGTGCTGCCCCGGCGTCGCCAGGCAATGATCGAGCAACATCCGCTCGGCCCCATAGAAGCCACCGCTGCTGAGCAAATGCATGATCGGCAGGGAGGCGTTCGGGGTAGAGGACGTGTTCAATTGCGCACCCAGTGCACAAAGCTCGGCACGGTCCAGTTCTTGTGGGGGTTGCTCGGCTGCGCGTTCTGGTCGTTGATCACCAGCAGCACCGGCAGGCCCAGCTCGTGGCTGATTTGCGCCGGGTGTTTGAAGCGGTGGTCGAAGAACTCACGCACGTAGACCAGTGCAATCGCCAGCAGCAGACCGGTGAACAACCCGAACGGAATGATCAGCATCGGTTTGGGGAACGCCGCTTCGGTCGGCTCGAACGGCGGGCTCAACACCCGGGCGTTGGACAGGTCATCGCTCAGCGAGCGGGTGGTGCTGCTTTCAGCAAAACGCTGGGCGTAGGTCGAGAACGCGGCGTGCAGGGCATCGATTTCGGTGTCCATCTGCCGCAGCTTGCTCTGGGTTTGCTGCAGCTCGTGGATGCGGTTCTTGAACTCGGCGATGCGCGCGGTTTTCTGATCGATCACCTGCTGAACCACCGCCAGATCATTGGTGCGTTCCTGGATACGGTTGCTCACCACCTTGAGGAACTGCTGGCGGGTGCGGGCAATCTGCTCGCGGGTCAGCAACATCGGTTCACTGCCCGGCTGGAACACCGCCAGATCGTTCATGTAGCGGCTGACCTGGGTGGTCAGTTGCTCGCCCATCTGTTTGATTTCCCGATCCTCGAACGCCACGTTGTCGACCGTGGTGGTGAAGGTGTAGGGGAAGGTGTAGTCGTTGAGTTTGCTGTTACTGGCGGCAGCCAGCGCGGTCTTGAGGTATTCGAGCCAGCGCTGGCTCTGCAGCAGGCGGTCGCGATACAGGTTCAGCGCCTGCTCTTCGGTGTTGATCGCGTTGAGGCGGAAGGTGATTTCCTCCTTCGGATCCGACGCGCCGACACTTTCCAGCAACGCCTGGCGATTGCCTTCCAGTCCATCAAGGCGCACCTGATACAGGTGTTTCTTGGTTTCGTAGAACGATTGCGGCAAATCGATCGATTGCAGCGCCTGACGGCTCACCAGGTAGTTTTGCAGCAGGGCAGAGACGAAGGTCGTGCCTTGATGCGGGTCGGGGAAGCTGTAGATGATCGAGATCACGTTGGAGCCAGGCAGGGTCTCGATTTTCAGGCTGTCTATCGCATCCTGGGTCAGCGCGTCGAGCGCGGTGTCGCGCACCGGATCGGTTTCAAGCCCCAGGGTGTTGCGCACGGGGTTGATCACGTACTGGCGCAGCGGCGAACTGATGTAGCGCTTGAACGGTTCGCCCACCAGTTTGCTGAACATGCCGGGCGAAGGGGTGTATTCGCCCTTGTCGCGCAGCTCGCTGATGGTCTGACGGATCAGCGCCGGCGAACGCAGGATGTTGCTCTCGGTTTCCATGTCCGCCAGCGACGGCGGGATGAAGGTGGCGTTGTCCACGGTCAGCGACGTGGTGGCGTCGCCCTGTGAAAGTTTTTTCGACTGCACGATTACCTGAGCGGTGATATCGAAGCTCTGTTTGAGCAACAGCGGCAGCACCAGCGCGATCACTGCAAAGACCAGGAAGACCCGTTTCACCAATTGCTTGTTGGCGAAGAAGATCCTGAAGAACTCATGCAGGTAGTTTTCCTTTGGATTCATGGTCGGTCACCTGAGAGTCAGTTGTTGTTGCTGTCTTTGTTGTCGACGCGGTAGCCGAAGCTGAAGCCCACGCCCTGGAACAGCACCACGTCGGCCAGTTGCCGGGCGAGTTCGCCGGCGCTGGCCAGTTTGGTTTTCGGCACGTACAGCATGTCGTCCGGTTGCAGGTAGGCGATTTGCGGCGCCTCGCCCGACAACGCTTTCTCGACGTCGTAACGCACGGCCTGCACCTGATTGCCGTTGCGGCGCATGATCACCACCGAATCGAGCCGCGCCTTGACGTTGGTGCCGCGCGCCAGGGTCAGCGCCTCAAGCACCGACACCGGCCGGCGGATCGGGTAGGAACCCGGCTGGCCGACTTCACCCAGCACATAGATTTCGTTGCCGGCGGTGGACTTGAGCAGCACGTCCACGGTCATGCGGCCCGGCAGTTGTGCGTACTTTTTGTTGAGGAAGGCTTCGAGCTGGTTGACGGTCATGCCTTGCAGCGGCACCGCGCCGATTTCCGGGAAGCTCGCGTAGCCGTCGGTGCCGACGGTGATCTCGCGGCTCATGCCGGTGGCCGGGTGGTTGAGCGCGCTTTTCAGGTTCTGCTCGTTGGTCAGCGGGCTGATGATCTGCACCGTCAACTGATTGCGGTTGGGCTGGAACAGCTGTTTGCGTTGATAGGCGCGCTGGATTTCCTGGCGCGCTTCTTCGCTGGTCAGCCCGGCGATTTTCACCGAGGTGTTGGCGCCCGGCAGTTCGATGGTGCCGTCCGGTAGCACCAACTGGTTGCCATTGAGCTGGCTGGCAGCAGTGAAGTTAAGTCCGATCTGGTCCCCCGACTGCACGCGATAAGCGTCCGAGCCGCTGGTGCTGATGTGGAAGATCACGTCCAGCACATCCTGCGGGCGCAGGGTCTGCTCGATCTTCGGCATGTCGGTGGCCTGGGAGTTGGCCGGGGTGGCGGTGAGAATGTTCACCGGCATGTTCTGGGTTTCGGAGGTGCTCGAGCAGCCTGCAAGCGGCAGCATCAGCAGCACAAGAATCCTGGCGTTCATGGCGTCATCCTTTGCGGTTGCTTACAGGTTTTTGTAGAGCCATTTAGGCATGTAGTACTTGCGCCGGTTGAACACGCTGCCGACCACTTTGGCCCCGGCCTGGGTCAAGCGCTGCACTGCCGCCTGGGCGACTTCCCAGCGGGTGTCTTCGGCGCGTACCACGAACACCACGCCGTCGACCTGGGTGCTGATGACCAGCGTGTCGGCGGCCGAATACACCGCGTCGCCGTCGATCACCACAAAGCGGTACTGGCTGCCCAGTTGATCGAGCAGCGGGCTCAGGCGCTCGGCGGTCAGGTGTTCCATGGTGCGGATCGGCCGGCCGTTGGGCAGCACGTGAAACGGCAGGCTCGACACCTGCACCACGCAGTCCTGCAACAGCGGCGGGTTGTCCGGGTTGAACAGCAGGTCGCGCAGGCCGCGCTCCTTGCTCAGGTTCAGTTGCTGGGTGAGGTTGCTCGCCGACTGGCTGGCGTCGACGTACAGCACCTGGCCGCTGCTCATCTGCGCCAGTTGACTGGCCAGCGCCAGGGCGCTGGTGGTGGTGCCGGCGCCGGGGTTGGCGGCGGTCAGAAACAGGATCCGCAGATCCAGGTCCAGCACGGTCGAAGTCAGGTTCGACTCGCTGGGGCTGGCAATGCTCAGGCTTTTGTTGGTTGAACCGTCCATTAGCTTGCTCCGTGGCCGCTGAATACTTTGAAGGGGGTTTTCAACAGAATCTTCAGATCAAGCAGAAGGCTCTGCTCGGCGATATAGCTGAGGTCCAACTCAACGCGCTGGTCGAAGTCGATGTTGCTGCGTCCTGAGATCTGCCACAGGCCGGTCATGCCGGGGTAGATCGCCAGACGGGCGAGGTGACTGTCCTTGTAGCGGTAGGCGTTGAACGAGGTCGGGCGAGGGCCGACCAGGCGCATGTCGCCGGTCACTACGTTGATCAGGTTGGGCAGCTCGTCGAGGCTGGTACGCCGCAGGAAGCCACCGATCCCGGTGATGCGCGGATCCTGGTCGATCTTGAAGTCGATGGCGTCGGCACCGTGCTTGTTCAGGTGACGCAGCGACTCCTTGAGCTCTTCGGCGTTGGCGACCATGGTCCGGAACTTGTACATACCGAACTTGCGCCCGCGATAACCGGTGCGTTTCTGCACGAACATCACCGGGCCCTTGCTGGTGAATTTGATGGCCAGCGCCAGACCGATCAGCAGCGGCGAAATCATCAGCAGAATCGTCAGCGCACCGAGGCAGGCGACCACCCGATTGGTGCGCGACAGTTGCCACGGCCGACCGCCCTCGCGACCGGTCATCCAGCCCTGGCCCTGGCGGTGGATTGCCGCGTCCAGGCGCATTCGCTGTTCCGGATCCATGCGTTTGTCACGCACCAGTTGTTGGATCGGTACACCTTTCTCAAGTCCAGTCATGGAGTCCTCCGCTGATGTTCAGCCGCGAACGGCGCGTGGGCGATAGGCAGTGGGGTAGTAATCGCGGAACCAGGCGATGAACCGCCCCAGTCCCTCATCCAGCTCTATCCGGGGCTGAAACCCGGTGGCCTGGGCCAGGTCGCTGGCCTCGGCGCAGGTATTGAGTACGTCGCCCGGCTGCAGCGGCAGCAGCTCGACCACGGCTTTCTGGCCGAGGTGTTTTTCCAGTAGGGCGAGGTAGGTTTTCAGCGCCACCGGGTGCTGGCCGCCGATGTTGAACAAGCGCCACGGCGCCATGCTGCTGGCCGGGTCGGGTTGTTCGCGGTTCCACTCGGGATTGGCCCGGGGCGCCCGCTCGATCAGGCGCGCGATGCTTTCGATGATGTCGTCGATGTAGGTGAAATCGCGCTGATGCTCGCCGTAGTTGAACAGCTTCAGTGGCGAGCCTTCGCTGATCGCCTTGGCGAACTGGATCGGCGACATGTCCGGCCGGCCCCACGGTCCGTAGACCGTGAAAAAGCGCAGCCCGGTGCAAGGGATGCCGAACAGGTGGCTGTAGCTGTGGGCCATCAATTCATTGGCTTTCTTGGTCGCGGCGTACAGTGACAGCGGGTGATTGACGCCGTCCTGCACCGAGTAGGGCGTGCGCTGGTTGGCGCCGTACACCGAACTGGACGAGGCGTAAATCAGGTGCTCGACCGGGTGCCGGCGGCAGCACTCCAGAATGTTCAGGAAACCGTCGAGGTTGCTGTCCAGATAGGCCCGTGGATTCTCCAGCGAATAGCGCACCCCGGCCTGCGCGGCGAGATGGACCACGACTTGCGGCCGCTCGCTCGCGAACAATGCTTCCAGCGCCGCAGCATCTGCCAGATCAACCGTGGCGAGCTGGACATCGCCAATTTGCCCGCGCACCCAGTCCACCCGATCGCGCTTGAGCTGCGGGTCGTAGTAGCTGTTGAAGTTGTCCAGGCCGATCACCTGATGCCCGTCGCGCACCAGCCGCAGCACGCCATGAGCACCAATGAACCCGGCCGCACCGGTGACGAGGATTTTCATGGCCGCAACCCGTCAGGCGCGATGTGGCGCAGACCGATGCCGCTGTAGTGCAGGCCGGCGGCTGCCACTTGTTCCGGGTTGTAGAGATTGCGTCCGTCGATGATGACTTTCGAGCGCAGCTTGCTGGCCAGCAGCTCGAAATCCACCACGCGGAAATTCTTCCACTCGGTGCAGATCACCAGTGCGTCGGCGTCTTCCAGGGTGTCGTCGCGGGTGGCGCACAGGTGCAGGTCATTGCGGTATCCGTAAATGCGCCGGCATTCGGACATCGCTTCCGGATCGTAGGCCTGCACGCTGGCGCCTTCGGCCCACAGCGCCTCCATCAGGTAACGACTCGGGGCTTCACGCATGTCATCGGTGTTCGGCTTGAACGCCAAACCCCAGATCGCGATCGACTTGCCGGCCAGGCCTTGAGGAAATTGCGCCCTGAGTTTGCTGAACAGAATGTGCCGTTGCGCGTCATTGACGTCGGTGACGCTGCGCAGCAGTTTCAATGGCATGCCGTTGTGTTCGGCGGTGTGCAGCAGGGCGCGCAGGTCCTTGGGAAAGCACGAGCCACCGAAGCCGCAGCCCGGGTAGATGAAGTGATAGCCGATGCGCGGGTCGGAGCCGATGCCCTTGCGCACCGCTTCGATGTCGGCGCCGAGTAGTTCGGTGAGGTTGGCCAGCTCGTTCATGAAGCTGATGCGGGTGGCGAGCATGGCGTTGGCTGCGTACTTGGTCAGCTCGGCGCTGCGGTTGTCCATGAACATCAGTTTTTCGTGGTTGCGGCAGAACGGCGCGTACAGCTCGCTCATCTGCTCGCGGGCCAGGTCATCGTGGGTGCCGACGATGATCCGGTCCGGCCGCATGCAGTCGGCGAGGGCGCTGCCTTCCTTGAGAAATTCGGGGTTGGACACCACCCGCACTGCCAGAGCGCTTTTGCCACGCCGTTGCAGTTCTTCTTCAGCGGTGTGCAGCACCTGATCCGCCGTGCCGACCGGCACCGTGGATTTGATGATCAACGTGCGATCGTCTTCCATGAAGCTGGCGATCTGCCGCGCCACGTTGAGCACATGGCTGAGGTCGGCGGAGCCGTCTTCGTCGGCCGGCGTGCCCACGGCGATGAAGATCAGTGCGGCATGTTCCACCGCATCGCTGGCCTGGGTGCTGAATAATAAACGCCCGGCCTTGATGTTTTCTTCCAAAGTTGCCGAAAGACCCGGTTCGCTAATAGGCGGTACCGCCTGTTGCAGTTGTTTAATCTTGTTCGGGTCAATATCGACGCACAATACGCGATGTCCGACATCGGCAAGTGCGGCTGCTTGTATCAGGCCAACATAGCCCGTACCAAATACGCTCACGTCCATATTGGCGTGCCTCGTAAGACGGTGATGGAAGATCGAAAATGGAACTGTCAAAAGGGGTATAGCGCAGCGTGGGAAAAGCGTGTCAGCAAAATGACATGTTGCAAGGGTATAACACCCCCATTTTTGGGGGCGAAAGGCCATCAAGTGCTTGCTGTAGATGGATTTGTCCCGTTCTTGACGTGTTCGAAGAAATCGATAAACGGTCGTAGGCCACGAATTTCAAGGGTTTTAACGACTTGGGTGTGTCAGATTTGAGTCAACGTTTTTTTGACGCTTTTTGATTATGTCCGACATTTCTTGCGCTTTAATGGCCCGGTGCTAGTGTCAGATTTTGACCGACAAACCCTTGACAACCTCTCGTCGGACGCGCCCCGGAATCGCCATGTTTCGATATTTGAAAGAACTGCTTTTAATTATTTATCTGTTGCTTTATTTCGAATATTACCTTGACCGATTAAATGCGATGGGTATTGGTCTGGCAGTACTTCTTTTTGGCGCGATGTTTTTGACGCTGACTTTCGCATTATTACTAACAGCCTATATACGTCAGACTTTCATTCGGCATTTGTTCGCATTAACCCTGTTTATTTCGGCGGTGTTTTTCGATGTTTATACGAGGGTGACCGCCGATTACCTGACCTACAGCAGTTTCGTCTCGCTGGTGTATTCCGGCGGCTTCATTCAGGAAGCGGCGTATCAGTACCGGGGGGCGATCATCCACGGACTGCTCAACGGCTTGCTGCTGTTGTTCGGAATCGGTCTCAAGCCTCGGCACGCGATCCCGGTACCCAATGCCTTGCGGATCGCTGCGCCGCTCTGCGGTGTGTTGCTGCTCAGCGCCGTGTTGTTCGTGCGCGCCGGCGAGGGTGCACGCGGGTTGCCGATCATGTACACGCCGCTGGCCTATCTGAATTTGTTCGGCTACGAAGCGCTGCACAACACCGTCGGCCCGCGTGAACCGGTGACCCTGGCGCGCAATGGCCCGGCGGTTGGTCACGACATCGTGCTGATCATCGACGAGAGCATTTCCGGCAATTACCTGGACATCAACTCGCCATTCGGTGTGCACAGCAACCTCAAGCAGGTCCGTCCGGGCGTGCAGATCTTCAATTACGGTTACGCGGCGTCCATCGCCAATTGCAGCGCCGACACCAACATCACCCTGCGCTACGGCGGCACCCGCGCCGACTACATGCGGATCAACAGCACGCTGCCGTCAATCTGGCAATACGCCAAAAAGGCCGGCATGCGCACGGTCTACATCGACGCTCAGCGCACCGGCGGCAACCTGCAGAACCTGATGAACGATGCCGAGAAAAAGGACATCGACGAATTCGTGCAATTCGACCAGACCAGCGTGCGCGACCGCGACATGGCCGCCGCCGCCAAGCTGATCGAACTGCTCAACGACGATAAACCGGAGCTGGTGCTGATCAACAAGGTCGGCGCGCATTTCCCGGTGCACGACAAATACCCGGACGCCTTCATGGCCTACCGCCCGACCTTGCCGCGCGGACAGTTCACGGAAGTCGCCGACACCGGTGAACGCACCGGCTTCAACGGCCAGCCGGATGACTGGGTGCTGTATCGCAACGCCTACAAAAACACGGTGCTGTGGAATGTCGGCGAGTTTTTTTCGCGGGTGTTTGCCCAGGCCAATCTGAACAACGCGCTGCTGATCTACACCTCCGACCACGGGCAGGACTTGCACGAACGCGGCAATCCCGGGCTCAACACCCACTGCGGCGGCGACCCGGTGGAGGAAGAAGGGCTGGTGCCGCTGGTAGTGATTCAGGGCGATCAGTTGCAGACACTCGACTGGTCGGCGCAACTGGCGGCGAACAAGGATCGCTCCAGTCACTACAACATCTTCCCGACCCTGTTGCAGTTGATGGGCTACGACCTGCCGGGAATCGAAGCGGTGTACGGCAAACCGCTGAGCGTGGCGACGGCGGATGAATTCACCTTCAACTACCGCTTCAACGCGCGGCTGGGCGCCAAGCCCGAGTGGAAACACATCGACCTGAACAGCATCGTCACGCCGGGTGAAGCGCCGACGAGTGTGGCGGTGGGGCAGTAACGCGTCGGTATCCGCTATCCTTGGCCGACACGGATCGATCGGATGGCGGCATGCTCCAGGTTCAAAACGTCTTCAAAAGCTACCTCACCCCGCAAGGCCCGTTGCCGGTGCTGCAAGGCATCGACCTGACGCTCAAGCCCGGCAGCAGTCTGGCGCTGATGGGCGAGTCAGGCAGCGGCAAGAGCACGCTGCTGCACCTGATCGCCGGGCTCGACAAGGTCGACAGCGGCATCATCCGCAGCGGCGAACATCGGCTGGATCGCATGAACGAGGCGCAACTAGCCAACTGGCGGCGCACGGAAATCGGCCTGGTGTTCCAGCAGTACAACCTGATCGGCAGCCTGCGGATCGAGGACAACCTGGCGTTTCAGGCGCGGCTGGCCGGGCGGCATGATCCGCGCTGGCAGCATCATCTGGTGCAGCGCCTGGGGCTGGGCGAGTTACTCAAGCGCTATCCCGAACAACTCTCCGGCGGCCAGCAACAGCGGGTCGCGCTCGGCCGGGCGCTGGCCGCGCAACCGAAGCTGCTGCTGGCCGACGAGCCCACCGGCAGCCTCGACGAAGCCACCAGCGACGAAGTACTGCGGCTGTTGCTGGAATTGCTCGACGACACCCCGACCACTTTGCTGATGGTCACCCACAGTCAGCGCGTGGCGGCGCGGCTGGCGGAGCGCGTGGTGCTGTCCAGCGGTCGGTTGACGTGAAGGTTTTCCGCCACGCGTTGATGGCGCTGCTCAGTCACTGGCGGCGCCATCCGGTGCAGTTTTTCAGCGTGCTGACCGGTTTGTGGCTGGCCACCAGTCTGTTGACCGGGGTCGAAGCGCTCAACAGTCAGGCGCGGGACAGTTACGCCCGGGCCAGCCAGTTGATTGGCGGCGAACCCCAGGCCAGCCTCAGTACGCCGAACGGCGCGACGTTCCCGCAACAATGGTTCGTTGATCTGCGGCGTCTGGGCTGGCCGGTGTCGCCGGTGCTGCAAGGGCGCCTGATTCTTAAAGGCCACGAAAATCAGCGTCTGCAATTGATGGGCATCGAACCGGTGTCGTTACCGGGCGACAGCGCGGTGGCCGGGCAGGCGATGCCAATCGAGCGCATCGTCGAGTTCTTCAGTCCGCCGGGCAGCACCTGGATTTCTCCCGAAACCTTGCGGGCGCTCAACCTCGCCGAGGGCGCGACCCCGGCCACCGAAACCGGCCAGACGCTGCCGCCGCTGCGGGCGCAAACCGACATGGCCCCCGGCGTTCTGCTGGTGGACATTGGCGTCGCTCAGCGCGTACTCGAACAACCCGAGCAACTGTCACGCCTGCTGCTGCCAAAGGATTTTCACGCTGACATCCCGGCCGCGTTCAAAGGCCAGTTGCAGCTCAAGAGCAGTGGCGAGGAAAACAACCTTGCGCGACTGACCGAAAGCTTCCACCTCAACCTCGATGCGCTCGGGTTTCTCTCGTTCATCGTTGGATTGTTCATTGTTCACGCGGCCATCGGTCTGGCGCTGGAACAGCGCCGGGGATTGCTGCGCACCTTGAGAGCCTGCGGGGTCAGCGCGCGGATGCTGATCGCTTGCCTGATCGTAGAACTCGGCGCGTTGGCGTTGATCGGCGGGTTGTTCGGCGTGGTCAGCGGTTACTGGCTGGCGAGCGTGCTGTTGCCGGACGTCGCTGCCAGCTTGCGCGGTCTGTACGGCGCGGAAGTGGCGGGGCAGTTGCGCCTGAGTCCGTGGTGGTGGTTCAGCGGCATCGGCTTGAGTCTGCTCGGCGCGTTGCTGGCCGGAGCCAACAGTTTGCTGCGGGCGGCGCGTCTGCCGTTATTGGCGGTGGCGGATCCGCAGGCCTGGCATCAGCAACATGCGCGCTGGTTGCGGCGTCAGGGTTGGGTAGCCGGTGTTTGTGCAGTGATTGCGCTGGCGGCGCTGGTGTGGGGCAACAGCCTGGCCAGCGGTTTTGTGTTGATGGCGGGGCTGTTGCTCGGCGCCGCGCTGGCGCTGCCGGTGTTGCTCAGTGCGCTGCTCAACGGGTTGCTCAGGCGTAGCCGCTCGGTGCTCGGGCAGTGGTTTCTCGCCGACTGCCGCCAACAATTGCCGGCGTTGAGCCTGGCGTTGATGGCGCTGCTGTTGGCGATGGCGGCGAACATCGGTGCCGGCAGCATGACCGCTGGTTTCCGCCAGACCTTCAACGACTGGCTCGAACAACGGCTCACCGCCGAGCTTTACCTGAACCCGAGCAACCCGGCGCAGGCGCGAGAGCTGTACACGTGGCTCAAACAGCAAGCGAATGTCACCGCGATCATGCCCAACTGGCAGGTTTCGGTGTCGCTGCAAGGTTGGCCGGCGGACGTGTTCGGGATCATCGATCATCCGCACTATCGCCAGCACTGGCCGTTGCTCGAATCTCGAGGAGACGACCCGTGGGCGGCGCTGGCCAAGGACGATGCGGTGATGCTCAGCGAACAACTGGCGCGGCGCTTGAAAGTGACGCCGGGCGATCACCTGTCGATTCCCACGCCGGGCGGGTCGTGGTCGCCGCGCATCGTCGGCATCTACGCCGACTACGGCAATCCCAAGGGCCATGTGCTGGTCAACAGCAATCACCTGTTGCGCGGCTGGCCACAGCTGACGCCAAACCGCTTCAACCTGCGCATCGACCCGCCGAACATCCCGGCGTTGCTCACGGCCTTGCAGGCACGCTTCCAGCTTGATGACAGCCGGATCGTCGATCAGGCGCGGCTCAAGGGCTGGTCGGTGCAAGTCTTCGAACGCACCTTCGCCGCGACCGCCGCGCTGAATAGCCTGACGCTTGCCGTCGCCGGCGTGGCGCTGTTCATCAGCCTGCTGACCCAGAGTCAGAGCCGTCTCGGCCAGCTCGCACCGTTGTGGGCCCTGGGCGTGACGCGACGGCAATTGATGCTGCTCAACCTCGGGCAAACGTGGCTGTTGGCGCTGCTGACGCTGGTGCTGGCGTTGCCTTTGGGCATCGGCCTGGCGTGGTGCCTGGACGCGGTGATCAACGTGCAGGCTTTTGGCTGGCGTCTGCCGCTGCGGGTGTTTCCATGGCAGTTGCTGCAACTGATGGGGCTGGCGCTGCTGGCGACGTTGCTGGCCTCGGCGTGGCCGCTGTATTCGCTGTACCGCACGCAACCGGCGGACTTGTTGAGGACGTTTGCCCATGAGGACTAGGTTTGCGCTGGCGTTTCTGGCGTTATTGCTCGGTGGATGCGACAACCCCGCGCCGGAGCAGAAGGGCTTTGCCGGGATGGGGGCTCAGGCGCAGGCGTTTACGCCGGTGGTGCCAGGGCGGGTTTTCAGCTTCCCGGCGGATCACGGCGCCCATGACGGTTTTCGTATCGAATGGTGGTACGTGACGGCCAATCTCAAGGATGCGCAGGGCAACGATTTCGGCGTGCAGTGGACGTTGTTTCGCAGCGCTCTGAACGCCTCGCCGCCGCAGCCGGGCTGGGCCAGCCAGACGATCTGGCTCGGGCATGCGGCGGTCACCTCGGCCAGCGTCCACCATGCCGCCGAGCGTTACGCCCGTGGCGGCGTGGGGCAGGCCGGCGTGCGTGCAGCGCCGTTCGAGGCGTGGATCGATGACTGGCGTTTCGTCAGTCAGGCGAGCGATCCGCTGGCCGACCTGCAACTCAGCGCCCGGGACAAGAACTTCAGCTACCAGCTGCGCCTGACCTCCAGCCGCCCGCTGGTGCTGCAAGGCGACAAGGGTTTCAGTCAGAAATCCGAACAGGGCCAGGCGTCGTATTACTACAGCCAGCCGTTTTTCCAGGCCAGCGGCACCCTGCAGATCGACGGTCAGACCTACACCGTCAACGGCCCGGCCTGGCTCGACCGCGAATGGAGCAGCCAGCCGCTGACCGCCAACCAGACGGGCTGGGACTGGTTCTCCCTGCATCTGGACGGCGGCGAACACGTCATGCTGTACCGCATGCGCCAGAAGGAAGGGGCGCCGTACCTGACCGGCACGTGGATTGCCGCCGATGGGCAGACCGAAACCCTGCACGCCGAACAGATCAAGCTGACCCCGAAGGACGCTGCGAAGGTCGCCGGCCGTTCGATGCCGGTGCGCTGGTCGATCGACATTCCGCAAAAAAATCTGCAGATCACCCTTGATGCAATCAACCCCGACGCCTGGATGAACCTGCGCATTCCGTATTGGGAAGGGCCGGTGCGCCTGAGCGGCAATCGGGGCGGGCAGGGCTATCTGGAGATGACCGGGTACTGATTCCGCGCGCCGTGCCGCGAAGGAATCGATTGGAACTCTGTCCGGGATGCCCCCTCTACCGAGGAACATGGCCGAGGATCCGATCCATGAGCGAGGAACTGAAATCTCCAGACCTGACGACCTGGCAGCAGATGTTTGACGATCAGACGTACTGGCAACAATCCCCGGATGCCCATTACTTCGATCTGCAGCGCATTGCTGACGATTTGCTTGGTCAAGGTGCCATCGATCTTGAGCAGTGGCAGATCCTCAGAGCCAAGGCCGATGACCTGCACAAGGACTCACCCGCCGTAAACGTTGCACGGGAACTCGATGACCCGGAAGCCTGAGGAGGTACGACATGAAGACTGTTCCTGATAGCGAGCACCCCGACGAACCTCGTCCGCCGGGTGAAACCGAGCGCGACAACGACGCGCTGCGCCCCACCGATCCCAAACAGCGGCAGAGCTCCGGTAAAGGCACCCCCAGTGGCGAGTCAACCGCGCAGGACACCGCGCAACGATCGCGGAGCAAACCCTGAAGGGCGTCTATGCTCAGTGGCACATCCGTCGCTGACCGCGTTGGCGATGGGTGCTGCCATCCATCACAGGGAATGTATCGCTTATGAAGCTCCAAGCACTGACGCACGCCATTGCACTTGCCACTGTCTTTTCTACTGCCAGCTTTTCGGCGGTGGCCGCCGATATACCGCTTTCGGCCGCTGTCGAGGCCGACCGGGTCACCACCAAAGTGCTGGCGGTTGACCCGGCCAATCATCAAGTGGTCCTGGAAGGCGCGGAAGGTCGCCAGGTGCACATTCAGCTCAGCGACAAGGCGAAAAACCTCGGTAATTTGAAAGTGGGCGATCTGGTCCAGATCGAGGTGACACGTTCGGTCGCCGCTTATCTGGACACCGACGTGGATAAAGGTCTGCCAGGCTCTACCGAGCGCACCGGTGAGCTGCGCAACGCCGTGGGCACCAGCAACCCCGGTGGCGAGGCTTTCCGTCAGGTTCAGGTGCAACTGAAAATAACCAAAATTGATTTGGCGACAAACCAGGTCACCCTGGAAAACCCTTCAGGCCAGTCGAAAACCCTCAACGTCGAAAAGCCTGAGATTCAGGCCAAACTGAAAGATTTGAAAGTCGGGCAAAGCGTCGTGGTCACTTACACCGATGTATTAAAAGTGACCAGTCAGCATGAAAGTTGAGTATTGACTCTACAGAATGGCTGTTCTTGTACAAGTAATTGTATGAGAACAGTCATATGAAGTATTCGAGGTGATGATGTCAGAAAGTTTGTCGGGAAAAATCGGTAAGCAATGTCCTTTAACTTTTCAGTACATAAATTTCATCTTCAATTAGCACGACATATCCGCCAGCTTCCATTAAAATCCCTCCCGTTCGCCCAGTGTCAGGGCTCTTTACCGGTGCATGGATTGCCAGGCCATTACACTGGGCGAACACCTCCTCGGAGTGGAAGCCAAAGAATTCAGATGCAGAAAGGGCGACTTTGAAGTCGCCCTTTTTTATTGTCTTACGATCTGGCGGGTCGCATGCGCTGTTGTAACTGAAGGCGCTTGAGCGTTTCCTGATACATGGTGGTGCGGCGGTGCTGTTTGCCGTATCCACCGATCGCGGCCACGGTGCCGGCCTGAATGTGATCCAGGTAGCGGAAGATCGTCCGCGGCGAGAGGCATTTGATGCCGTAGCCAAGGTTGCTTAAACGATCCTGCAGCGTGTATCCCGGGACCCGGTCGTCCATCGAAAAATGCAGCCCGTGAGCCTTGATCAGCCGTGCATTCCACAAGGTGCAGAAGCTTTTCAGGTGAGTTTCCCGGTAGGGTTTTGGATCTCGGGAGGGCAACCCCAAGTGCTGTTTTGCTCGGCGGAAATAGTGTTTGAAATAACGCGAAGACAAACGCCAGCTGTCTCTAAGGACGCCGCGATCCAATTGTTCGACGCAACCGACCGCCGCTGTATCCAAAGATTGCATGCACTCATTCATCATCATCGAAAAGACAGTACTGTCAAAAACGAAAGTGTCGGTGTGCAGCAAAAACAGGTAATCGGTTTCAACTTTCGCAAGTGCCAGATCAAGTGCCTTGCCATGAGCAATATGCCCCGCTTCCTTGCCGGGAGAAGGGCGCTCGATCAAGTTGATCCAGTCCAGAGACCGCAAGTAAATCAGGCTTTCATCGGCGGAATCGTTGTCCACCACCCACACCGGAATTTGATGCTCCTTGACGTACTGCTGGAGAAACTCCAGGCACATCCGGGTTATTTCCGGCGTCTTGTAATTGACCAATACAAGACTGAACGCGGGCAGTTGTTTAGAGGTGGAATCGATCGCACTCATGGTCCGGGCTCACTTCAAGTTGAAGGGTTCTGCTGACGGCAATCAGCACACAGAACCGCTGCTTTGTGGCCCGGATGGTAGGGACGCAACCTTAGTTGAAGCTTAATTTCCGAGCCCCCAGGCCGGGCGACTTGTTACGGCTTGCGACACCGGCGAGGCGCTTGGCGATCAAGCGCGGTTCCACGGTAAGATGCGCCGCCCTTTCAAGCTCAAGGAAGACAACGGCCCGCGCCGTTCGCCACGGATGAAACCACTTTCCCTCTACCACCCGGCCCTTTACTGGCTGCGTGTGTGGCAAAAAAGACTGTTCCGCCACATCGCCTGGCACTGCTCGAGCAAACGCTACGCGCGGCCTGTCGCGACGTCCGAGCGCTTGCCTTACCGCTACCTCAAACACACCTCAAAACTGATCCGCAAACTCGGCGACTCCGACCTTACGCTGCAACACAACAAAGTCATCAACCTCAAACTCGCCGTCGCCGCCATCGACGGCGTCACCATCGCCCCCGGCGAATATTTCTCCTTCTGCCGCCTCGTCGGCCGCCCGACCCGCCAACGCGGCTACGTCGAAGGCATGGAACTCTCATTCGGCGAAGCCCGCACCGGCATCGGCGGCGGCATCTGCCAACTCAGCAACCTCATCCACTGGATGGCCATTCACTCACCCCTGGTCGTCATCGAACGCGCCAACCACAGCTTCGACCCCTTCCCGGACGACGGCCGCGTCCTGCCATTCGGCTCCGGCGCGGCGATCTTCTACAACTACATCGACCTGGTACTGCACAACCCGACGGATCGCAGCTTTCAGCTGAAGCTGAAGGTCGGGGAGACGCAGCTGGAGGGGGAATTGTTGTGTGATCGAGAGCGGGCTTATCGGTATCACGTGTTCGAGGTGGGGCATCGGTTTGTACGGGAGGGGGAGCGGGTGTATCGGGAGAATGAAATTTGGCGGGAGGTGAGGGAAAAGGGGCAGGTGGGGGCGTTGGTGGAGAGGGAGCGGTTGTATGGGAATCGGGTGGTGGTTAAGTATGAGGTTTTGGAGGGGATGATTGAGGGGGGATAGCGGTGATGTTGTTTTGGTCAGTTGGTTTATTCCATATATCGGAAGCGTTTATCGATACTAGCTTTCCAGACTTTTCGATATGTTCTCTAGCGCTATTTTGAACTCTTCCCAGTTTTTTGCTTTTTCACAATTAGTCGGATTTTGCCAGTCTTGATTGCGGATTAGAGAGATAACAAAGGAGCCGCGAGTGCTGAATTCTGGATACCATCCGATATCGAGTACTTGCCCGCATGGGAGGATCGATTGGACAAAAGGGGGCAGATGTATTTTAAATTTTAATCAGCAAAAAATAGATCTGTCCCCTTTGGATTAGAAGAATAAATAAGTTTTCTCTGGTTATAGGCCTCGTTGGTGAACTCAGTTGCGAAAGTAGAGCTCGTCGATCTGCCGTCGTCGAATCGATAAATACTCTTCCCAGATTTTCGGAAAGTCTTCGTCGCGGGTAAGGGGGAAGGTCAGGTAAATGTGTTTACCACTAACGCTAATATACTGCCTCGTCCGTTTGAATGCGGGTTGCTCGTGAACTGATACACTCTCATCATAACCATCGTGGCGCTGCTGGATGCTGATCCGGTGCGGAGCAATCATTCCTCGTGAAAAGTCGATGACCCAACTGCTGTCCACAGCAGTGGTGAGGTAACCGTACACGCCATTGTCGGATAAGCGAATACACGATCTAGCGTGTACGCCCTCATCATCGTTTACCAGTACGATTTGGTCGTTGAAATAATCGATGCGGCTTTGATTAGGACCTGTTAGCAGAAGACCCCAACCCTCTGCTCCCATATGGAATTCACCTGTATTGTTAAATTCTGCAATCCAGTCATTCGGTAGGATGATTTTGTGTCTGCTCATATTGAGTATTTAGTTGCTTTAGTGGGTTCAAAAAAAGTGGAATTTGTTTCTTCAAATGAAAATGAATCTGTCTTTTTAGTTATTTGGTTCTATGAAGGATGGATTTGTTAACTTTGGTTGTGTTAGAGGTTGGTGATGTTGTCTGGGCCTCCACTGTTGATAAGTATATTGATCCGACGATTGAAGAGTTCAAGCTCTTCAG